>JBIOTN010000030.1:0-2036 GCA_044866005.1 Candidatus Rokuibacteriota bacterium | reverse complement strand
ATCAGGCCCTCGTCGAGGAAATGGGCGAACGGGTCGTACGGCTCGTTCTCGATGGATTCCAACTCGGGGTTCCTTTCGGTCGCTGGTCTCGGGACCTGGGCGGTGGAGCTCGCTCGCAGCCATCGGGTACCTCCTTCCGGTCGATCTCGGGCAAAGAGAAAGCCGCCCCTGCGGGGCGGCTGGGCGTTGCGGGGTCCGCGGCGACCCGGCTAGCGCACGCTCCCGGAGGGATGCGGCGTCACGGCGACGAAGGTAGCTGCCATGGACTCATCCCTCCTTCCGCGTTCGAACGGACCGGCGTGCTCGCCGAGTATACGCGGCTCACGGCCCCCGCGGGGCCAGCCGCTGCACGCGCTCCACGATCGCGACGGGGATGTGCGTGACCGCGCGGAAGCCTTCGCCCTCGGGAAGGATCTCCTGGGCGAGGGACAGGAACCGAGGATCCTCGGCGACGAGGAACCCCACGGTCCTGACCAGGTAGTCGGCGCGGCGCTCCTCGACCGCGGGCAGGTCGAAGTCGAACCACGCGTCGTGCCACTCCACCAGGACGAGGGGCGGCGCGACCCGTCGACCGTCGTTCGCGCCGTCGACGTGAAGCTCGCCGAGTCCCTCGAGCGTCACCGCCATGACGGCGCACGGTACCGCACGCCACCGACACCGAGCAGGGGTGTCGGTACCGCACGGTAGGGTCCGCCGCCATGGGACGGTCGAGGACATTCCTCGCGTGTCGCGATTGCGGGCAGCAGCTCGCGCAGTGGGCCGGGCGATGCCCCGGCTGCGGGGCGTGGGGGACGATCGAGGAGCGTTCGGGGGGCGGCTCGGCGCGGGGCGAGGTCGACGTCCGCACGCTCGCCCACGAGGCCGACGACGAGCGACGCGTCTCGACCGGGTTCCCGGGGATCGACAGGGTCCTGGGCGGAGGCCTGGTCCCGGCCAGCGTGACCTTGCTCGCGGGCGAGCCCGGCATCGGCAAGTCCACCCTGCTCCTCCAGCTGCTGGCGAACCTGTCGGTCGCCGGGCTCTCCTGCCTCCTCGCCTCCGGCGAGGAGTCGCGCCGCCAGGTCGCCGCCCGGGCTCGCCGGCTGGGCGTCGACGGCGCCGCCCTGTCGTTCACGTCCGGCCGAGAGCTTCCCGGCGTCCTCGACGCCGCGGCGGCCTCGCGACCGTTCCTGCTCGCGGTCGACTCGGTGCAGACCTTGCGGGATCCGGCGGGCGGGCAGGTGCCCGGCGGCCCCGCGCAGGTGCGTTCGTGCACGGACGCCCTGGTGGGGCTGGCGAAGTCCGAGGGCGTCGCCGTGCTGCTCACCGGCCACGTGACCAAGGACGGCGACGTGGCCGGCCCCCGGACGCTCGAGCACGCGGTGGACGTCGTGCTGACGTTCGACGGCGACCCCCGATCGGGCCTGCGGCTGCTGACGGCCGGCAAGAACCGCTACGGCCCGGAGGGGGAGATCGCCTGGATGGAGATGACCGCGGGCGGCCTCCGCGAGATCGACCCGACCGAGCTCCTCGTCTCCGGTCAGGGGGAGCCGGGAGCCGCGGTCGCGCTCCCGCGGGCCGGCAGGAGGGCGCTCGCGGTCGAGGTCCAGGCGCTCGTGGCCCCCACCGAGGGGCCAGCCCGCCGGCACGTGAGCGGACTGGATCCCCGGAGGTTCCAGCTGGTCGCCGCCGTGCTCGATCGCGCGGGGGCGGGCCTGGGTCGCGCGGACCTGTTCGGCGCCTCGGCGGGAGGCGCCAGGGTGGACGACCCGGCCTGCGATCTCGCGCTGGCCGCCGCGCTCGTCTCGGCGGCGTCCGGGGTGCCGCCGCCGACCGCCTCGGCGTTCGTCGGGGAGGTGTCGCTCACGGGGCTCGTGCGGCCGGGAGCCGCGATGGCGCAGCGCCTGTCGGCGGCTCGAGTGGCGGGCATCGCGACGGTGTTCGCGCCGCAGGCGACCGAGCCCGTCGAGGGCGTCCGGGTGGTCCCGGTTCGACACGTCAAAGACGCGCTGACCTGGGCGGCTTCCAGGTCGGGATCGGGCAGAGGCCTCCGTCCG
>JBIOTN010000029.1:0-4322 GCA_044866005.1 Candidatus Rokuibacteriota bacterium | reverse complement strand
GGGCAGTCCTCGGTGCTTTGGCAGCAGAACCCGGACCAGGACGGCCTGCTCGGCCTGAACGGCGGGACCTGGTCCTGGCCGAAGGCCCGACAGCTTTTCATTACGGCGCTCACGTCCTCCGCGGCGGCCGACCGCGAAGCGGCGTTCGCGAAGACGTTCCGAGCGCTCGGTCAGCTCATGCACCTCGTCCAGGACGCCTCCGTCCCCGCCCACGCGCGGAACGATCCGCATCTCTACCTGGAAGTGCTCGGACGAATCATCGGGACGCCGGACGGCTACGAGAGATGGGCGGAGGCCAACGTCAACAGCGAGGTGTTCCGGGCCGCGCTCAATGCCGAGCCGGTGCGTCCGGGGCCTGCGATCTTCACCGGTCTGAGCGACCTGGGGGCGCCGGTGCCCGTCGCAGGTCTGATCGACACCGGCCGCTACGGAGCCAGCCGGAGCGCCGGCATCCTGACGGAGACCAACATCGGGATCGCGGAATACACGAGCGGCAACTTCCTCAGCGACAGCCGGAATTCGCTCAACGATGCCAAAGTCCTGGAGGATTTCCCGTTTCCCGCGCCGACCAGCGTCGATCTCGGACCGCTGGAGAACGCGCCTCGAACCGGCCACCTCCGACGCTACTTCCGCAAGGTGCGGGACGGCGAGCGCGTCGACCACCTCGCGGTCCCGAGCGCCCTCTACAACTCATTGCCGGCCGCGCTCCGGGACCGGAAAGTCGGGCTGGACGACAAGGTCTTCCAGGACTACGCGGGAAAGCTCGTCCCCCGCGCGGTCGGCTACTCGGCAGCCCTGCTCGACTATTTCTTCCGGGGCCGCCTCACCGCCCAGCTCGACGTCCATCGCGGGAGCTCAGGGCCCGCGGCGACCGTCACCTTCACGAACCTGACGCCCGGGGAACCGATGGTCGGCGCCTTCGAGCTCTACTACGACACCCCGACCGGCACGCGGAGGCTGCTCGGAAGCTGGCCCCTCGCCCTGAACCCGGACGAACCGAGTCAACCGTTCGACCTCCCGGCGCTCCCCGCGGATATGCCGCCTTCGCCCTGGCTGCTGGTCTTCCGCGGCGAGCTGGGGCGGGAACCGAACGCGGTCGCCGCCGCGCAAGTCCGCGTGGCCTTCTACGGCCAGATGGGTCACGTCCATCGGGAATTCTTACCACAGGGGATCGTCACGGACTCGGGCGAGCCCCTCGGGGTCTTTTCGTTCGATCCATTGGATGAAGGCAGCACGTATGCCCTGTTTGCGACCAAGGGGATCGCGCGGATGCGGACCTGGATCACCGTGAGCTCCCCGTCCAGCGTCGGGACGGTGTTCCAGGTGGCCGAGCGGTGGACCCTGATCTACCACGAGGCGCCCATCGGGTCGGCCAGCCACCTGATGGAGATCGCGCTCAACCCGCCCTTGACGCTCTGCTTCGGACGCGAGGACTTGTCGTACAACAACCACGCGTTCGCGACCGAGGAACCGCCCTGGTCGGTCACGGCCGAGCTCGTCGAGTTCGAGCCACCGCCCGACCTGCCGACCCTGTTCCGCTACACGATCGCGGACCCCCCGGTGCTCCGCCGCCGGCTGCTGTCCGTCTCGAGCGGCGATTCCGGGACGGTCCTCGTGGACCTCGCCGGCGTCCGGTTCTTCGGGTTTCGTGTGACCACGGTGCTGGAGGACCCCGGGCTGCCCCCGCTTCCCGAGCCGCTACCGTTCGGAGTCGTCGCCCGGGAGAATCGGAATCGGACGTGCTTTGCGATTCCCTTCGCGCGGTTTCGCATGTCGGAGTAGTGAGCGCGGCCGCCCTCCCGGCGGAAGCACCGCTGTCGGGTCGGTGTCAGGCCGTCGGCGTGGCCGCTCAGTCCCCGGCACCTCGCTCGGCCCAGGCGATCGCCTCGCGGCAGCCGGCGGCGAGGGCGTCGAGGGCGCCCGCGAAGAAGTGGTCGGTGTCGAGGAGGCGAAGCCAGGGGCGGCGGGGCAAGGAGGCGGCGAGCGCTTCCAGGCGGGCCGGGTCGCAATAGGGGTCGTGGCGGCCGGCGATGAGGGCGACCGGGCCGGGGACCTCGCGAAGGAACGCGAAGTCGTCGCGGTCGAGCGGCGGCGCGATCCCGAGGAACCAGGTGACGCGCGCGTCGGCGGCCGCGACCCGCCCGCCGACGGCGCAGCCGAAGGAGTAGCCGGCGATGGCGAGGGTCGGCGGCGGGCCGCCGAGCGTGTCGGCCAGGTGATCGAGCGCGCCCGCGACGTCGGCCGTCTCGGCGCGCCCCTCGCCGTGGCTCCCCTCGCTCCCGCCGACCCCGCGGAAGTTGAAGGCGAGCGTCGTGTAGCCGGCCTCCTGGAAGGCCTGCTCGGCGGTCAGGATGACCGGCGTGAGCATGGAGCCGCCGTAGAGGGGATGCGGGTGGCAGAGGACGACGGCCCGCTCGCGCGCGGCCGGGCGGAGGCGGCCCTCGAGGGCGAGGCCGTCGGCGGTCGGGAAGCGCACGAGCCGCGCGTCGCGGGGCAGCCGGAACGGCACGGGAAAGTCCTAGCCGGCCGTGGCGGCGTCCGCGACCCCGCGTCCGCGGCGCGGCGGGTGGCGCCGGCGGCGCCCCGCAGCCGGGGCAAGCCGGCGACAGGACCCGCCGGGACGCGGGCCCCCGCGGTGGAAAAGGCCCGGCCGTTCCAGTAGAGTAACCCTCACCGTGGCGACCCTCCTGGAGGTCCGTAACCTCAGCACCCAGTTCGCGACGAGCGGGGGCGTCGTCCGCGCCGTGGACGACGTCTCCTGGGACGTCCAGGAGGGCGAGACGGTGGCGCTCGTCGGCGAGTCGGGGTGCGGCAAGAGCGTGACCGCGCTCTCCATCATGCGGCTCGTCGCCGCGCCGGCCGGCCGCATCGTCTCGGGCCAGGTCCTCTTCAAGGGCCGCGACCTCCTCGCGCTCTCCGAGGAGGAGATGCGCCGGGTGCGCGGGCGCGAGATCGCCATGGTCTTCCAGGAGCCCATGAGCTCGCTCAACCCCGTCCTCTCCATCGGCCGGCAGCTCACCGAGGGGCTCGAGATCCACCTGGCCCTCCCCCCCGCCCGGGCGCGGCAGCGGGCCGTCGAGCTGCTCGGCCTGGTCGGCATCCCGGACCCCGAGCGGCGCCTCTCTCAGTACCCCCACCAGTTCAGCGGCGGCATGCGCCAGCGCATGATGATCGCGATGGCGCTCGCCTGCAACCCCTCGCTCGTCCTGGCGGACGAGCCCACGACGGCGCTCGACGTGACCATCCAGGCCCAGATCCTCGAGCTCATGAAGCAGCTCTCGCGCCGGCTCGGCGTCGCCCTCCTCATCATCACGCACAACCTCGGCGTGGTCGCCCGCTACGCCGACCGGGTGAACGTCATGTACGCCGGGAAGATCGTGGAGCGGGGCACGGCGCGCGAGCTCTACGCGAGCCCGCGCCACCCCTACACGCTGGGCCTCCTCCGCTCGGTCCCGCGGCTCGACGAGCCGCGGCGCGCCCGGCTCAGCCCCATCGAGGGCCAGCCGCCCGACCTCACGCGCCTCCCCGCGGGCTGCTCGTTCGCGCCGCGCTGCGCCTTCCAGGTCGAGCGCTGTCTCGCCGAGGTCCCGCCGCTCCGCGCCGTCGGCGAGGACCACCACGTGAGCGCGTGCTGGGAGGCCGAGCGGCTGGAGGCCGAGGTGGCGCGGTGAGCGGGAGCGGGAACGGCGAGGTGCTGCTGGAGGTCCGGGACCTCGTCAAGCACTTCCCCGTCGGCGCCGGGCTCTTCGGCCGGCGCCGGGGACTGATCCGCGCCGTGGACGGGGTGAGCTTCACGATCCGCCGCGGCGAGACGCTCGGCCTGGTCGGCGAGTCGGGGTGCGGGAAGACGACGACGGGGCGCGCCATCCTTCAGCTCGAGCGCCCCACGAGCGGCGCCGTGGTCTTCGAGGGGCGCGACCTCACCACGCTCGACCAGGTCGAGCTGCGGCAGGTGCGGCGCCGGCTGCAGGTGATCTTCCAGGACCCCTACACCTCGCTCAACCCGCGCATGACGGTCGGCCAGATCGTCGCCGAGCCGCTCGCGGTCCACCGGATCGTCCCCGACGCGGCGGCGCGCGCGGCGCGGGTGCGCCAGCTCCTCTCCCACGTGGGGCTCCTCCCGCAGCACGCCCGGCGCTACCCGCACGAGCTGTCGGGCGGCCAGCGCCAGCGGGTCGGCATCGCGCGCGCCCTCGCCATGGAGCCCGCGCTCGTCGTCTGCGACGAGCCGGTCTCGGCGCTCGACGTCTCGATCCAGGCCCAGATCATCAACCTGCTGGAGGACCTCCAGGCGGAGTTCGGGCTCACCTACCTCTTCATCG
>JBIOTN010000028.1:0-2581 GCA_044866005.1 Candidatus Rokuibacteriota bacterium | reverse complement strand
CAGATAAAGCTTGAGCGGATGGACCTGGCCGAGGTGGCGTCATGAGCGCCGCCGGTCGCCGCAGACCCACGCTCCGCGAGAACGCGGGCGACCGGACCGCATTCTCCCGGCTCACCAAGGACGTGGCGCGCCGCCGTGCTCACGCTGTGGTGCCATGCTCGGGAGACCCACGACACCCTCGCGGGGCTGACGCCCGAAGGGAGGGCGTGATGGCCGCGAGAAGAGGCGGTGCCTAAATAGTGCCTATCCGCCATGTCACTCGGAGTCACTAGCACTCACTGTGCCGGGCGCCGGGTTGCGTGTAACGCCCGGTCGCGTCTCTCTTATTATCACGTCCGCTCACTCACGCTCACTCCCGGTGAAAACGCCCCGGGCGTCTCACATGCCGGGGGTCGCTGGTTCAAGTCCAGCATCGTCCACCATTTACAAGCGCGGGGTCGCGAGACCACCCCGCGTTTCGGATTTTGGGCCGGGGCCCGACGCTGCCTATCAGGCCGAACGTCGGGCGTCTGCCGGCGCGGTCGCGGGCGGCGCGCCGAGGGCGGGCATCCGTCGGGAAGTCGTCCGCGTAGCGGACGGTTGCTCGTCAGCCGACGAGGCGTTCGATCGCCCGCACCTCGTCGGGCGTCAGCGTCAGCCCGCGGCTCGCCAGGTCCTGCCGCATGTGCTCGGCGCTTGTAGTGCCGGTCAGCGGCAGCATCCCGACCGCTAAAGTGAACCGGAAGACCACCTCGGCCGGGGTTGCCTCGGCACGCGCGGCGATGCTGCCAACCAGCGGGTGGCGCAGCACCTCGGGATTCGCGGTGAGCAGCGAGAACCCCTGGTAGACGATGCCGTGTTCGGCGCAGAAGGCGCGCACGGCGCGGTCCCAGCCGAGCCGGGCGAAGCAGCGGTTCTGGACGAATGCGGGGGGCTCGGCGCCGGTCGCCACCATCTGGTGGAGGTGGCGGAGGGAGACGTTGCTCACCCCGAGCCAGCGGGTGCAGCCGGCGTCGCGCTCCTTCACCATGGCGGCCCACACCTCGGCGTCGTCGTCGGTCCAGCCGGAGCCGGAGGCGGGTCCGTGGAGGACGTAGCTGTCGACGTGGTCGGTGCCGAGGTGCTCGAGCGAGCTCCGCATCGACTGAGCGACCTGCGTGGAGAGGTCAGCGCTGGGGTCGTAGGGTAGCCGGTCGTCCTGACCGGCCCGGTAGGTGAACTTCGTCTGGAGAAACAGATCGGCACGCGTCAGTATGCCGGCGCGGTAGGCGGCCCTGAGGCCTCCGCCCACACCGGCCTCGTAGTAATGCCGGCGCTGGTTGGCGGTGTCGATGCCCCTGAAGCCCATCCGCAACGCCAGCTCGGTGAGACCGGCGGTGCGGTCTTCTTTCCAGGCCGTTCCGTAGAGAAAGCCCGGAAGCGGTGACGGCTGGGAGGCTGCCACCGTTTCATTGTGCCATGGCCGACCGCTGTCCTCGCGGTTGGCGGGTATCCCGAGCAGGAGTGGCGCGAGTCAGCAGGAGCGCCACGGGTCGCGGTCCCGGGTCGGGACGGCGGCGCCCCGGTTATGGTCGACGACCGGCGAGCGCCCTTCCGACGCAGCTAGCGCGCGCGCACGGGGACCGGGGCCGGGCGCGGCGCGGGGGCGGGGTGGAAGGCCCGCTCGAGGGCCTCGCTGACCCAGCGCTTGAGGCTGTCGAGCGCGCGCTTGTCGAGGACGGCGATGGCGCCGCGCCGCAGCGCCTCGGCGGCGCGTGGATTCGTCGCGTCGCCGCTCAGCAGGATCACCTGCGCGCGGGGCGACGACTGCCTCACCGCGGTCACGAGCTCCGGTCCCGTCAGGTACGGCATCACGAGCCCTCCGATCACGACGTGATAGCGACTCCGCTCGATGGCGCCGAGCGCGGCCCGGGGATGCAGGGTCTCCGGCCGGTAGCCGGCGCTCCGGAGCGTTTCCGCGAGCAGCTCCAGGTACGGCTCGAAGTGGTTGATGACGAGGATCCTCGCCCGCCGGCGGGTCAGGAGGAGCCGCAGCCGCGTCCAGAGGCTGCGGCGCGCGAGGCCCGGCGACGGTGCGTCCGGGGGGGCCACCGTCGCCAGGACAGGTCGGACGGACACGGAGCGCCTCCATCCGGGCCGCCGGCTGCCGGCCCGCCGGTGGACGGGGTGCAAGGGTAGGGCCAAGGCCTAACTCCGCGTCCTTACAGCCGACTCGGCGGACGTCGCGCTCTCCCGCTGCTCACGTCCCGCCCAGCCGGCGTGGCGAGAAACTCACCGGGCCCCTCCGCGCGTCACGGCGGCATCGGCCTTGCTCGCACCGGGACTCCAGCAGGGCCGGCGCCCGGGGAATCCGACGGGCGCGGCGGAGCCCTGACGAATCGCCCAACGGAACACGAGGAGACGAGAAGCTATGCTGCCCCTCATCCTCTGGCTGCTCGGCGTGCCCCTGAGCGTGATCATCATTCTCTGGCTGCTGGGCGTCTTCCACTGAGCCGATCTCCACGCGACCGACGCAGTCGGCCGCGTGGCGGGAACCGTCCCGGCGCCCGCCGCGCGGCCGAACGCGCCCCGTCGCTCGTGATCCGCGGGCCCCGTCGAGCGG
>JBIOTN010000027.1:0-21118 GCA_044866005.1 Candidatus Rokuibacteriota bacterium | reverse complement strand
CACGCCCACGCCCGCGCCGCCCGCCTGAGCCGGGGCGCGCCTCGCGGTCCCGACCGATGCCATCGTCCCCGGCGCGGGCGGCCGAGCCGTTCGTCCTGATCTGCGGCCTCGACCACGCGAACATCGCCGAGGAGACGGGCGTCCTCGGCGCCGCCGGCGTGCGCTTCCGCCAGGTGATCGCCCGGACGGAGGCCGAGTACCTGCGGGAGTGCGCCGAGGCCGACGCCTTGCTCGTCCAGTACGGCGGGGTGACGCGGCGAGTGATCGAGGGCCTGCCGCGCCTCCGCGTCGTCGTCCGCTATGGCGTCGGGGTGGACGGCGTCGACCTCGAGGCGGCGACGGAGCGAGGGATCCCGGTCGCCAACGTGCCCGACTACGGCACGGACGAGGTGGCCAACCACGCGGTCGCGCTCCTCCTTGCCCTGGCGCGGAAGCTCACGCGCCTGGACCGGCAGACCCGCGCGGGACGCTGGAACGTGTTCGAGGTCCAGCCGATCGCCCGGCTCGCCGGGCGGACCGTGGGCCTCCTCGGCTGCGGCCGGATCGGCGGCCGCGTCGCGCGGAAGCTCGCCGGCTTCGACGTCCGGCTGGTCGCCCACGACCCGTATCTGGCCGAGTTTCCGCCGGGCGTCGAGCCTGTCGGGCTCGAGCGACTCCTCGAGGAGTCGGACTACCTCACGCTCCACTGTCCGTTGACCCGCGAGACGCGCCACGTGATCGGGGCGCCCGCCCTCGGCCGGATGAAACCGACCGCCGTCCTCGTGAACACGGCGCGGGGCGGCCTCGTGGACACGGCGGCGCTGACCGCGGCGCTCCGCGCGGGGCGGCTGGGCGGCGCCGGCCTCGACGTGACGGAAGAGGAGCCACTCGATCCCGCGAGCCCGCTGCTCCGGATGGAGCACGTCATCGTCACGCCCCACGCGGCGTGGTACTCGGAGGAAGGGCGCTCCGACCTCAAGCGGCGGGTGGCCGAGGAAGCGGTGCGGGTGCTCCGCGGCGAGCGCCCGGCGAACTGTGTCAACCCAGAGGTGTTCGGGCGCCTGGCCGGCGGGAGCCACGGCCGTCGCTGAGCGCCCGGGCGGCTCTGCCGATGAAAATTGACGCCGGGCGCGACGAGCGGGTAGCCTGATCGGCATGACCCGGCCCCCCTTCGACCTCACCGACCACGTCGCGCTCGTGACCGGCGCGAGCCGCGGCATCGGCGCGGCGGCGGCGCTCGCGCTCGCGGAGGCGGGCTGCGACCTCGTCCTGGCGAGCCGGGACGAGAGCGCGCTCGGGCAGGTGGCACGACGGGTCGAAAAGCTCGGCCGCCGCGCCGTCGTCCACCCGATCGACCTCCAGCGGCTCGACGGCATTCCCGCGCTCTTCGCGCGCGCCGTGAGGGAGCTCGGGCGGCTCGACATCCTCGTCAACAACGCGGGCACGAACATTCGCCGTCCCGCCATCGAGTTCACCGAGGCGGACTGGGACACCATCGTGAACCTGAACCTCCGGGCGGCGTTCTTCTGCGCGCTGGCGGCAGGCCGGATCATGGTCCCGCAGGAGCGCGGCAAGATCGTGACGGTCGCGTCCATCGCCGGGCGCGTCGGCCTGCCCACGGGCGCCATCTACGCGGCGACCAAGGCCGGCGTGTCGGCCTTCACACGGACGCTCGCCGTCGAGTGGGCCCCGCACGGGGTCCGGGTCAACGCGATCGGGCCCGGCTACATCCGGACCAAGCTCACCGAGCCGCTCTTCGGCGACCCGGCCTGGGTGGAACGGGTGACGCGCCGGATCCCGATGGGGCGGACGGGCGAGGTGGAGGACCTGGTCGGCTCCGTGCTCTTCCTCGCCTCGCCCGCGTCGGATTACATGACCGGCCAGACGCTGTATGTGGACGGCGGCTGGACCGTGACATGAGGTCCCGGGCCGATACGCGTCGCCTCGGGTCGTCCTGCATCACGGCCGGGACGCGCTCGGCCCGCGGCCTCGCGGCCGTCCCGGCCTCCGGGGTCGTCGGCGTGCCTCGACGTATGCGGCATACGCCTCGGCGCGCCTCCTCCCTGTGCCCTCCCGATGCGCGCGTCCCGGCCCGGGACGTGGAGGCCGCGCGTTCGGCGGCGGACCGTGACGTGAGGGACATGCCCAGAACCGTGGCATCTCGGCGACTATGAGCGTGCCGGAGGGCGAACCGCGCTTCGACGTGGCCGCCCTGGGCGAGGTCATGCTGCGCTTGGCCTCCCGCGCGCCGACGCGGCTCGAGCAGGCGCGCGAGCTCGATGTCTCCTTCGGCGGCACGGAGGCCAACGTCCTCTGCGCCCTCGCGCGGCTCGGGCTCCGCACCGCGTGGATCTCGGCGCTCCCCACGAATCCCTGGGGGGAGCGGATCGGGCGCGAGATCCGCGCGCACGGTGTGGACGTCTCCCAGGTCGTCTGGCGGGTGCGGGGGCGCGTCGGGCTCTACTTCCTCGAGTACGGGGTCGGCCCGCGGCCGATCCGCGTGCTGTACGATCGTCAGGACTCCGCGTTCACCACGCTCGGTGAGGACGAGGTGGACTGGGACCTCGTCCGCCGGAGCCGGGTGGTGCACATGACGGGGATCACCCCGGCCCTGGGCGACGAGCCGCGGGGTCTCATGGAGCGGGCGCTCGAGGAAGCCCACGCCGGCGGCGTCTTCGTCTCGCTCGACGTCAACTACCGGGCCGCCCTGTGGTCCCCGGAGGACGCCCGGACCTATTTCGAAAGCCTGTTCCCGCGCGTCGGCCTCCTCTTCGTGGGCATCGAGGACGCCCACCGGGTGTTCGGCCTCGACGGGGACCCCGAGGCGGTCGCGGAGGGCCTCCGGCGCTGGGCGCCGAAGGCCACCGTTGCCCTGACGCTGGGCGAACGCGGCTCCATCGTGCTGGCTGATCGCGTGTACCGGCCGACCCGGCTCTACGCGCTCGACGTGATCGCCGACCGGGTCGGCGCCGGGGATGCCTTCGCCGCGGGCTTTCTCTACGGGCTCCTGTCGAGCCAGGACATCCAGTACGCGCAGGACTGCGGGACGGCCCTGGCGGCGCTCAAGTGCACGATGTGGGGTGACGTGGCCCTGGTCCGTCCCGGCGAGCTCGAGGAGCTCATGGCCCAGCCCGACCCCCGCATCCGGCGATAGTTCGGCTCGGTGGGTGGGCCGGCGGCAAAGCCGCCGCGCGGACGCTGGCGCAGACTGGGCTGACGGGTCCAGGCCGAGAAGGCCGGCCGCAGACCGAGAAGAGGAGGACGTCCCGGTGGCCACACCGTCCCGCTATCTCTATCTGAACGGCAAGATCCTGCCGTACGACGAGGCGCGCATCCACGTCCAGTCGGCGGCCGTCAAGTACGGGACCTCGGTCTTCGAGGGCTTGCGCGCCTACTGGAGCGCGCCGCACGGCGAGCTGTACCTCTTCCGCGTCAAGGAGCACATCGACCGCCTCTACGGGTCGCTGCGGCTCATGCGGATGGAGCACGGCTTCACGCGCGAGGAGCTGACCTCCTCGATCGTCCAGGTGCTGCGGAAGAACGGGTACCGCGAGGACGTCCACATCCGCCAGTCGGCGCTCCTCGACACGGACGTCGGGCTCGAGGCGACCGGGCCCGTCGGGCTCGCGGTGGACGCGTTGCCGCGGAAGCTCACCGACGAGCCCGGCGTGACCGCCTGCATCTCCTCGTGGACGCGGATCTCGGACACCAGCATGCCGCCCCGGATCAAGTGCTCGGCCAACTACCAGAACAGCCGGCTCGCCACGCTCGAGGCGAAGACGAACGGCTACGACACCGCCCTCCTCCTCAACGCGCGCGGCAAGCTGGCCGAATCGCCGGGGGCGTGCTGCTTCGTCGTCCGGGGCGGCGTTCCGATCACACCCCCCGTCACGGCGGACATCCTGGAGTCGGTCACGCGCGCGACGCTGCTCGAGCTGTGCATGAGGGAGCTCGGCCTCGCGCCCGTGGAGCGGGAGGTGGACCGGACCGAGCTCTACGTCGCCGAGGAGGTATTCCTCTGCGGGAGCGGCTGGGAGATCACCCCCGTGCTGTCGATCGACCGGCTGCCGCTGGGAGACGGAAAGGAGCCCGGTCCGGTCACGCGGGCGATCCAGCAGTGTTACTTCGCAGTGGTGCGGGGAGAAAAGCCGGACTACCGCCGCTGGCTCACCCCCGTCTACGGACGGTAGCCCGGTCAGCGGCGGGCCCGTGCCCGCGGGCCACGGTCAGGCCCGTCGGAGGCGGTAGTATCCCGGCCCCCGCGACGGGTGGGGCTCCAGGATCACGCGGGGCCGGACTCCGGAGAGCAGCCGGGGCAGGACGGGGTACACGCTTCGCTGGGCGATGGCGTCGGTCGGCAGGTCGATGCAGGTGATCAGGGACAGCGGCTCGGGATCCACGGCGAAATCGATGAAGTCCCCGCCGCGCTCGACGACGCGCGCCGTGCCGTCCAATCGACCGATCAGGAGCGTCAGCGCCTCGTAACCGGCGTCGATGTCTTCTCCCGGGAGGGTGCTGGTCCGGGCGATGTGGCCAAGCTCCCGGCCGACCACGTCGACGACGAGCTGGCTGATCTTGGTCGCCGCGCCGGAGAGATCGGCCGCCGCGATCGCGGTGTTGATGTCCTCGATCCGCGCGACGATCTCCTTGGGCGTGGTCGCCTCGAGGGCCGACAGGGCGATGGCCGGGATCTGCACCTGGTAGTAGTTCCCGCCGTTGTCGTCGAGCGTCACGTTGCCGGCGGCGTCCCGGCTCTCCACGCTGATGTACGAGGTTCCCGCCGGGAGATTCTTCAACCTGATCCGGTGGTCGGTCGTCGGGTAGGGGTCGTAGGCCTGCTGGCCGGGCGGGACGCTGTTCCCGTAGTAAATCCGGCTGTCGGACGGCTCGTCGGTCTTCCACGTGACCGTCACTTTGTAGCTGCCCAGGAAGCGCGATCGGCGGACGAGGACGTTGTTGATGTCGGGGGCACACGTGTCGTTCGTCTTCCGTGTGTAGAGCGCCTCCACCCCGTTCCGGTCGAACAACCCGTCCTCGGTCTCCGCGAGGATCTCGAAATAGTAGGTGGTGTTCGGGCTCAATCCCGTGAGCAGGAGGCCATGAGTCGTCCCGAAGCTGGATTCCTGGGCCGTCGAGAAGGGCTCCGTGTGGGCCTGGTCGCGGCGAAACGCCGCCGGGGAGGTGGCAAAGTTCACGCGCCCGCGGGTGCCCAGGGAGGTCTTCCAGCCCACGATGGCTCGGTCGTCATCGGCGGCCAGGGACACGTCCCGGATCGCCGGGAAGAGCGTGTACGGGCGGAGCGACGTGTCTGCGTTGCCGAGAAAGCGCGTCGCCTTGTAGAACTGCCAGGTGTACCGCCGGCGCTGCGCGGCCACGTCCTGGGCCATGCCGTGCGACGCCCAGGCGTCGTACGTCAGCAGCACGAACGCGTGCTTCCACACCCGTTGCGTCTCGGGATACGCCGGATCGCGGTCGCCCTCGGCCCAGATGACGTTCTGAACGGTGATGTCCTTCTTGGTGCCGGTGATGGTTCCCGCAACGTCCGAGGGGTCCTGGATGACGTAGAAGGGGCCGACCTGCCCGGCGGGGCTGAGGCCCATGAGATAGAGGTCGAGGGGGCAGAAATGAAAGAAGTCGTCCTCCACCCCGTGCGCCGCGAACTGGTTACCTCCGAGCTCTTCCCAATCGATTCCGTCGTAGTCCATCGGCGAGTGATCGTCGTCGAAGAAACGGCCCCAGTGGTAGATGTCGTTGCCGGGCGTCGTCCCGATCAGAAGATCGTACTGCCTCGCGCCGTTCTCGGTGTCGCGATTGCGCACGTAGGCGCCCCACATGTGTCCCGTTTCCTGGAGCAGGACGGAGTTGCCGAACCCCCCGATGGAATGGAACGCCCGAAGGGTCGCGCTGCCGTAGGTGCCGCGCTGGTTCAGGTTCGAGCCGGCGTAATAGTTGATGCCCTTCGTCTTGTTGTAGACGCCGTAGTGCCAGGAGCCCTGGTACGGAAGCCCGCTGGCGGTATCGAGGTAGAACGTGATGAAGTCGAAGACGTCCGGGTGTGCCTGGAGAAAGCGCTTCACGGCTTTCACCCAGTCGATCAACAGCGTGCCGTTCTGGTCGATGATGAAGGTGTCGTCGATTTCCAGAACCGCGACGTGGTCCAGATCGTAGTCGGCGGTGGGCGCGAGGCCGACGTCGCGGGCCGGGTTTCGGGCATGGATCTTGCCCCAGTCCAGCCACATGAAGTCGTGATTGCGCCGCTTCCGCGCGGCGCGCCGCCACGGCACCACGACGTCCGTCGGGACGCCCTTGAACTCGGGCGGGATCAAGGCGTTCCGGCGGACGGCGTTCCGCGGCTTCTTCGCCGCCACGTAGACGAGGATGGCTGGCTGGTCGGGCAGAAGTCGCCCCGCCGTCTCCTTGAGGCCGCAGCCCACGCCCAGGACCCCGTCCAGGGGGAGGAACTTCAGACGGGCTTCCGCGAGATGCCGGAAACAGCGATCGTAGCGCGCGTACAGCTCCACCCGCGACGCGCGGGGAGATGTCCTGACCATGGCAGCCCTCCCTTCGCTTCGCACGTTCCGGGCGGCGAAGGGGCGGGAGCCCTTCGCCGACCCACGCGCGTCCGACGGGTCCGAGCCCTGCGGCTTTCACGCTAGGCCGGCCTCGGAGTGAGCGTCAAGTGTCTCCGATCGGATACAGTGCCCTGGCGGTCGCGCGGGCCGGACGCCGCGGGATCGGGTCGCCGCCACCGCCTCGCGGCGACGGAGCCGGTCAGGGCTGCGGAAAGACGACGAGGACGCCCGTGTAGGTGTGGAAGAAACTCGTCGGGCCGATCGGCGCGAACTCGCCGTTCCCGAAGAAGCCGACGAGGGGCCAATCGCCCAGGCGGCGCCGGATCGCGCCGACGTCGTGGTCAGGAACCCCGTACAGTCCGCGGCCGCGCCCGGCGCAGTTCACGTAGATCCCGAAGGCCGGCCGGCGACGCCCGAGCGCCGCCTCGACCCGCGTCAGCATCGCCTCGAGGTCTTCCGCCGCGGCGCGGGCGTCCCGGATCTGGAACTGGATGGTCTGGCCCGTCCGCACGTGCTCGGCGAGCGCCACCGCCCCGGTCTTCCGGTCGGCGGCCGCGAGGTTTCGGACGAGGAAGTCGCCGCGCCCGAGCGGAGACTTGGCCGGGTTCATGGCGAGGCCCGCGAAGAGCCCGGCCTGCGGGAGCCGTCGCTCGAAGTCGGGGACGCTCTGGATCGCTTCCTCCAGGACCTCGAGCGCAGGACGCCCCGCGATCGCGTGGATGACGTTCCCCTCGCCTCGCGTGACGACGTACGGCTCCCCGATCGGCTGGCAGCCCTGGCCGACGCCGATGACCGGGGTCGGACCCAGCGCCAGCGCGGCGACCCCGCCGCATACGACCTCGGTGTTATAGAGCTCGAAGAGCGGCGTGCCGGCCGCGACCCCGCCGACCACGGGCGCCGGGCCGAGCCGCTCGGCCAGCCCGCGGAGGAGGCCGCGCGCGTCGAGGCTCATGGCGTCGGGCAGGAGGAGGACCGCGCCGCCGCCGGCGCCGGCCGGGTCGAGCCGCTCGGCGAGCAGGGCGCCGGCCTCGGCGTCGAGCCGCTCGCGCCCGACGACCAGCGCCGCGCGCGCCCGACGCGAGTCCGAGACCCGGATGACGAGGACCGCGACGGCCGGGCTCTCCTCGATCTCGCCGCGCTCCGTGAGGACCCCGGCCCCGCTCGCGCCGATGACGGCCGGCGCCCCCGTGACCCGACGCACGACGTGGAGGACCTCGTGCGCGACGGAGAACGCGTCGCCCGTCACGAAGACCAGAGCGACGTCGGCGCGGTCGGCGCCGCTCGCGGCCATCGCCTCGAGCGCCGCGTCGAGCGCCGCCTCGTCGGCCCGCTTCCCCGCGACAAGCCCCGACCCCGCCGCGATCATCTCGCCTCGACGGTCGCCTGGTACGAGGGAAGCCAACCCACGAGAGGGCGACGGGAGAGACGCATGGCGCGTGGCTGGCATTGTGGGACGCGCGGCGCTCCCACGTCAATTCCACGATATTCCGTGCCGCCAGCATCGCGAGGTCGTGTTCCGGCCGGCCACGGCGCTTGTCGGCTGCCTGACCCAGGCGCTATGATCGGCCGATGTCCGCCGACGACGAGCCGCAGCCGACCGCCCCGCGCGCCGACTTGGCGGCGGCGCGCGTCCTCGAGGGGCTGAATCCGGCCCAGGCGGCCGGCGTTGCCCACGGCGACGGGCCGCTCCTCATCGTGGCGGGCGCCGGGACCGGCAAGACCACGGTCCTCACCCGGCGCATCGCCTGGCTCATCGCCACCCGCCGCGCGCGGCCCGAGGAGATCCTCGCCCTCACCTTCACGGACAAGGCGGCGCTCGAGATGGAAGAGCGCGTGGATCTCCTGGTCCCCTACGGCTACGCCGACGTGCGCATCTCGACGTTTCACGCGTTCGGGGACGGGCTGCTCCGCGAGAACGCGCTCGAGATCGGGCTCACCCCGGCCTTCCGCGTGCTGAACCGGGCAGAGCAGGTGATCTTCCTCCGCGCCCATCTCTTCGAGCTCCCGCTCGCGCACTACCGCCCGCTCGGCGACCCCACACGGCACCTCCACGCGCTGGTCGGGCTCTTCGGCCGGGCAAAGGACGAGGACGTCGCCCCGGACGCGTACCTCGCCTACGCCCAGCGGCTGGCGGACGACGCCGCGGCCCGCCCGGACGACGCGGAGCGGCGCGAGCGCGCCGCCCGGGAGCTCGAGCTCGCGCGGAGCTACGCCGCCTACCAGGCCCTCATGGGGCGCGAGGGGCTCGTCGACTTCGGGGACCAGATCGTGTACGCGCTTCGGCTGTTCCGCACGCGGCCCTACGTCCTCGCGCACTATCAGCACCGCTTCCGCTACATCCTCGTGGACGAGTTCCAGGACACGAACCATGCCCAGTTCGAGCTGGTGAAGCTTCTTGCGGCCCGGCACCGGAACGTGACCGTCGTGGGGGACGACGACCAGGCGATCTTCCGCTTCCGCGGCGCCTCGATGTCGAACCTCCTCGCCTTCGACCACGCCTACCCCGACGCCCGGCGCGTGGTGCTGACCGAGAATTACCGCTCCGGGCAGCGACTCCTCGACGCGGCGTACCGGCTCGTTCGCCACAACGACCCCCATCGGCTCGAAGCGGCGAAGCAGATCGACAAGCGGCTCCGCGCCGTGCGCGGCTCCGGTCCCGAGCCCGTGCACCGCCACTTCGAGCTGGGGACGCAGGAGGCCGACGCGGTGGCCGCGACGGTCGCCGCGGACGTCGAGCGCGGGGACTACCGCTACGGCGACGTCGCCATCCTGGTCCGCTCGAACAACGAGGCCGACCCGTTCCTCCGCTCGCTCAACCTCCGCGGGATCCCCTGGACCTTCTCGGGCAACCAGGGCCTCTACGGGCGGCCCGAGGTCCGCCTGCTCATCGCGCTCCTGCGCGTCCTCGCGCATCCCGATGACGGGGTGAGCCTCTTCGCCCTCGCCGCCTCCCCGCTCTACCGGCTGCCGCCGGTCGATCTCGTCCGCTGCAGCACCCACGCCGACCGTCGGCACCGCTGGCTCTTCGACGTGCTACGCGAGGCCGGCGAGATCCCCGAGCTCCGGGACGCGCTCTCCGCCCAGGGCGCGGCGGCCATCGCCCGGCTCGTCAAAGACCTCGAGCGCTACATGGGCCTCGCCGTCGAGGTCCCGACGGGCGAGCTCCTCTACCACGTCCTCGCGGATTCGGGTTGGCTCGCGCGCATGTCGCGCGCCGCGACCGCGCAGGAGGAGGCCGAGGTCCAGAACGTCGCGAAGTTCTTCCGGCGGATCCAGGAAGCCGCGCGCGTGCTCCCCGCGGACCGCGTGCGGGAGTTCGTGGCGCACCTGGACGCGCTCATCGAGGCGGGTGACGACCCCGCCGTGGCCGAGGCGGACGTGGACGTGCCGGCGGTCCGGGTGTTGACGGTGCACAAGGCGAAGGGGCTCGAGTTCCGCGTGGTCTTCGTGGTGGGGCTCGTCCAGGGCCGATTCCCGTGGCCGAGCCGGGGAGACGTGCTCGAGCTCCCCGACGCGCTGGTCAAGGACCCACCGCCGGCGGGAGACTTCCAGCTCCAGGAGGAGCGGCGACTCTTCTACGTCGCGATGACGCGCGCGAAGGACGTCCTCTACCTCACGTCCGCCCGCGACTACGGCGGCAAGCGCGAGCGCAAGGTGAGCCAGTTCGTCCTCGAGGCGCTCGACCTCCCGCGCGACGCGGCCCGGCCGTTCAAGGCCGCAGCCATCGAGGAGATCCACCGCGCGGCCGCGCCGGCGGAGCCCGCGTTCGAGGAGGGCGCGGCGCGCCCGGCCGACGCGCCGCTCGAGCTCTCCCACAAGCAGGTGGACGACTACGAGACGTGCCCGCTCAAGTACCGTTACATCCACCTGTTACGGGTCCCCATCCGTCGGCACCACGCGGTGGTCTACGGCGAGACGCTTCACCGCGTCGTGGAGCACTACCTCCGAAGGCGGACCGCGGGTCTCTTCACGCCGCTCCCGGACCTCCTGGCGACGTACGAGCAGGAGTGGCGGAACGAGGGGTTCCTCAGCTTCACGCACGAGGCGGCGCGCAAGGAGGCGGGTCGCGCGGCGCTCACCCGGTTCTGGCACGAAGAGGAGGCCTCGGGGACGCAGCCGGCCCTCGTGGAGCGGGAGTTCGGCGCGAGCCTCTCCGGAGCCGGGGGCCCCGTCCAGCTGCGCGGCCGGTGGGACCGCGTGGACGAGACGGAGGACGGAGCGGTCATCATCGACTACAAGTCCTCCGACGTCCGCGACCCCGCTCGGGCCGAGGAGCGCGCGGCGGCGAGCCTTCAGCTCAAGCTCTACGCGCTCGCCTGGCGGGAGATGTTCGGCCGGCTACCGGCGCGCGTGGAGCTCCGCTTCCTCGAGTCCGGACTCGCCGCCGGGCACGTCCCGACCGACGCGGACGCGGCGGAGGCGACCGATGCGGTGAACGCCGCCGCCACCGGGATCCGCGCCCGGCGCTTCACGGCCGCGCCGTCCTACCAGGCGTGCCGCTTCTGCGCCTACAGCCAGATCTGCCCCTACACCGCCAGTCGGGAGTGAGCGCTCAGCCCTGACCGAAGGAGCGCGGCCCGTGACGCCGCCAGGGCATGGGCGGCGGCAGGGTGAGGAGCTTCTCGCGTTGCTCGGGGGTCAGGATCTGGGCCATCCCCTGCATGGTGTCGAGCCGCATCTGGACGGCCTGGGTCAGGAGCTCCTGGAGCTCGGTGGTCTTCGCCTGGATGCTCGCCTCGTCGGCGCCCCGGTAGACCAGCTCCCGCAGCGCCTGCCGCGCCTGCTGGAGGTTCTGGAAGAGCTCGCGCCGCGCCGCGCGCCGGCCCTCGTGAAGCTGGCGGAGGGCGCCGACCTGGTCGTCGCTCAGCCCGAGCGCGGCCTGCAGCCGCTCGAGCGGGGGTTGCCAGGCCTGGGCGCGGCCCGCCCAGGGATGCGAGTGGGGGTAGGCCGCCCCGGCGGCGGTCAGGAGGACGGCAGAGGCGAGGGTGGCGCCGACCAGCCAGGTCACGGTGCCTCGGATCATGTGAGCCTCCTCTGGGAGATGGATGCCCATTGGACGGCCCCTCCCCTCGTTTTAGTCGGGGGGGGCCGCGACGGCCCGCTCCGATGCCTCCCCCTGGACCCTGCGCCGGCGACGCCGGCGCGCAGAGCGGAACACCGTGGACGGGCGGTCGGGAAGGTCGCGCCACCAGCTAGAAATCGAGCTGCTGGCCTGCCGCGTACCAGCGGGGGTCGCGGCCCCGGAGGAACAGCCTGGCGCGCCCCGTCCCGAGGACCGTGCTCGTGCCCCCGTCCACGCGGAGGAGGGCTCCCTCCTCCAGGCCGACCACGGGGTTGTCGCGGACCAGGAGATACTCGGCGATCCGCTCGTCCCGTGTCTCGCTGAACGGCGCCATGGCCGGGTCGGTCTCGAGGTAGTGCGGGTTGAGGTTGAACGGCACGAGCCCGAGCGCCTCGAACGCGGTGAGGCCGACGACGTTCCAGTCGTTGGTCGTGAGGATGTTCGGGCCGGCGACGTTCGACCCTGCGCTGCTGCCGATGTAGGGCAGCCCCGCGCGGACGCGCTCGCGCATGGCGGCCAGGAGCCCGGACTCCCGCAAGCGGCGCAGCAGGGCATAGGTGTTGCCGCCCCCGACGAACACCGCCTCGGCGCGGGCGAGCGTGGGCAGGGGGTCGCGGTCCCAGCGGAGATGCTCGACGGTCAGCCCGGTCGGCTCGGGTTCGAGTGCCGCGCGCGCCAGCTCGTAGTAGGTCTCCTCGTCGCGGAGCGCGGCCGCCGTCACGAAGGCCACGCGGCGCGCCGAGCCGTCCGAGCCCAGGAAGACCGCGATCGTGCCCTGGCAGTGCCGGAGAAACGGACGCCCGGAGTTGCTGATCAGAAGGAGCCGCACCGACGGCGAGGATATCACGGGCGCGGTGCGGCCGGGGCGCCGCGCCGGCCCTCTTGACGACCAGCGCCGCGTACCTTACGGTGGCCCCGGCCGGAGGGCCCGATGGCCGCGGGCGGGGCGACGCCGACGGCCTCCCCTCCAGGCCCCGTCCGACGCGTGGTCGGGACCCCGCATCACACGCGCGAGCGCGCGCGCACCGGAGGGCAAGGCGATGGCAGACACGATCCGTCGGGTACAGTACTTCTACATCACCACCCCCGACAAACCGGGCGAGGGCGCGCGGGCGCTCCAGACGCTGCGCGACGCGGGCGTGAACCTCCTCGCCTTCTCGGGCTTCCCGGCGGGCCGGCGCGCCCAGCTCGACTTCGTCCCGGAGGACCCGACGGCGTTCCGTGCGGCGGCGAAGCAGGCCAAGTGGAAGGTCACCGGCCCCAAGGTCGCCTTCATCGTCGAGGGCGACGACCGGCCGGGCGCCGTGGCCGAGCTCCTCGGCAAGCTCGCGCAGGCCAAGGTCAACGTGACGGCGACGGACGCGGTCTGCGCCGGCGCCGGACGCTTCGGGGTGCTGTTCTGGGTCAAGCCGCGTGACGTCAACAAGACCGCCGCGCTCCTGGGCGCGCGCTAGCGATGACGATCGACATCAAGCGCTGACTCGTCTGACGGGACATTCGGAGCCAGGCCGGGCGCCTGGCCAAGACGATCGAGAGTGAGCTCGGCGTGCGCCCGCGCATCCGGCTGGGCGGGTTCGGCGTCCTCGACGTCTACGTGGACGGCCGGCTGATCTTCTCCAAGTCGCGCGAGGGCGCGCTCCTCGACACCGACGAGATCGTCCGGCGTATCCAGGCCCTCGGCCCCTGAGGGCCCCGCCGCAGCGCGCGCCCGCCGTCAGGCCTTCGTCACGTCGGTGCGGCTCCGCCGGAAGCTCGAAATGCCGGCGCAGGCGAGGCCGTTGCTGAAGGCATCGGTCGTGAACTCGAGGTTCGAGAAGGGGCTGACTTCGAACGAGGCGCTGGCGGTGCCGATGACGTCCCCGCTCGCGTTCTTCGCCTCGTAGCTCAGCTCGACCCGGGCCCGCAGGTTCCCGGTGTTCGTCGCGTTGCCCCTGACCGCGCAGCTGCTCGCCGTCACGAGGCGCTCGTCGGTGAAGACGACCTCGAAGACGCCCGACGAGGACGTCCCGCCATGACAGCCGCCCAGGACCGCGGTCGCGAGAAGGAGGATGATGAGAACGAGACCTTGAGCGCGTCGCATAGCTGTCCCCCTTGCCATCCCTGACGGACGCGAACCCGATCGTCCCCGTCCGGGACGGATGCCCAGGCGCGAGCAAAACGGATGCCGACCCGGCGGCGGACTCTTCCAGGGTCCCAGGGCCGGGGAGCCCCCTAGGCAACTCCCCGGACGTCCCGAATACGGCCATACGGGGCGGCGTCGAAGGGGATGACCGGACCCGATCGGACCACGACGGGATCGGAGGGGAGGCAGCAGCGTGAAACGCGTCATCGCCGGGCTCGTGGTGCTCGGCCTCGTCCTGGGACTCCTCACCACTCCCACCCCGGCGTTCGCCCACCGCCGCGGGCACTTCATCGGGGGCTTCGCCGTCGGCGCCGTGACAGGCGCCATCCTCGGCAGCGCCTTCGTGCCGCGGTATGACGCCCCGGTCGTCGTCGCGCCGGCGCCCGTCTACGTGGCCCCGGCACCGGTGTACGTCGCCCCGGCGCCCGTCTACGTCGCCCCGGCGCCCGTCTACGTCGCCCCGCCCCCTCCGGTCTGCTCGAGCTACTGGGTGAACACGTACTGGAACGGGGTGGGCTGGGTGCCGGGTCACTGGGAGCCGGTCTGCCGTTGATGCGCGGGCCGATGCCCGTCGCATCTCTGTGTCCTGCATCACGGCCGAGACGCGCTCGGCCTACGGCCTCGCGGCCGTCCCGGCCTCTGGGGGCCTCGTCCCGCCTCCTCAAAGGGCTGGGTGGGGGGGCCGGCAAACGCCTCGGCGGGCCTCGGCCCTGCGTCCTTCTTGATCGGCTCGCGTCTCGGTCCGCGCTGATCCGCCGGAGGAGGGCGTAGCCCCCTCCGACGGCCCGCCCGGTGGACCCTCGGCCGTTCTGCTCGATCGGCGGCCGGGGCCGTCCCGGCCGTGGCGGCGAACGGATCGGGAGTCAAGGGCAATCCCGTGGACTACTCAACCGCGAGTGCTATAGTCGGGGCGGGATGACGTCGCAGCTCCCGCCTCGCATTCGCCTGGCCTATGGCCCCACGCCGGTCGAAGCGCTGCCACGCCTCGGCGAGTCGCTCGGACTCGATCTCCACGTCAAGCGCGACGACCTCACCGGGTTCGCGGAAAGCGGCAACAAGGCCCGCAAGCTCGAGTTCCTGGTCCGTGAGGCGCTCGACCAGGGTGCCGACACCCTGGTCACCGTCGGCGCGCTCCAGTCGAACTGCTGCCGCGCCACCGCCGCGGTGGCCGCCCGGCTCGGCCTCCGCTGCGTGCTGGGCCTGCGCGGCGAGGCGCCGGCGGTCGCCGACGGGAACCTCCTCCTCTCGCGGCTGTTCGGCGCAGAGCCGGTCTTCGCGCCGGCCGAGGAGGTGGACCAGCCGGACGCGCTCTTCGCGCGGCTCGCCGACCGGGTGCGCCGGGGCGGCGGGCGGCCATACCTGATCCCGGAGTCCGGCTCGAACGAGCTGGGCATCCTCGGCTACGCCGCCTTCGTCGAGGAGCTCGCCGCCCAGATCGCGGCCGGTGCGCCGGCCCCGGACGCCATCGTGATCGCGGCGTGGAGCGGCGGCAGCCTGGCAGGCTTGCACCTCGGCAAGGCGCTGTTCGGGCTGCGCGCCGACATCTGGGGCGTCCCGGTCGCCTTCGAGGCGGACGCGATCCGCGACTACGTGTGGACGACCGTGCGCAAGGCCGCCTCCCGCTTCGGGCTGGAGGCGAGCGTGGAGCGGGAGGAGATCCGCCTCCTGGACGGCTACCAGGGCCACGGTCGCGCCCAGACGCGGCCGGAGGAGCTCGCCGCCGTCGCCCACGCCGCGCGCGCCGGCGGCCTCCTCCTCGAGCCGGTATACACGGCGAAGGCGTTTCTCGCGCTTTCGGACGCGGCGCGCCGGCACCCGGGCCGGCTCGGCCGTCGCGTCCTCTTCGTCCACACGGGCGGAGGCTTCGGCGTCTTCCCGTTCCGCGGGCCGCTCACGCGCCTGCTCGACGGCGAAGCGCTCGAGTAATCCGACCAGGGGGTCCGCCCCCGATCCGGCTCCCGTCGCGTCCCTGCATGCCCCGGGGGGGGCGGTGGCTCCCGCCGAGCGACCACTGACGATTCCCGACGCGTTCAGCGCCGTCGCCGCGCGCCGCCCCG
Organism: Candidatus Rokuibacteriota bacterium; assembly: GCA_044866005.1. GTDB lineage: Bacteria > Methylomirabilota > Methylomirabilia > Rokubacteriales > DASRDR01 > JBIOTN01. The sequence continues at coordinate 5,326 of JBIOTN010000027.1, read as the reverse complement.
ACCACCCCTTCCTCGTCTTCGGCGACGCCGAGGTCTCGTACGCGGAGGCCGTCGGGCAGATCGGGCGTGCGGCGGCCGGCTTCGCCCGGCTCGGCATCGCCGCGGGCGATCGCGTCGCCTGCTACCTGGGAAACCGTCCCGAGTTCCTCTGGACGTGGCTCGGCGTCAACACGCTCGGGGCGACGCTCGTGCCGATCAACACGGGCTTCCGCGTCGACGAGGCCCGCTATCCCGTCGAGCACGCCGGGGCGCGGTGCCTCGTGACCGGCGCGGACGGCTTCGAGGTCGCCCGCGAGGTCTATCGACGGAGCTCGACGCTGTCCGAGCTCGTCGTCGTCGGCGCGGGCGACCGGGATCGCGGGATCGCCTTCGCGGAGCTCTGCGACGAGAGCCCGCTGCCGCTCGCGGGGCGAGCCGCGCCCGACTCGATCGCGACCTTCATCTACACGTCCGGGACCACCGGCCGGCCCAAGGGCGTGATGCAGCCTCACCGGAACTACGTGCTCACCGGCGAGGGCTTCCGGACCTGGCTCGACCTCCAGCCGGACGACCGGCTGCTGACGCCGCTTCCGCTCTTCCACGTCAACGCGCAGGCCTACTCCACGATGGGCGCGATCGCGGCCGAGGCGACCCTGGTCCTGCTCGAGCGCTTCAGCGCGTCCCGCTTCTGGGCCGACGCCCGGCGCTTCGGGGCCACCCAGGCGAACGTGATCGGCTCGATGCTCGCCCTGCTCTGGAAGGCGCCGCCCGCCGCCGACGACCGCGCGCACCGGCTGCGCCTGGTCTACGGCGCGCCGGTCCCGCGCGAGCTCTTCGAGCCGTTCGAGCGCCGCTTCGGCGTCACGCTCCTCGAGGGGTACGGGCTGTCGGAGTGCACGTTCGGCACGATCCTCCCGCTCCGCGGGGCGCGCAAGCCGGGTAGCATCGGGCTCCCGCGCGACCTGCCGGCCCGCGGGATCGCGAACGAGGTGCGCGTCGTCGCGCCGGACGGGCGCGACTGCGGGCCGGGCGAGGTCGGCGAGATCGTGATCCGGAACCCCGTCGTGACGCCGGGCTACCACGCGGACCCGGCCGCGACGCGCGCCGCGCTCCGCGATGGCTGGCTCTGGACGGGCGACTGCGGGTATCGGGACGCGGACGGGTACTTTTACTTCGTGGACCGGCGAAGGGACGTGATCCGGCGGCGGGGCGAGAACATCGCCTCGAGCGAGGTGGAGGCCGTCCTCGACGCCCACCCGGGCGTCCTCGAGTCGGCGGTGATCGGCGTCCCCTCCGCGCTCTCGGAGGACGACGTCGTGGCCGTGGTCGTGCCGCGGCCGGGGCGGACGCCTGGCGAGGCCGAGCTCCAGGCCTGGTGCGCCGCGCGGCTCGCCCGCTTCAAGGTGCCGTCGCGGGTGGTCCTGGCCGACGCGCTCCCCAAGACCGCGACGGCGAAGGTGCAGAAGGACCGGCTCCGCGCCGAGCTCGCCCGCGTGCCTCCCGCCGCGGGGGGCTGACGCCTCAGCGGAGCGCCTGCTCGATCTCGCCGAGGTGCTCGTCGCGGTGGACGTGGCGCGACAGGTTGAACGGATTCCCGGCGGCTTCCAGGGCTTCCACGAGGCGGTCGGGGAACGCGGCGACCCGGCGGTCCACCTCTTCGGCCGCTTCGAGTGCGAGCCGGGCCGCGGCGCGCGGCGGGATCGCCTGGGCCAGTCTCCGGACCGTGTCGTTGACCACGTCGATGTCGATCGGGGACGGCCTGACCCCCGCCTGCTCGAACCGGTCGATGAGCCGGACGGCCCGCAGATCCCAGAACGCGAGGTGCACGAGCGTCGCCGCCACGGTCCAGCCGTGACCCACCGAGCGCTCCAGATCGGCATCGCTCAGGCCTGCCAGGAGCCGCCTCAACCGCTCACGCGCCGCCGCGTTCCTGGCGTCGAACGTCCGGTCCGTCGCCACCGCCGTCTCCTTTCCAGCCGCCTCAGGGGCTCTCGAGCACCATCCGCCGGAAGGCTTCCGCGGCCGCCAGGCGCCGCGGGGCGCCCTGCTGACGGGCCCAGTCGGTGATCATCGCGGTCGGGTCCCACTCGCCCATCTGGCTCCGGTGCTCTCGGAGCGCGGCGATCTTGAGGGCGAGCACGTCCGCGATGTCGATGAACGTGTCGGGGCGCTGGGCGCCGTGCACGAACACGCTTCCGACGTGGTGCGGCTCCAGCCCCTCCTCGAGGAGCTCCGGGAAGATCAGGCGCGTCTCCGCCGAGGGGAACACGGCATCCAGCGCGACGTCGGCCGCCACGCGGTGGTCCGGGTGATTCAGGTAGCTCTGTCCGTAGAAGCGCACCGTGGGATCGCCACAGACCACCGCGTCGGGACGGTAGCGCCGGACGAGGCGGGTGAGGTCGCGCCGGAGCGCGATCGAGGGCTCCAGCATCCCGTCCTCGTACTCCAGGAAGACCACCCCCGACACGCCCAGCACGCGGCAAGCCCGGCGCTGCTCCTCTTGCCGGACGGGCACCAGCGCCTCACGCGTCATGTCGCGCGGCGTGTAGCGGTTGGACCCGGCGCCGCCGCCCGTGACGCAGATCGTGACGACGCTGCTCCCCGCGCGCGCCCACTTCGCGAGCGTCCCGCCCACCGTGAACTCCTGGTCGTCGGGGTGGGCGTGGATGCTCAGCACCCGCCGGGGGACGGGGGGCTCCGGCCGGCGCCGCGTCGGCCGCGCTGCGCGGCCCGGGGTCCCCACCCTGGCAGCGGCCTTCGCGCGTCGTGTGGCCGTGTCGGCCCTCCTGGCCGGCTCGTGAACGGCGGCTCGTGAAACGGCCGTGACATCGCGGGCGGCGAGCGCGCCCGCGGCATCAGGGTAAGGCGGGAGCCGGGGGTTGTCCAGCGCGGTGACCGGCAGCGGCGCAGAGTGCTATGCTCGGCCCGGCGGTCGCCGTCGGCGCGCGGCTGCGGCCGCCGCCCCGATCCCGACGAGTCAGGGCCGGAGGAGAGGAGCGATCGATGGCCGGCGACGACGGGCGCGTGAGCGCGGCAGCGCTCAGGGAGTTCACCCGGGACGTCTTCGTCCGCGTCGGGCTGCCGCCCGAAGACGCGGAGGTCGAGGCCGAGGTTCTCGTCTGGGCCAACCTGCGGGGCGTGGATTCGCACGGCGTGCTCCGGATCCCGTGGTACGTGGAGCTCGTGGACCGCGGGGACATGAACCCGCGCCCCAAGATCCAGGTGCTGAAGGAGACCGTCGCGACCGCCCTGCTGGACGCGGACCGCGCCTTCGGGCCGGTGGTGACGACGGCGGCGATGCGGCGCGCGATCGCGAAGGCGCGCCAGGCGGGCCTCGGCTGGGTCCTCATCCGCAACACCACGCACCAGGGGGCCATGGCCTACTACGCGCTCATGGCCGCGGAGGCGGGCCTCGCGGGGCTCGCCATCGTCTGTAGCCCGCCGAACATGGCGCCCCACGGCGCCCGCGCGGCGGGCGTCCACAACAGCCCCATCGCGATCGCCGTGCCCGGCGCGCGCCGCCGCGTGCTCGTGCTGGACATGGCCACGAGCGTGGCGGCGGGCGGCAAGCTGCGCCTCGCGGTCGACCGGGGCGTCCCGATCCCCGAGGGGTGGGCGCTCGACCGCGAGGGCCGGCCGACCACCGACGCGCGGCGGGCGACGACCCTCTTGCCCATGGGCGGGCCGAAGGGCTCGGGGCTCGCGCTGATGTTCGAGACGCTGACGAGCCTCATGGCCGGCAACCCGCTCCTCGCCCCGGCGCACGCCGGCGCCGAGGGCGCGACCCGCCATCGGCAGAACAGCGTCGTGGCGGCGATCGACATCGCGGCCTTCACCGACCTCGACGCATACCGTGCCGAGGTCGATCGGCTGGTCGAGGGGCTCAAGCGCTTGCCGCGCGCCGACGGCGTCGAGGCCGTGCAGGCACCCGGTGAGCCCGAGGAGCGCACGGCCGAGGCGCGCGCCCGCGACGGGATCCCGTTGCCCGATGGCACGCGTCAGAACCTCCGGCAGGTGGCGGCGCGCTTCGGCGTGCCCCTGCCGCGGGGCCTCTAGCCGCGCGATGACGCCGTACGCCGAGATCACGCCGGAGGAACTGAAGGCGCGCTTGGAGGCCGGGGAGAGGCCCCTCGTCCTCGACGTCCGCGAGCCGTGGGAGCACGCCATCTGCGCGCTGCCCGGCGCCCGACTCGTCCCGATGGAGGAGCTCGAGCTCCGCGTGGACGAGCTACCGGCCGGGGCCGAGGTGGTGGTCTACTGTCACCACGGGATCCGCTCGGCGGCCGTCGTCCAGTGGCTCCGGGCCCAGGACATCCCCGCCGTGAACCTCCGGGGCGGGATCGACGCCTGGACCCACCAGGTCGAGCCGACCCTGCGTCGCTACTGAGCCGCGGTGCCTGACCTCACGGTGGAGCGCAGCGGCGGCGTCGCTCGCGTGACGCTCGCCCGGCCGCCGCTGAACCTGCTGACCCCGGCCCTGATCGCCGAGCTCGGCGCCGCGTTTCGCGCCCTCGCCCGCGACCCGGCCGTTCGGGTCGCCGTGGTCGCGGGCAGCGGGCGCGCCTTCTCGGCCGGGGTCGACGTCCGCGCCATGAAGGATCTCGACGCGCCGGCCGCCCGCGCCTTCATCGGCGCCCTCCACGCGACCCTCGAGAGCGTGCGGGTGCTGCCCGCGCCGGTCGTGGCGCGCCTGCACGGCCACGTCCTCGGCGGCGCGCTCGAGCTCGCCCTGGCCTGCGACGTCCGGCTCGCCGCGGCCTCGTGCCGGCTCGGGCTGCCGGAGATCCAGGTGGGCATTCCGGCGGTGATCCAGGCGGCGCTCTTGCCGGGACTGGTGGGCTGGGGACGCGCGGCGGAGCTCGCGCTCACCGGCGAGCCCATCGCCGCGACGGAGGCCGCGCGCTGGGGGCTCGTCAACCGGGCGGTGGACGAGGCCGCGCTCGACGGCGAGGTGGAGGCCTGGGTGGCGCGCCTCCTCGCCCTGCCGCCGCGGGCGCTCGCGATCCAGAAGGCACTGCTCCACCGCTGGCGCCAGCTCGACCTCGACGCGGCCATGGCGTTCTCCATGGAGAGCTTCGCCGCCGCCTATGCGACCGACGAGCCGCGGCGGGCCATGCAGGGCTTCCTGGACGGCGTCCGCCGCCCGGCCGCCCCTTGACGTCGCTTTCGGCTCTCCCCTAGCATCCGAGCGACGTGAGCCACGGCAGCGAGCCCCTCGCAGTCCTCGACGGCGTCCGCGTGCTGAGCTTCACGCAGTTCCTGCTGGGGCCGTCGGGGGTCCAGTTCCTCGCCGACCTCGGCGCCGACGTCGTCAAGGTCGAGCCGCCGGGCGGAACCCTCTGGGAGC
>JBIOTN010000026.1:0-7764 GCA_044866005.1 Candidatus Rokuibacteriota bacterium | reverse complement strand
CCGCCCGGGACGGCGAGGGAGAGCGCGCGTCTCCGCCGGCTACTTCTTGGGCTCGGACTTCGCGCCGTACCGCCGCTCCCATTCTCCGAGGATGCGGGCGCGGTTCGTCGCCGCCCACTGGAAGTCGTTCTTCGCCATGTGCGGGAGCATGTTGTCCGGGAGGAACTCGATGGGCTTGGCCAGCTTCGAGATCGCGACGACGGCGTAGCCCTCGTTGTAGAGCTTCATCGCCTTCTCGGTAACGGTCCAGTCCACGAACGTCTTCACGGCGTCGAGGTTCTTCGTCCCCTTGACGATCGCCGTGGCCTCCATGTCCCACCCCGACCCCTCCGACGGGAAGACGATCTCGAGCGGGGCGCCCTGCTTCTTCATCCGGGCCGCCCGGAACTCGAACGAGATGCCGATCGGGTACTCGCCGGACCCGGCCATCGTGCACGGCTTCGAGCCGGAATGGGTGTAGATCGCGACGTTCTCGTGGAGGGCGTCCATGTACTTCCAGCCTTCCGGCTCGCCGAAGATCTGGAGCCAGCTCGACACGTCGAGGAACCCCGTGCCCGAGGACGCCGGGTTCGGCATGACGACCTGGCCCTTGTAGACGGGCTTGGTCAGGTCCCGCCAGGAGGTCGGCTTCGGCAGGTTCTTCTTCTGGGCCTCCACCGTGTTGAAGCAGATCGCCGCGACCCACGCGTCCATGCCGACCCAGGCCGGCGGGTTGTCCTTGTCACGGAACAGGGGGTCGAGCTTGTCCAGGCCCTTCGGCGCGTACGGCAGCAGCAGCCCCTCGGGCTTGAGCACGAGCAGGCTGGTCGCCGCCAGCCCCCAGATCACGTCCGCCTGCGGGTTGGCCTTCTCCGCCAGGAGCTTCGCCGTGACGATGCCGGTGGAGTCGCGGACCCACTTGATCTCGATCTCGGGGTGGTCCTCGTTGAACCGCGCGGCGTACTTCTTGAGGTCGTCGGCCTCGATGGCGGTGTAGACGGTCAGCGTCGCCTTCGCCGCCGCGACGCCGGTCAGGAGCGTGACCGCGGTCAGCGCGGCGACGATGGCCAGGATCACGGAAGAGAGCCTCGTGGAGTGCCTCGGTGTCATCGACTCCTCCTGGCGAATGAGGTGCAGGACCCGCCCGGCATGGGGAAGCATAGTGCGCCTCGCGGCCGGGCGCAAGGCCACGGGGGGCCCCACCTCGGGGGGCCTTTCCGGCAGCCGGGCCGTCGTGACCCGGCCCGGCCGGCCAACCCGTCAGGTTCGGCGGGCCCTGGGGTCGGCGTCGAGGTCCGCGGTGCAGGACCCCCGACGGGCCGTGGTCGGCGGCGCGACGGTGTAGTAGAGTCGGCGGAACGGGAAGATCGGGCCAGTGCCGACGGCGCCGGTGAGGACGCGGACGAACCACGAGTGGGTGCGGGAGCTGAGCGCGGGCGGGGAGGAGCAGGCAGCCGCGCTGGGGGACCTGCGCGCCTATCTCCTCCGCGCCGCGCGGTATGCGTTGCAGCGCCACCGGGGGCGCCTGGCGCACTCGGGTCTGGCCGAGCTGGACCAGATGGCGGAGGACTGCGCCCAGGAGGCGTTACTCGCGATCCTCGACCGCCTCAAGGACTTCCGCGGGGACAGCCGCTTCACGACGTGGGCGTACAAGTTCGCGATCAACATGGCGCTGGTCGCCGCGCGCCGAGAGGCGTGGCAGCACGTCTCCCTCGACGCGCTGCTCGAGCAGGGCGGGAACTCGAAATGGCTGGCCGAGGCCGGGCCGGCCGCCAGCGATCCGGAGCAGGCGGCGCGGCGGGCCGCGGCGTGGGCCGCCATCCGGGAGGTCGTCGACCACGACCTGACCGACCGCCAGCGCCAGGCCCTGAAGGCGATCGTTGCCGACGAGGTGCCGCTGGACGAGCTGGTGCGGCACTGGGGCTCGACCCGGAACGCGATCTACAAGCTCCTCCACGACGCGCGCCGGAAGCTCAAGAGCCGGCTCGAGGCCCGGGGGTACGCCCCCCGGGAGATCCTCGCGCTGTTCAGCGGGCCGGGGTAAGATCTCACGGTGCAGCGTCACTATCCATAATCATGGACCGGCGCCTGATCGAGCGCTTGCTGCAAAAGGTCTCCGACACCGAGGCCGAGGAGATCTCCTGCTCGGAGTGCTTCGATCTCCTTTCGACGGGCGTGGAGCTGGAGCTGGCGGGAGCCACCGCGGCGCCGGTCTACGCCCGCCTCGCCCAGCACCTCGGGCAATGCGGCGTCTGCCGCGAGGAGTTCGAGACCCTCCGCGACTTCGTGCGCTCGGACGTCGAACGCCCGACCCCACCCACCGAGGGAGCCTCGCCGCCACCGAGCTAGCGCCGCCCTGAGGACGGAATGGGCAATCTCCGGAAACTCCACGGCTAACTGCCCGCCGCCCCCCACCCAAGCCCGTCCCTCCCTCGGGGAGGGAAACGCCCGCCGCGAACCGGCGGGTGTCTTGTTTCCCGTCACGTAAGATCCGGCCCGCGACCGGCACCTACCTGGTGACAAGGCCCCAATCGGGGGGTCGCGGACAACCAACCACCACGGAGGATCGACATGTCGCGCAGCGGGCTTCGCACAACCGTCATCGCGCTGGGGCTCGTCCTCGCGGGCGCCTCGGGCATGGCCTGGGCGGTGCAGACCGCGCCGCCGGGCGGGAACTTCCAGAAGGTGAGCGCGCTGGTGCCGCTCCCGGACTTCCTGCCCGGGATGGGCACGCTCTACGTGGACCCCAAGACGCTCCCCGTCGGGCCCTTCCTCGCCTACGACCGTGAGGGGAAGCTCGTGAGCTCCATCTACATGGTCCCGGTGAAGGACCTCGAGGCGAAGAAGAGCTTCAACGACCTCGGCGTGGCCAAGGAGAAGGTGGACCACGTCGACCTCTACTACAACGCGGGACATCCGGGCGTCGCCGAGCCGCACTACCACGTCGTCCTGTGGTACGTGTCGCCCGCGAAGGCCGCGAGCCTCAAGTAGCCCCGATCAGACCATGCTGACGCGGCGTGAGCTTCTCCAGGCCGGCGGGCTCGGGCTCGCCGGCCTCGCCGCGCCCCGCGCGGCCCGGGCGGCCCGCGCGGCCGGAGCGGCCCCGGTCGTCGAGATCCGGATGCGGAGCGACGCGCGGGGAGAGCACGTGTGGTTCGACCCGGTCGGCGTGCGGATCGAGCCCGGCCAGACGGTGCGCTGGATCATGGACTCCCCGGGGAACCCGCACACGACCACCGCGTACCACCCGAAGCACGGGAACCACTCGCTGCGCATCCCGGAGGCCGCCACGCCCTGGGACTCGGGCTTCCTGGTGAACCCCGGGGACCGCTTCGCGGTCACCCTCACGGCCGAGGGCGTCTACGACTATTTCTGCCTGCCGCACGAGGCGGCCGGCATGGTCGGCCGGATCGTGGTCGGCCGGCCGGGCGGCCCCGGCGCGCTCCCCTTCGACTACTACGTGGGCAACCCGGGCAGTGAGCACTGGCAGCCGGTCCCCCCGGCCGCCCGACAGGCATTCCCGAGCGTCGAGACGATCGTGAAGCAGCGGACGGTCCGCCGCGGGTGACCGGCTCGGCCGAGCCGAGCGGGAAGGAGCCCCCATGCCGTTGACCCTGGCTGCGAAGAAGCTCGAGGCCGCGGACGTCACCTCCTTCGTCTTCCAGAGCGACATGCCGCTCACGTGGCGCGCCGGGCAGTTCCTCCGCTACAGCCTGCCGCACCCGGGCGCCGACGACCGCAAGACGACCCGCTACTTCACCATCGCCTCCGCCCCGTTCGAAGGGATCGTCATGCTCACGACCCGCTTTGCTGGCGACAAGGGTAGCACGTTCAAGCGAGCGCTCCGGCGGCTGCCCATCGGGGGCCACGATCGAGGCGGGACAGCCCGCGGGCGACTTCGTGGTGGACGACCCGACCGCCGAGCACGTCCTGGTCGCCGGGGGGATCGGCATCACCCCGTACCGCGCGATGCTCCTGGACCTCGATCATCGCGGCGTGTCGATCCGCGCGACGCTGCTCTACGCCAACCGGACGCCCGACTTCGTCTACCGTGGTGAGATCGAGGCGCTCGCCAAGAAGCATCCCGGGCTCCGCGTCCACTACGTCGTCGCGCCCGACCGGATCACCGAGGACTCGATCCGCCAAGCGGCGCCAGACCTCCAGCGACCGACGTTTTACCTCTCCGGCCCGGAGCCGATGGTCGAGGCGACGGACGGGATGCTGGCCGACATGGGCCTCCCGGGAGATCGGATCAAGCGGGACTATTTCCCCGGCTACGACTGGCCCTGAACGTCCCGCCGGCGAGAGTCGCTCCCTCTCTCGCTCCGCAATGTCGCCGCTCGCATCGATCCCCCACACCCCCTGCCCCGGCGGGTGTCGCATCTCGGTCTCGTAAGAAATCCGCCGCCGCGGCAACAGACTCGGTGAGGACAGGGCACTTTCGCCCGGGACGCCGCTCTGGGGGACGCGATCCCCAAAGGAGCTTGCCATGCAGGCGCGCATCACGACGCTCATCGCGGTTCTGCTCGTTGGCGCGACGCTCGGCCTCGGCGCAGCGCTCTCGCCTGGCCAGCCCGAGGGGCCGAAGGGCCGCGGCTTCGACGGGGTCATCGACCGAAGCGCGGAGCAGATGATCCGGGAGGGGCGGCAGACCTTCCGCTTCGACACGTTCGGCGACGAGGACTTCTGGGGCGGGACGCTGGGCCTCCACGGGGCGATCGCGGGCGCGCGCCTCGGCGGCGTGGGGCCGGGAGTGAGCCCGCGGACGGCGCTCGCGGTCGGGCTCAAGGTCGACCGGGACGCCCTGCCCGACGAGCTGGTCCGCGACCTCAAGGGCGGCCGCGTCGACCTGGACGATCCCGCGACGACGCTGGACCTGCTGCGTCTCCACGCCGTGGTCGGCCTGACGGGCTTCTTCGACGAGGCGGGGCGCCTCCGCTCGATCGGGATCCAGTGCGCCCTCTGCCACTCGACCGTGGACGATTCCCTGGCGCCGGGGATCGGCCGCCGGCTCGACGGCTGGGCCAACCGGGACCTGAACGTCGGGGCGATCGTGGCCCTCGCCCCCGATCTCCAGCCGGTGGCCGACCTCCTCGGCGTGGACGTGGCGACCGTGCGCACGGTCCTCGGGAGCTGGGGGCCCGGGAAGTTCGACGCCGAGCTGTTCCTCGACAGCCAGGCGTTCCGCCCGGACGGCCGGTCGGCGGCCACCCTGATCCCACCCGCGTTCGGGCTGGCCGGCGTGAACCTCCACACCTGGACCGGCTGGGGCTCGGTCACGCACTGGAACGCGTTCGTGGCGAACCTCGAGATGCACGGCAAGGGGACGTTCTACGATCCGCGGCTCGCCGACCCGGTGCAGTTCCCGGTGGCGGCGCGGGCCGGCTTCGGCGACGTCCGCACGACGCCGGACCTCATCACGCCGAAGCTCGGGGCGCTCCACCTCTACCAGCTCGCGATCCCCGCGCCGGCGCCGCCGCCCGGGAGCTTCGACGCGCCCGCCGCCGCCCGCGGCGAGGCCGTCTTCAACGGGAAGGCCGCGTGCGCCACCTGCCACGTGCCGCCGCTCTTCACGGAGCCGGGCTGGAACCTCCACACGGCCGCCGACATCGGGATCGACGACTTTCAGGCCAACCGCGCCCCCGACCGCCGCTATCGCACCGCGCCGCTGAAGGGGCTCTGGACCCACGAGAAGGGCGGCTTCTACCACGACGGGCGGTTCGCGACGCTCCGGGACGTCGTCGACCACTACGACGGCGTCCTCGGGCTGGGCTTGACTCAGCAGGACATGGCCGACCTGGTCGAGTACCTGCGGTCGCTGTAGCGGCCCACGACGGGCCCGGACCCGGGGGCGGCGCCGGCGACTCGGCGCGCCCCCTGCGGGTGGTCCGCCGCTACTGGGCGGTGAAGCCGCCGTCGACGACCAGCTCCGCCCCCGTCATGAACGACGACTCCTCGGAGGCCAGGAAGAGGGCGGCGAAGGCGATCTCCCGCGGCTGCGCGATCCGGCCGAGCGGGATCCCGCTCTGGAACTCCTTCCGCAGCTCGGCCGTGAGGTACGGGGCCTGGAGCGGGGTGTCCACGATCCCGGGGTGGATCACGTTGCACCGGATCCCGTCGCGGGCGAACTGGATGGCCAGGGACTTCGTGAGCGAGATCAGCGCGCCCTTGGCCGCCGTGTAGGCATCCTGGGCGCGGGTGAAGCCGACCAGCGCCGAGACCGACCCCACGTTGATGATGGACCCCCCGCCCGCGGCCTTGAGATGCGGGATGCCGTGCTTGGTCACCCAGAACACCGACTTGAGGTTGATCGCGATCACGCGCTCCCAGGCGGCGTCGTCCGTCTCGAGGACGGAGCGGTCGCGGTCCTTCCACAGGACGCCCGCGTTGTTGTAGAGGACGTGGAGGGCCCCGAAGCGGCGGACGGTCTCGGCGATCATCCGCTCCACGTCACCCTCGACCGCCACGTCCCCCATGACCGCCAGGGCCTGGCCGCCGGCGTGCTGGACCAGGCCGACGGTCTCCTCGGCGGCGGCCTTGTTGAGGTCGGCCACGCCGACGCGCGCGCCGTGCCGGGCGAAGAGGAGCGCGGCCTCCCGGCCCATCCCCATGCCCGCGCCCGTGATGAACGCCACCTTCCCCGCGAGCCTCGGTCCCAGCCCCGCGTCCGTCGCCGCCATCGTAGCTACTCCTGCCCCGCCGGGGCTGGCGCCGCCGCCGTCCCGCCGACCCGGGGCGACGTGGAACCCCTTCGCGTTCCCCCCGCAGCTCGCCAGGACTGCGGGAGGGCGCGAACGGGTGACGGAGCCCCGGGAGGCGGGACAGGGCAGGCGACAGGACCCCCGGCGGAGCAGGGGCAAGCCGGCGCCACCCGCGGCGAGCGGCCGGTCAGATGCGTTCGAAGTTGCGGGTCAGCTCCCAGCACGTGACCACCTGGTCGAGGGCCTGCTGCTCGAGCCGCGCCGTGTGGAGGTAGTGCTCCACCACCTCCTGGCCGAAGGCCTCGCGCGCGAGCCGCGAGCCGGACAGCTCCTCGATCGCCTCCCGCAGGGTCTTCGGCACCTGCGGCAGGCTCGCGTCCTCGTAGGCGTTCCCCTCGTAGATCGCCGGGGGCTTGAGCTTCTTGCCGATGCCGTGGAGGCCGGCGGCGATCGTCGCGGCGAAGGCGAGGTAGGGGTTCGCGTCCGCGCCCGGGATCCGGTTCTCCAGGCGGAAGCCGTGCGCCTCGCCGCAGAGCCGGAAGCCGCAGGTCCGGTTGTCCCAGCCGGCGACGATCCGCGTCGGCGCGAAGGAGCCGGCCTGGTAGCGCTTGTAGGAGTTGACGTACGGGGCGTAGAAGTACGAGAACTCGCGCGCCATCGCCATCTGGCCCGCCAGCCAGTGGCTGAACAGCCGCGAGCCCGCGCGCTTCCCCTTCTCGTAGAAGAGGTTCCGCCGGCCCGCCGGGTCCCACAGGCTCGAGTGCAGGTGGAACGAGGAGCCCGCCGCGCCCATGTCGTACTTGGCCATGAACGTGACCGAGCACCCCTCGGCGTGCGCGATCTCCTTCACCCCGTGCTTGTAGAGGGTGTGCCGATCGGCCATCTCGAGCGCGTCGGCGTACCGGAGGTTGATCTCCTCCTGGCCACGCCCCCACTCGCCCTTGGAGAACTCGACCGGGACGGCGGCGCCCTCCATCCCGTTGCGGATGGCCCGGACGAGCCCTTCCTCCTTCGTCGTCTGCAGGATGTGGTAGTCCTCGAGGTACTGCGAGACCGGCGTCAGGTCGTGGTAGCGCCTGGCGCG
>JBIOTN010000025.1:0-28084 GCA_044866005.1 Candidatus Rokuibacteriota bacterium | reverse complement strand
CGGCCTTCGCCGACCGGGTCGGGGCCTGCTCCCCCCAGGATCGAAGTGATCGGGCCTGCCTCCCCAGGCGCGATGACCATGAGTGTCGCCGTCGTGTCGCAAACACCGCCGATTCCCCCCTTCGGCTGATGAGCGGGACGCTCTACGTCGTGGCGACGCCGATCGGGAACCTGGAAGACATCTCGCTCCGGGCGCTGAGGATCCTCCGCGAGGTCGACCTGATCGCGGCCGAAGACACCCGACGGACCCGCGCCCTCCTGGCGAAGTACGGGATCCCGACCCCCACCACCAGCTACTTCGAGCAGAACAAGCTCCGGCGCGGGCCCGAGCTGGTCGCGCGCCTCCGGGCGGGCGCGTCCGTCGCCCTCGTGACCGATGCCGGCACGCCCGGGGTCTCCGATCCCGGGTTCCACATCGTCCGCCTGGCCCGGGAGGCCGGCGTGGCCGTCGTGCCGATCCCCGGGCCGTCGGCCGTCGTCGCCGCGCTCTCGGCCGCCGGCGTGCCCGCGGACCGGTTCGTCTTCGAGGGGTTCCTGCCCGCGCGGCGCGGCCGTCGGCTGTCGCGGCTCCGCGCCCTCCAGGCGCTGGAGCGGCCGGTGGTGCTCTACGAGAGCCCGCGCCGCGTCGTGGAGACCCTCGAGGTGGTGGAGGAGGTCTTCGGGCCGGTCGAGGTGGTCCTCGCCCGGGAGGTGACGAAGCAATTCGAAGAGTTCCGGCGCGGCACCCCGGCGGAGCTCCGGGCGAGCCTCGCCGCCGGTGGGGCGGTGCGGGGCGAGGTGACCCTCATCGTGAACGCGGGCCGGCCGGCGACGGAGGAATCGACCTGATATACTGGAGCGGCTGCGGCGCTCTTCGCCCTCCCGCCCCGACACCGGCTCCGGCACCGAGGGCCGCCGCCGGAGCCACTCAGGAGCAGAGTCCATGGACCAGCACCAGCACGCGCAACCCGGCGTGCCCCGCGCGCTCACCATCGCCGGGTCCGACTCCGGCGGCGGCGCGGGGATCCAGGCGGACCTCAAGACGTTCAGCGCCTTCCACGTCTACGGGGCCTCGGTCCTCACGGCGATCACGGCGCAGAACTCCGTGGGCGTCCACGGGGTCCACAACCTGCCGCCCGCGTTCGTGGCCAGCCAGCTCGACGCTGTCCTCGGCGACATCGGGGCCGAGGCGGCGAAGACGGGCATGCTCTCGACCGCGCCGATCATCCGGACGGTCGCCGAGCGCGTCCGGGCGCATCGGCTCGAGCGGCTGGTGGTCGATCCGGTCATGGTCGCCAAGTCGGGCGATCCGCTCCTCGAGCCGGACGCCCGCCGGGCGCTCGTCGAGGCGATCCTGCCGCTGGCCCTGATCGTGACCCCGAACCTCCACGAGGCGGCGGCACTCGCCGAGCTGCCGGTGGGGAGCCTCGAGGAGATGGAGGCGGCGGCGCGACGGATCCACGCCCTCGGCCCTGCCTGGGTCCTGGTCAAGGGCGGGCACCTCAAGGACGAGCCGGTCGACGTGCTCTTCGACGGCCGGCGCCTGAGCCGCTATCGCGCCGAGCGCATCCCGACGCCGCACACGCACGGGACCGGCTGCACCTATTCGGCGGCGATCGCGGCCATGCTGGCGCGGGGGGCCACGGTGCCCGAGGCCGTCGCGGAAGCGAAGCGCTACGTCACGGCCGCCATCCGGGCCGGGTTCGCGCTCGGCCGGGGCGTCGGCACGCTCCGCCACTTCGTCGACGCCTGGTGATGGCCGACGACGCGGCCGACAGCGCCCAGGACGCGACCGACGGCAAGATGCCGTTCCTCGCCCACCTGGGCGAGCTGCGGCAGCGGATCATCGTCAGCCTCGTCGCCCTGGGGGTCGGCTTCGCCGCCACGTTCAGCTACTCGGACCGCATCATCAACTGGCTGGCGCGTCCCCTCCCCGTCAAGCTCGCCTTCCTCGAGCCGACGGAGCCCTTCTGGGTGAACATGAAGGTCGCGCTCGTGTCCGGGGGGTTCCTGGTCCTGCCCGTGCTCCTCTACGAGGTGTGGGCCTTCGTCGCGCCGGGGCTCCTCCCGCGCGAGCGCAGGTTCGCCCTGCCGTTCGTGATCCTCTCGACGCTGTTCTTCGCGCTGGGCGCGACGTTCGCGCTGACCGTGATCGTTCCGTTCGCCGTGACCTTCCTCGTCTCGTACAAGACGGAGAACCTCGTCGCGACCATCTCGGTGAACCGCTACGTGGACTTCGTCCTGAAGTTCACGATCGCCTTCGGGCTCGTCTTCGAGCTGCCCCTCGCCCTCACGCTCGGCTCGCGGCTCGGCCTGGTGACGCCGGAGTTCCTGTCCCGCAACCGGAAGTACGCCGTCCTCCTCAACTTCGTCGTCGCGGCCATGCTGACGCCGACCCCGGACGCGTTCAATCAGCTCCTGATGGCCGGACCGCTCTGCCTGCTGTACGAGGCCGGAATCATCGCCGCGCGGATCTTCGGCCGGCGCCCGCCCAAGGCGGCGGCGTGAGCCGCTGATGGAGTTCGGCGAGCTCGACCTTCCCGCCCCCGTCCTCGAGGGCGTCCGCGCCGCCGGCTTCACCACGGCGACGCCGATCCAGGAAGCGGCGCTCCCGGTCGCCCTCCGCGGCAAGGACGTCGCCGGGCAGGCCCAGACGGGCACGGGCAAGACGGCGGCGTTCCTGATCGCCGCGTTCACCCGCATGCTCCGGACGCCGCCTCCGCTGCGGCGCACGGTGACGGCCCCGCGCGCGCTCGTGATCGCGCCCACCCGGGAGCTGGTCGTCCAGATCGAGGCCGACGCCCGGATGCTCGGCCGGTACACCGGGCTCAGGCCGCTCGTCGTCTTCGGCGGCGTGGATTACGCGAAGCAGCGAGACGCCCTGCGCGGCCCGGTGGACCTGCTGATCGGCACGCCGGGCCGGCTCATCGACTACCTCAAGCAGCGCGTCTGGTCCCCGGCGCACATCGAGGTGCTCGTCCTGGACGAGGCCGACCGGATGTTCGACATGGGGTTCATCGCCGACATCCGCTGGATCCTGCGCCGGCTCCCTCCCCCGGAGGCGCGGCAGTCCTTCCTCTTCTCGGCGACCCTCTCCTTCCGCGTGCTCGAGCTGACGTACGAGTACATGAACAATCCGGTGCAGATCACCGTCTCGCCCGAGCAGGTGACGGTCGAGCAGGTCGAGCAGCTGCTCTACCACGCGGGGCGGCACGAGAAGTTCAGCCTGCTCCTCGGCCTCTTGCGGCAGGAGCGCGGCGCGCGCGTGCTCGTCTTCACCAACACGCGGGAGGAGGTCCGGCGGCTCGTGGCGCGGCTCCAGCGGAACGGCCACCAGGCGCGCGCGCTCACCGGCGACCTCGACCAGCGCCAGCGGCTCCGGACGCTCGCCGAATTCAAGGACGGCACGCTGCCGATCCTCGTGGCGACCGACGTCGCCTCGCGCGGCCTCCACATCCCGGACGTGACCCACGTCTACAACTGGGACCTGCCCCAGGACCCGGAGGACTACGTCCATCGGATCGGCCGAACGGCGCGCGCCGGCGCGACCGGGAAGGCCATCAGCCTCGTGGACGAGGCCAGCGCCTTCTCCCTCGACTCCGTCGAGCGGTTCATCGGGCAGAAGATCCGGGTGGAATGGGCGGACGACGCGTGGTACTTGCCCGAGATCAAGCCGACCGCCGAGGAGCGCCGGCGCTTCGCGGAGGAGCGCGACGCGCGGCGCGCCCGGATGGGCAGCCGCGGCCCGCGCGGGGGCCGGCCCCCGCGCGAGGGGCGCGCGGCTTACGCTCGCCCGCGCGGCGAGGCCGAACGTGGCGGTGGGACCGGCGTCGCGGGCATGGCGGAGCGTGGCGCCGGCGCCCCGGGACCGCGGCGCCGGCGGCGGCGGGGTCGTGGCGGGGGCGCGGCGGGGCCGGGCGCCGGCCCGACCGGAGCCGCCCCGCCCGGTTCCTGATCCCGGTTCCGCGGCGGGGGCGAGCCGCGCACGGCGAGCGTCCCGGGGTCTGGTCGTGCCGTCTCGCGAGGCGCGTGGTGCCGGGAGGGGGAGTCGAACCCCCACGAGCTTGCGCCCACCAGATTTTGAGTCTGGCGCGTCTCCCAGTTCCGCCATCCCGGCGCGGGGTCCAGGATAGCAGGGTTTGTGGAGGCTCGCTCCTCGTCGCGCCACCCGCGTCGGGCGCACGGGGCGGCGAGGCCCGGCCCCGCGGGGTCACCCCCCTGGCGGCGGATGCGGAATCCGCGTAGGATGGGCGGCACCCCGACGCCGGGGTCGGGGCAGTTCCGGGAGGCCACCGGAGGAGGGAGGTGAGCCACCATGCGGGCGTCGCGTAAGAGCATCATCCTGCTCGCGTTTTTCTTCCTGCTGTTGGCCGGCTTCGGCACGGCCACCGAGAACGCGGTGGTCGTCGGTCCGTTCGCGAGTTCGACGGTGTGCGAGAACACGGCGAAGGCCGCGAACGCGCTGGCGGGGACGTCCACGTTCGCCGTGGCTGTTGGCGGGTCGACGTTTTCACCGACGTTCTGCTGGTCCGGCTAGCACAATCCGCAATCCAGGAGAGGCGGGGCGCCGGCCCCGCCTCCCCCCACGGCCGCATCGCTCCGGCGGGTTCGCATCCGGCCCGCCTCCGCGCTCCCGCCGTCCCGGCCCCTCACCGTGCGGCGATCCCACGGGATCGCAGCTTCTTCGGTGCGCGGCGGACGGCCTTCGCCTTGACAACGTTTCGACATGCACGGTAACGTGAGCCGGAACGGGGCTGTAGCTCAGCTGGGAGAGCACGAGGCTGGCAGTCTCGGGGTCAGGGGTTCAAATCCCCTCAGCTCCACCACATGTCGGCGCGGGGTTACGGCGCGCCCGTAACCCCGCGCGTGTTTTCGGACGCGCGGACCTGGCAGGTGCGCCAGCGCCCCGCGGCCGTCGGGCCGCGCCCGGGAGTGGCGCAGGTGTCAGTCAGTCGCCGGGGCCGGGGCGGAGCTCGCTGAGGTACCGCTGGCGGTTGTCGGCCCGCGCGATCTTGCCGCTGGAGGTCTTGATCACCCACCGCCGCCCGACCAGCCGCACGTCGCCCAGCGTGACCTCGGTCTGCTGGATGACCCGCCGGCGCAGGTCGGCGGCGATCCGCCGCCGCTCGTCCGGGCCGGCGCCGCCGTCGACCTCGCAGACCATCACGACCGACTCGGTGCCGAGCGCCTCGTCGTAGACGCCGAAGGCGACCGCGCGCCCCGGGTAGATCCCCGGCGTGACGTTGGCGATCGCCTCGAGGTCCTGCGGGTAGATGTTCTTGCCGCCGACGATGATCAGGTCCTTCTTGCGCCCGGAGACGTACAGCTCCCCGTCCGCGAGGTAGCCCATGTCCCCCGTCCGGTACCATTCCCCGACCATCGTCTGGGCGGTGAGGTCGGGGCGCTTGTAGTAGCCCGTGAACAGCGAGGTGCCGCGGACGACGATCTCGCCCTCCCAGCGCTCCGGCAGCCGGCCGCCGTCGCCCCCGATCACGGCGATCTCCGTGCCGGGGATGGGCGGGCCGCAGCTCACCATCGGCATCGCCCCCGGTGAGCCCGGCTCGGCGGGGACGGCACGGTGGTCCTGCTGATAGGTCCCGATCCTGATCCAGTCCACGCGTGGCGGCTCGCCGACCGGACTCTGAGTGGCCGCGAACACGTTCTCGGCCATTCCGTAGGAGGTCGCCAGCGCCTCGCGCCGGAAGCCGTAGGGGGCGAAGCGCGCCAGGAAGAGCTCGTGGCTGGCGTGACGGACCGGCTCGGAGCAGTTGATCGCGACCCGCCAGCGACCCAGGTCGACGCCCTCGAGGTCCCGCTCCCGGACCGTGCGGACGCAGTGATTGAAGGCGAAGTTCGGCAGCCAGCAGAGCGTGGCGCCGTGCTCGTGGATCGCCCGGAGCAGGACCGCGGGGGCGCGCACCCAGTGGAAGGGAGACATCAGCACCAGCGGCACGCCCGCCGTGAGGGGCATGACGAAGCCGGCGATCAGCCCCATGTCGTGGTAGAGCGGCAGCCAGCTCGCGATCACGTCGTCAGGGCCGAGGCGGATCGCTCGGCTGCAGGCCTCGATCTGGTTGAGCACCGAGCGGTGGGAGAGCGCCACGCCCTTCTGCAGGCCGGTCGTGCCGCTGCTGTGCTGGAGAAAGGCGATCTTCGCTCCGTCGAAGCCCTCGGGCAGCGCCGGGGGATCGTCCCCGGCGAACGGCACCTCGTCGCTGCCCAGCACCCGACAGCTCAGGCCCGCGAGCAGCGCGCCGAGCCGCTCCCTGAACGCGGGGAACGTGATCACGGCCCGCGCTCCGGCATGCGCCACCAGGATCCGCACCCGCTCCATGTAGAGGGTCGGGTCGAGCTTCTCCGTGAGGAACGGGAAGATGGACGGGATCGCACCCAGGTAGAGAGCGCCCCAGAACGCCGACAGCAGCACCGGCGAGTGGTCGAGCACGAGGATGACCAGGTCTTCCGCCCGGATGCCCACCCGCTGGAGCGCGTGGGCGTGGGCCACGGCGTCGCGGTGGAACTCGCCGGCCGTGATGCGCCGCGCCGAGCCGTCCTCCGCGATGAACACCAGCATCAGGCGGTCCGGATCGCGGCGCGCTCGCTCGATCAGCGGCTGGATCAGCGACGCGTGGGAGGCCATTCCGCCCACTAGCCAGAGCGCAGGATGCGCTCGACCATCCGGCGGAGCGTGTCCATGTGCTCGACCGTCAGGTCGGTGTCCGGGATGTAGACGCCGAAGGCGGTCTCGGCGAACACGCCGATCTCCGCCAGCTCGAACGAGTCGATCATGCCGCCGGTGATCAGCGGCTCGTCGTCCTCCAGCGGGTAGTCGGGGTTGCGCAGGAGATCCCGCCGGATGAAGTCGCGGAGCCGGTCGTGTATCTCGCCTCTGTTCATGACGAAGGCCGGGCCGATTCAGAAGCCCTGGTAGACGAACCCTGCCATGGTACCGAGCGAAGCCAGGAAGATCGCCAGCAACACGGCGGCCAGCGCGCCCGCCTGGGCGAGGCGCGGCCAGCGGAGGAACGCGGCCTCGTCCGCATGGCGGTATTGTACCCAGTCGATCGCCAGCGTCAGGGCGATCCAGAGCAGCGCCGTGGAGCCGAGCCACGGGAGTGGGGTGGACCCGAGCGCCGCGCCTCCGGCCCCCGTTCTGACCAGCGCCTCGACCTCCTGCCCGGGCCGGAGCCCCGCGCGGAACGGGAGCAGAGCCAGCGTCGTCAGCGCGAAGACCGTCGTCGCGGCGGCCGCCCGCCGCCACCGCGGCTGCCGGTCGGGCCGGACCGGCCTCCGCCAGAGCCCGGCCAGGCGCTCGGCCGCCAGGTAGAGGCCGTGGAGTGCGCCCCACGCCAGCAGGGGGAGGCTGGCGCGATGCCACATCCCGCTGGCGAGCATCGTCACCAGCGGCGGCCCGATCACGTTGGGCAGCCAGCGCGGGCTCGGGTTGCGGCGGAGCAGCGCCCGGCTGACGGGGAAGTAGACGTAATCCCGCAGCCAGTGGGACAGGGAGATGTGCCAGCGGCTCCAGAACTCGGTGAAGCTCCGCGCGAAGAAGGGCTGCTGGAAGTTCGGCCCGAGCTCGATGCCGAAGAGGCCGCTCACGCCGCGCACGATGCCCGTGTAGCCGGCGAAGTCGTTGTAGAGGTAGAAGCCGTAGACGACCGGCTCGACGGCCAGCCGTGCCAGCGGGCCGGCCGCCGAGCCGGCAAGCCAGCGGTCCGAGAGGATCGCGGCGAGCTGGTCTGCGATCACGACCTTGCGCAGCAGGCCGACCACGATCAGCGTGACGCTCCGCGCCAGCCGCTCGTTGTCCACCGTCCTCTCCGCGGCGAGCCTGGGCAGCATGGAGCGGGCGCGCTCGATCGGCCCGGCGAGCAGCTTCGGGAAATACGCGACGTACAGGGCGAAGTCCAGCAGGTCGGCGGCCGGCCGCATCTGCCCGCGTCGGACGTCCACCAGGTACGAGATCGTCTGGAGCACCAGGTAGGAGAGGCCGACGGGGAGGAGCAGGCGCGCCGCGCCCGCCTCCGCCGGCCCCGCGCCGCCGCTCGGCAGCACTGGCAGGAAGAAGTCCGAGTACTTGAAGCACGCGAGCACGAGCAGGTTCATCCCGATCCCCGCCCACAAGAGGCCGGCTCTGGCGCGCCTGGCGGGATCGAGCCGTCTGCCGAGGACGAAGTTGGCGAGTGTCAGGGCGAGGAGGAGCAACGCGCCCTGCCAGGCCCAGGTGAGATAGAACGCGTAAGACGCGAGGAGCAGCCAGACGTTCTGGAGGCGCCGGGGCAGCGGATAGTAGACCAGCGCCACCAGCGCCACGAAGCCGGCAAAGGGCCAGGAGACGATCTGCAACTAGGCGTCTGCCTCCGCCCGACGTCAGGGGACCGGCAGGGCCAACACGCGCTCCCGCACGGCCCGGCCCACTTGCCGGCCCAGCCAGTCGCTGAACGCCTGCGCCCCGGTCCAGTTCATGTGGACGTGGTCATGCCAGCCGTCCGGGGGGATCAGGTCCCGACGGGCCATCGACCAGAAGCGGGCCTGGCCGGCCTCGGCCTCGGCGCCGACCCGGTCCAGGAACGCCTGGTAGTCGCGCTCGCCGTTGGGGAGCAGCTGGATGACGGAGGATGGCAGAGGCATCTCGACGAGCGCCACGGTCCGGCCCGGTCCACGAAGCGACAGGAGCCGGCGCAGGGCGACGAGGGCCTCGGCCGAGACCTGGTAGCGGGCCATCGCATCGTAGAGGGTGGGGAACACGTCCCGGTTCGGCGGGACGAGGACGTCCGCGACCTTCCGATTAGACGCGTTGCCGAATGGGAAATAGGGCTGCCGGTACTGCCGGTTCTTCCGGAGCTCGGGCAGGCGCGCCAGGGCCAGGTAATGGCGATACGACGCCGAATGACTGTCGAGCCAGCCTTTCACCGAGGGATCGCCGAGCTGATGGCGGGCCCAGGGGATGTCCAGCTCGAAGCCGAGGTCCTCGATGTAGTCCCGCAGGCTCGTCCCGTACACGATGAGCCGCGGGCGGTACCGCCGGGACAGGATCTCCGAGAGCCGGCCGGCCCCCGTCACGTTGAGCGCGGCGAGGCCGAAGTTGAAGCAGGTGATCCGGCGCCCTGTCTCGGCCTGGTAGGCGCGAGCGAAGACCTCGGGACTGATGTCCCACAGCACCGCCGAGCTGCCGACGAAGATGCAGTCCACCGAGCCCTCGCGCGCCTGCAGGCTGTCCAGCAGCTCCAGCTTGCGCGCGATCTGGTAGTGGCCGTTGATGATGGGGGAAGGCAGATGGGACCGGATGACGCGGCTTCGCGCGAGGAGTTCGCAGACGCCGGCGAACGCGACGAGCAGGAGCAGCGCGGTGAGCCCGGTGCGGCCGACGGGAAGCGCGAGCCGCAGCGTGCCGAGGTGCAGCCGTGCCGGCGTGCGCGCCTCGTGAGGCCGGGAGAGCACGATCGACCGTCTCGTCAGTGGCGGCGCGGCTCGGGCACCCGCCGCATGGTGCCGCCCCCGGCGGCGACCGCCGCGTACGACGCCAGCTCGACCTGGAGGTCGGCCAGCAACCCACGGAACTCCGGGCTCAGGACGATCGCGGTCTCCTGCTCGCACACCCGCGCGATCCTCGGCTGGAGCGCCCGGTACTCGGGATCCACGTCGGCGACGTGCACCATCAGCTCCGAGACCCCCGGCGGCAGGCGCTCGAGGAGCACCCGATAGTGAGCCAGGGTCAAGGCGGGGGGCAGGGGGACCAGGCTGAAGATCGTGAGGAAGCTCCGCGGCGTGCGCACGCCCGCCCGCCTGGCCACGAGCCGGTTCGAGGCGCAGAACAGGGCGAGCAGCGCCTTGCGGGCGACCCGCGCGGGGGATCGCATCGCGGCGGCCCCGACGACGGTGCGCTCCCAGGGGTAGCGGACGGGTAACCCGCGTGCGGTCGCCTCGGCGACCACCACGCGAAACACGGTCGGCACGACGTGCACGTGCTGGTGGCTGTCGATGTGACCGACCACGACCCCGAGCCGCTCGAGCCGGTCGAGCTGACGGCGCAGCTCCCGGCGCACGTCGGCCGCCCGTACCCTGCCGCTCATGGATCGCAAGGTGAACGCGCGCCGGGACCAGAATCGGCCGTCGCGGTCCACGAGGGAGGGGATCTCTTCCGCGGCGGAGAGCGGGCGCCCGGTCGTGAGATTGAGGTGAAGGCCGACGGCCAGCCCCGTGGCGCGCGCCACCTCCGCGGCGTCCCCGGCGGCATCGGCCGCGGCGAGCAGCGACGCGCTGCTGACGGTCCCGAGCCGAAAGCCGTCCGCGATGGCCCGGTTGACCCCGCGCGTCAGGCCGAAGTCGTCCGCGTTGACGATCAGGCGGCGACCGTCGGTCATCAGGGGCTTCGTCTCGCCAGGTATCGCAGGTACTCGGCCAGGGTGGGGTGGTAGAGCAGGCGGCTCGGGCCGGCGTCGGGCACCATCGGCCGGGCCGTGCCGGCCGCGACCTGCGCGAGGGTGTCGATCATGAGGTCGGCCCCGACCTTGACCTGCTTCAGGTACACGCTCCAGAAGGTCTCGCGCGACGGGTCCACGTCCACCAGGCGCTGGGCGAGGATCTCCCCCGTGTCGATCCCCGCGTCCACCCGGTGCACGGTCACCCCGCAGCGGTCCGGGCGGCCCTCCCACAGGGCCCAGAAGCCGCCGTGAACGCCGCGGTAGGCGGGCGTGATCCCCACGTGGAAGTTGAGCGCCTGAACCTCGGGTCGATAACGGAAGACCCGCGGGGTCAACACGGAGGTGCCGTTCACCACGAGCAGGTCAGCCCCGAGTGCCCGCAGAAACCCGATGACCGCCTCGCCGTTGATGTCCTCGACGTCCAGGACCGGGATGGACCGGTCCCGGACACCCCGGGTCAGCTCGGTGCCCAGCAGACGGCTCAGATCCCGCCGGCCCGCGGTCCGCCGGTACGCGGCGGCGTAGAGGTGGAAGGCGGTCTGGCCGGCGACGGTCCACCAGCCGAGCCGCCGCGCCCGCCTCCAGGCGGCCCGCGGGATGCGAGACCACCGCCCCCGCTCGAACACGATCCCGCGCACCGGACAGCGCTCGGCCAGCCGGTTGACGAAGTAGTACCTCGGCGGCGAGCGTCGCGAGAGCACGACGACCCGCGCGCCGGCCGGCCCGCGGGGGATCAAGCGCCCGTTTCCCGATGGGTGCTCCGCCTCTTCTCCGTGGCCGGCGTCCACCGTCCCAGCCTCTCTGGCCACCCCGGCGGGCGCTCAGGCAGGCGCGCGCCGGGGAGGCGTTCACGGGAGCCCGAGAATATACGAGGGCTCGGCCGCCGGCAAGAAGGTCCATCCACGGCGATCAGGATAGCCGATCGGTCCGGTGAACACCACGCGCCGACCGATCGGCGAGCTCCGTTGCGCCGCGCGCCGTCCCGAAACGCCATGTCCGAGACGCTCGCGCAAATTGTCACGCCGGGGCGGCGCATTTGCCCGCGCCCCGGGGGCTTTCGCCGCGCTCTCATGTGGGAGCGATGCCCCCATGCGGGGTTGCGCGGGAGCGGCCCCTGGCAGTCCCGTTGCACCGCAGTCCCGGTCGCTGCGGGGATAGCCGAACCCTTCACCCGAGACAGGGAGGGAACGCCATGAAGAGGATCGCGGCGGTGTTGATGGGGCTGGCCACCGTGCTCGTGTCGTGGACGGGCGCGAGCGCGAAGCAGTCGTCCGACTTCGCGCTGCTGAACGGACCGGGCGGCGACACGAGCGTCCAGTGCGGCGCGCGGCGCGGCGGCGGCGCCGGCTCGTTCGTCTACCACGTGACCATGACGAACCATGGCACCGGAGGCGGCGTCCTGGTGACCTACGCGGACGGCGACACCGTGGAATACCTCGTTCCGCCGGGCGGGTCGTTCAGCTTCTCCCAGGCGGCCGGCGGGACGAAGAACGTGGACGACCTGATCGTGGTCAGCGCGAGCGCGGGCGCCGTGCTCGTCGGCTCGATGAGCGCCTTGTTCGACCCGGGCGTCCAGCCGCACCCGGATCTCACCCCGAACTTCTGCACGACCACGGGCCCGTAGCGGCCCCACCTGGCGCGCCCTGCCGCGCCGCCGTCGCCGGCGGCGTGGCGGGGGGTGCCGTGTCTCATCTCGCCCTGCCGATCCTGGGCTCGCCGCGGGGCGCCGGCCGCCGCGCGCGTCGCCGGAGTAAAACGGAAGCCGCCCCCGGGCCAGCAGGGCGGCTTCGGTTCAGGGGCCGGGCGCGGGTGGGCTACTTCACCTGCTCGGCGAGGTACTTGGCCGCCTTCGCCTTGGCCTCGGACCGGCCGTGCTGGCCGCCGGCGTGGGCCGCCTCGGCCTCCTTCACGAGCTCCTTGGCCTCCTCGATCATCCCCGCGTTCCGAGCCTTCTGCCTGTCGTCGCCCGTGTTCGCCTTCGGTTCGGCCGTCGCGATCGACTCGTTCGCCGCCTTGACGAGCGTCGGGCAGCTGAACGCGAACG
Organism: Candidatus Rokuibacteriota bacterium; assembly: GCA_044866005.1. GTDB lineage: Bacteria > Methylomirabilota > Methylomirabilia > Rokubacteriales > DASRDR01 > JBIOTN01. The sequence continues at coordinate 15,635 of JBIOTN010000025.1, read as the reverse complement.
CGGTTCCGGCCACGAACCCCACGGCGACGAGCACGGCGAGCACTCCGGTGAGGGTCTTCATGGGTCCCATCCTCCTGTGGTGAGGTGAGCAGGGCGCGGCCGCGGAAGGCGGCCTGTCGCTAGCCATAACGGCCCGGTTTGTCGAAAGGTTCCCGGGCCTCGCCCGGGCCTGGCGGCCGGCCCCGTGCCGGGCCCGGCCTTGACGGCCGCGCGGCCGGCCGGATAGCATCCCGGTGCGATCGCCCCCATCCCGAGAGCGGTCGGGCCGGTATCTTACCAATCACGCGGAGGAACGCCAATGGAGGTCTCGCGCCGCACCTTCCTCAAGCTCTCCACCACCGCCGCGGCGGCGGGCGCGGGGCTCGCGGGGCCCGCCGGGGAGGCGCCGGCCGCGCCGCCCACGCTGCTCGCCCAGGCGAGCGCGCCGACGCCGAGCGGCTTCAACCCCGCCGACCCCGCCCTCAAGTTCGACCTCGTGATCGCGGGCGGCGACGTGCTCGACCCCGGCCAGAACCTGCGCGGCCGACGCGACATCGGAATCAAGAACGGCCAGATCGCGGCCGTGGCGCCGAGCATCCCGGCCGAGCGTGCGGGCCAGCGGATCGAGGCGGCCGGCAAGCTCGTCACCCCCGGTCTCGTCGATCTCCACACGCACTACTACCCGCACGTGTCGGGCTTCGGGATTCCACCCGACGAGCTGGTGCCCATCACCGCGACGACGACCGGCGTGTCGGCCGGCGACGCCGGGTGGCACACCTTCGGCGGCTTCCGCCACTGGGTGATCCCGCAGTCGCGGACGCGGCTCTTCGCCTTCGTGCACATCTCGAGCATCGGCCTCACCGGTGGCGCGCCCGTCGGGGAAATGCTCAACATCAACTACGCCGACGTGGATGGCTGCGCCAAGGTGGTCGCGGAGAACCCGGACGCGGTCCTCGGCGTCAAGGTGCGGATCTCCGATTACACCGTCGGCCAGAACGGGCTCGAGCCGCTGCGGCGGGCCATCAAGGCGGCCGACATGGCCGGGTCGGGCTTCCGCGTCATGTGCCACATCGGCGCGGCCCCGGGGTCGCTGCCGGAGCTGCTCGACCTGCTCCGACCGGGCGACGTGCTCACGCACTCCTTCACCGGCGCCGGCAACAACACGGTGCAGAACGGTCAGCTCCTGCCCGCGGCGCTCCGCGCCAAGCAGCGGGGCGTCGTCATCGACGTGGGACACGGGGGCGGCAGCTTCGACTACCGGGTGGCGGAGCCCGCGATCGCCCAGGGCCTCCTGCCCGACACGATCTCGAGCGACATCCACGCCTACAGCATCAACAGTCCCGGCTACCCCACGTTGCCCTGGATCATGTCGAAGTTCATGGCCCTCGGCTTCTCGCTGGAGGACGTGGTGGCCAAGGCGACGAGCGCACCGGCGAAGATCATCGGGCGCGTGCCGGGGCTGGGGACCCTTCAGATCGGCGCGCCGGCCGACGTCGCGATCTTCGACCTCGTGGACGGGCCGGTCGAGTTCGTGGACACGATGAAGAACACCCGCCAGGGGACCAAGAAGCTCGTCCCGGTCCTGACGGTGCGGGCCGGCCGTCCCTTCGGCCGTCCGCCGCTGCCGGCGCCCTTCGTCTATTAGCTTTCTTCGGGGGGGTCTCGGAAGACCCCCCCATGCCCCCCCTTTTCGGGCTGGGCGGGTGGGCCGCCGGCGAAGCCGGCGCCCGAAGGGGCGACCGAACCCGACGGCGAAAGGCGCGCGGTTTACGCCGGCGCGCTCCTAGGTCGGCCGGCGGACACTCTCCCGCCTCGCGTTTGCCCGAGCCCGCGCGCGGCCTGGTTGGTATAATGATCACCCGATGATCGAATACCTGCCGGTTGTCGTCTTTTTCGTCATGATCGTCGCCTTCGGGGTGGTGAGCCTGGCCGTGGCCCGTGTGCTCCGCCCGGCGCGCCCGGATCCGGTGAAGCTCCAGAACTACGAGTGCGGGCCGGAGCCGATCGGGCCGGCCTGGATCCGCTTTCCCGTCGGGTTCTACCTGGTGGCGCTCGTGTTCATCGTCTTCGATGTCCTCGCGGTGTTCCTCTTCCCCTGGGCGCTGGTCTTGCGGTCCCTGGGCTGGGAGGCCTTCTTCCCGATGGTCCTGTTCCTCGGAATCCTTCTCCTCGGCTGGCTGTACGCCTACCGGGAAGGGGTGCTGGCGTGGAAGTGAAGCCGCCCCCCACCCCGGTTCCCCGGATCCCGCCACCCGAGTGGGAAGAGGTCAAGGACCTCCAGGAATGGGTGAAGTACCACGTGGAGCGGACCGGCGGGGACCAGACCTCCGAGGCCTTCGCCAGCCTGGCCGACCGGCTCGAGCACTTCCCGGGCGGCTGGCTCATGGTCACCTCCACCGAGAAGCTCTTCAACTGGGCGCGGAAGTCCTCCATCTGGCCCGTCACGTTCGGGCTGGCCTGCTGCGCGATCGAGATGATGGCCACCTTCGCCTCACGCTTCGACGTGGAGCGCTTCGGCATGGTCCCCTGGGCCTCGCCGCGCCACGCGGACCTCATGATCGTGTCCGGCACCGTCACGATCAAGATGGCGCCCATGCTCAAGCGGATCTACGAGCAGATGGCGGACCCCAAGTGGTGCATCTCGATGGGCTCCTGCGCGAACTCCGGCGGCCCCTTCCGCCACGGCTACCACGTCGTCAAGGGTGTCGACCGCGTCGTGCCGGTCGACGTGTACGTGCCGGGCTGCCCCCCGACCCCCGAATCGCTCATGTTCGGAATCCTCAAGCTCCAGGAGAAGGTCGCGGAGTTCCAGAAGACGGGGACGCGGCCGGCCGCGAACCCCTCGCCGTCCGGCGACGATTGACCACGTCGGAACCCCTCGACACGGCGCTCGGCGCGATCCGCCAGGCGTTTGGCGTGGAGCCGACGGGTGAGGACCCCAAGCGTCCGCTCGATGGCCGGCACGTCGTGGTCCCGGTGCCGGTGGAGCGCTGGGTCGAGCTGGCGCGGTTCGCCAAGGAGACGCTCGGCTGCCGCTACTTCTGCCACCTGACCGCGGTGGACTGGCAGGCCGCGGGGTTCGAGGTGATCTGCCGGGTGGAGAACCTGGAGCGCGGGCTCGGCCTCACGCTGAAGACCCGCATCGGCCAGGACGCCGTCTGCCCGACCCTCACGGGTCTCTACCGCGGGGCCTTGTGGATGGAGCGCGAGTGCTATGACCTGTTCGGCATCCGGTTCGAGGGACATCCGGACCTGCGACGGATCCTCCTGCCCGCGGACTGGGAAGGCCATCCGCTCCGGAAGGACTACGCCGTCGACACGCCGCATGCCCCCTACCGGTAGGCGGCGCGGGAGGACCGGATGATCCACGAGCTGCGCATTTACACGCTGCACCCCGGCAAGCTCGGCGAGTACGTCGAGCTGTCGGGCTCCCTGGGACGGCCCATCCGCGGTGACCGCTTCGGCCGCCTGGTCGGGTACTGGACCACGGAGCACGGAACGCTGAACCAGGTGGTGCACCTGTGGGAGTACGCCGACCTCGCGGCGCGGGCGGAGGCGCGGGCCGGGCTGGCCAGGGACGAGCGGTGGAACAGGGAGTTCGTCGCGCGGAGCCGGCCGTTCCTCGTCAGCCAGGAGAACATGCTGCTCGTGCCGGCGGAGTGGTATCCGCTGCGCCCGACGTCCGGCATGGGCGTGTACGAGCTGCGGAGCTACCGGCTCTATCCCGGGCGGGTGCCCGAGTGGCTGGGACACTTCCGTGCCGGGTTGCCCGCCCGCGAGAAGTACTCCGCGCCCGTGGGCCTGTGGTCGACCGAGATCGGCCCGCTCAACACGGTCGTCCACCTCTGGGCGTACCGGGACGCCAATCATCGCCTGGAGGTGCGGCAGGCGGCCTACGCGGACACGGTCTGGAAGGAGACGCTCGGCAAGATCGGGCCGCTCATGCAGCACATGGAGTCGAAGCTCCTCATGCCCACGACGTTCTCGCCGCTCAAGTAGGCGCCCATGCCCGACGCGGACGCCCGGACGGTCGTCGAGTACGGATACGGGGGGAACGAGCGCCTGGTGATGAACATGGGGCCGCAGCACCCGTCCGCCCACGGCGTCTTCCGGATGATCCTGACGCTCGAGGGCGAGACGATCGTCGCGGTGGAGCCCATCATCGGCTACCTCCACCGGTGCCACGAGAAGCTCGGGGAGAGCCTGACCTACGTCCAGTACCCCTCCATCGCCTCGAAGACCGACTACGTCGCCGCGATGACCGCCGAGCTCACGTACGTGCGCGCGGCGGAACAGCTCGGACAGATCGAGATCCCCAGGCGCGCCCAGTACCTGCGCGTCCTCGCCGCCGAGCTCCAGCGGATCGCCTCTCACTGCCTCTGGCTCGGGACCTGGTGCATGGACATGGGAGGCGCCCTGGGCGGCGGGGCGACGATGTTCCTCTACTGCTTCCGCGAGCGCGAGATGGTGCTCGACCTCTTCGAGGCGCTGACCGGCGCGCGGCTCCTCTACGGCTTCCACCAGGTCGGCGGCACGCGCTACGACCTGCCGGCGGGATGGGCCGAGCAGTGTCGGGCGACCGTGGACCACATCGAGCGGCGTGTCGGCGAGTACGAGGGCCTGCTCGAGGGCAACACGATCTTCCTGGTCCGGACCCAGGGGGTCGGCGTGATCTCGCGCGAGCTGGCGCAGGATGTGGGCGTATCGGGCCCCCTCATCCGGGGCTCGGGCATCGCCCACGACATCCGCCGCGCGGATCCCTACTCCTCGTACGAGGATTTCGCCTTCGACGTGCCCGTGGAGGCGGCGGGCGACTGCTTCGCGCGGTACCGCGTCCGCATGCGGGAGTTTCGCGAGTCGTTCCGCATCGTGCGGCAGGTGCTCGACGGCCTGCCGGAGGGCCCCATCTCCTCGCGCCCCGGCGTGAAGTCGGTCGCGCAGGTGAAGATCCCCAAGGGCGAGGCCTACGCGCGCGTGGAGGGCCCGCGGGGGGAGGTCGGCATCCATCTCGTCTCGGACGGCGCCACGAAGCCCTACCGGATGAAGTGGCGCGGGGCCTCGTTCTCGAACCTCGCCGTGGCCGGCCACATCCTGCCGGGGCACAAGGTCGCCGACGCCGTGGCGATCCTGGGGTCGATCGATCCGGTCTTCGGCGAGGTCGACCGGTGAGGGCCGGGCCGATACCCGTCGCATCTCTGCGTCCTGCATCACGGCCGGGACGCGCTCGGCCTGCGGCCTCGCGGCCGTCCTGGCCTCTGGGGGCGTCGGCGCGCCTCCTCATAGGGCTGGGTGGGGGGGCCGGCATACGCCTCGCCGCGCCTCCTCGGGTTCGCGCGCCTCGGACGGCGGGGCCCCAGCCCCGCGACGTCCTGCGGCGCGCCGTTCCCTGTGTCCTTGATCTGCTCGGGTCTCGGTCCGGCGGGGCAGCGCGCGGATGAGCGCGTACGATCTGCTGTGGACCGTGGGGCCGCCGTTCCTCCTGTTGAACGGCGTGCTCGCGCTCATCACCTATCTGACGCTGCTCGAGCGGAAGTTCGCGGCCCGGCTCCAGTCGCGGGTCGGCCCGTACCGGGTGGGGAGGCCCCACGGGTGGCTCCAGCCGATCGCGGACGCGTTGAAGCTCATGCTCAAGGAGGACGTGGTGCCCGCGTCGGCCGACCGGCCGGTCTACAACCTGGCGCCGATCGTCTTCCTCGTCCCGGCCTTCCTCATGTACGCCGCGATCCCCTTCGCCCCGGCCCTCGCGCTGGCCGACCTCCAGATCGGCGTCCTGTTCGTCCTGGCCGTCTCGTCCCTCGAGGTCGTCGGCCTGTTCATGTGCGGCTGGGGCTCGAACAACAAGTACGCGCTCCTCTCCGCGATGCGCGCGGTCAACCAGATCATCTCGTACGAGGTCCCGTTCATCCTCATCGCCCTGGTCCCCGTCGTCCTGGTGGGCTCGCTCCGGCTCCAGGACCTCGTGGCGGCCCAGGCCGGGCTCTGGTTCGTCGCCTATCCGGGGCTCGGGCAGCTCGCCTTCGTCGCCTTCGTGGTGGTGGCGCTGGCGTCGGAGAACCGCATCCCGTTCGACATCGTCGAGGCGGAGTCGGAGCTGGTCGCGGGCTTCCGGGTCGAGTACTCCGGCATGAAGTTCGCCCTGATCCAGCTCGCGGAGTTCACCCACCTCTTCGGCGTCGCCTGCCTGGGGACGCTCCTGTTCCTGGGGGGGTGGCTCGGGCCCGGGCCGACCGCGCTCGGCCCCGTCTGGTTCCTCCTCAAGGCGATCGTCCTCTTCGTCCTCGTCATCTGGATCCGGTGGTCCTTCATCCGAATCCGCGTCGACCAGATCCTCGGCCTGTCGTGGAAGGTCTTCCTGCCGGCCTCCGTCCTGCTGCTCCTCGCGGCGGGCGTGGTCGTGATCGTGGGCGGGCGCGGCGGTGCCTGAGCTGGACGGCCTCGGCCGGACGACGCTGGCCATGCTGCGGGCGGCCGGGACGGCGCTGGGGGTGACGTTCCGGAACCTCTTCCGGAAGCCCGTCACCGTCCACTACCCCGAGGTGACGCGGCCCTACCCCGACCGGTTCCGCGGGGTGCTCGCGCTGACGTACGACCCCCAGACCGGCGAGGAGAACTGCATCGGCTGCCGCCTCTGCGAGTACATCTGTCCGCCGCAGGTCATCAAGGTGGAGATGCTCAAGGCGGAGAAACGGAACTACGCGAAGATCTTCGTCCTCGAGCTCTACGCCTGCGAGTTCTGCGAGCTCTGCGTCCAGGTCTGCCCGACCGACGCCATCATCATGCTCAAGACCTTCGACCTGGCCACCACCGACCGGCGGGACCTTTTGCTCGACAAGGACCGGCTCCACGCCCTCGGTCGCCAGTTCGAGCCGTCCTGGGCCACGGGGACGGGACTCCGCGCCATGCAGGCCCCCGCGCCGAAGCGCGGCGGGAAGGCGGCCGCCGCGAGGGACGCCACGGAGTGAGCGGCGAGGCGGTGGGCCTTGCCGCCGTCGCCGTCGTCCTCATCGGCGCGAGCCTCCAGGTCGTCCTCTCCCGGAACCTCTTCCACTCGGTCCTGTGGCTCGCGCTGGCGCTCGTCGCGACCGCGGGCGTGTTCCTCCTGCTCCGGGCCGAGTTCATCGCCGCCGTCCAGGTCTTGCTCTACGCGGGCGGGGTCGTGACGATCGTCGTGTTCGCCATCATGCTCACGGAGCGGCTCGTCGGCCAGACGCTCGAGCAGATGAGCCGGGGGCTCGTGTGGGGCGCGGTCGTGGCCATCGCGCTGTTCGTGGTCCTGGCGGGCGTCCTGCTCCGGGCGCCGGTCGGGGCGGCGCGCGTCGGCGGGGCCCCGGTGCCCCCCACGACGGCCGCCCTCGGCCGGGCGCTCCTGATCGAGTGGGTCCTGCCGTTCGAGGTCCTGGGAGTCCTGCTGGTCGCGGCGCTGCTCGGCGCGGTGTATTTCGCCCGCACGGAGGAGTAACCCCGGTGCGGCGCGGGGAGGGGGCGTGCTGAGGGCCTACCTGCTGCTCGCGGCGGCGGTCTTCTCCATCGGGCTCTTCGGGGTGTTGACCCGCCGCAATGCGGTCGGCATCCTGCTCGGGATCGAGCTGATGCTGAACGCGGTCAACATCAACCTGGTCGCCTTCGCCCGATACGGGGCCGGGCTCGGCGGCTGGGTCCTGGCCCTCTTCACGATCGCCATCACCGTGGCGGAAGTCGCCGTCGGGCTGGCGATCGTCATCGTCATCTTCCGGGTCCGCCGGACCGTCGAAGCGGACCACCTCACGCTGCTCAGAGGCTGACGCGCTGGTGAGCGAGACCGGCCTCGCTTTCCTGGTCGTCGCCTGCCCGTTCGTCGCCGCCCTCGTGCTCGGGCTCTGCCCGCCGCTGCGTCGCACCGGCTGGGCCGCGGCGCTGGTTTCCCTGCTCGGGGCCGGCGCGGCCCTGATCGGCGCCGTCCAGCTCGTGGGGCGGCTCTGGCGCGCGGTCGCCGTCACCCAGGCGTTCGGAACCGGCCCCAGCCGCGAGATCGCGGCCACCGTGGCGTGGCTGCCCCAGGGGGGGCCGGCCCCCCTCGTCTCCGTCGGCGTGCTCGTGGACCCGCTCGCCGCGACCATGGCGGTGCTGGTCACGGTCGTCGCGTTCCTGGTCCAGGTCTATTCCTGGAGCTACCTGGCCGGCGAGGCGTCCGGGAGCCTCGGCCGCTACTACCTCTACCACTCGCTCTTCGCCTTCTCCATGCTCGGCCTGGTCTTCTCGCCGAATTTCGTCCAGCTCTTCGTCTTCTGGGAGCTGGTCGGACTCTGCTCGTACCTCTTGATCGGGTACTACTACGATCGGCCGGCGGCGGCCGCGGCGGCCGTCAAGGCGTTCTGGGTGACGAAGCTCGGCGACATCGGCTTCGTGGTCGGCATCGTCCTCCTGTGGGGCGCCACGGGTCTGTTCACGTTCCTCCCGCTCTTCCGCGCCGTCGAGCAGGGCGCCGTGCCGCCGGGCTACCTCGCCCTCTGCATGCTCCTCATCTACATGGGGGCCGTCGGCAAGAGCGCGCAGTTCCCGCTCCACGTCTGGCTCCCGGACGCGATGGAAGGGCCGACGCCCGTGTCGGCGCTGATCCACGCCGCGACGATGGTCGCGGCCGGGGTCTACATGGTGGCGCGGGCCTATCCGCTCTTCGCGGCCGCGCCGGCGGTCCTGACGGTGATCGCGTGGGTCGGCGCGTTCACCGCGCTCCTCGCCGCCACGCTCGCGCTCGTCCAGACCGACATCAAGCGGGTCCTCGCCTACTCGACCGTGTCCCAGCTCGGCTACATGATGGCGGCGCTGGGCGCCGGGGCGCCGGTGGCCGGGTTCTTTCACCTGCTCACGCACGGGTTCTTCAAGGCGCTCCTCTTCCTCGGGGCCGGGGCCGTCATCCACGCCGTGGCCACCAACGACCTCGCGCGCATGGGCCGCCTCGGCGGCGCCATGCCGAAGACCGCGACCGTCTTCGTCGTCGGCGCGCTGGCCCTCGCCGGGATCCCGCCGCTCTCGGGATTCTTCTCGAAGGAGGCCGTGCTGGCGGGCGTCTGGCACGCGGGGCTGCCCGGGCCGTTCGCCATGCTCGCGCTGACCGTGCTGCTCACGGCGTTCTACATGTTCCGCGTCATCTTTCTCGCGTTCTTCGGCCCCCAGACTGCGGCGCGGCCCGCCGCGCACCCCCACGACCCGCCGCCGCTCATGGCCGCACCGCTCTGGGTCCTGGCGGTCGGCTCCGCCGTCGCCGGGCTCGGCGCCTCCGACTGGCCGCGGCTGACCGTCGCGCAGTTCCTCGCGGAGGACGTGGACGCCGCGCTGCCCCACGGCCCGGGCTGGCTCACCCCGCTCTCCGTGGGGCTGGCGCTCGCCGGCATCCTCGGGGCCTGGGCCGTCTACCAGCGGGGCCTGGTGCCTGCGGCGAGGCTCGGCCGCGCGTTCGGCCCCCTGGCCCGCGCGGCCCGGCAGGGCTACGGGCTGGACGCGGCGTACGCGGGCCTCTACCGGCAGGGCCTTCTGGCGGCGGCGGGTCTGATCGGGTGGGTCGACCGCTACCTGGTGGACGGCGTGGTGAACGTGGCCAGCGCGCTCACGCTCCGCGCCGGCGGCGGGCTGCGCCGCATGCAGACGGGGCGCGCCCAGGACTATCTCTACGGCGTCGCCGCGGGCCTGCTGCTCCTCGTCCTCCTGTGGCGCGCGCGGTGAGGGCCGCACGGTGAGTCGGCTGCCGGTGCTCTCGCTCATCACGGCGGCGCCGTTCGTCGGGGCGCTCCTCATCATGTTCGCGGCCCGCCGCCGACCGGCCGCCGTGCGCGCGATCGCGGCGGGCGCGACCGCCCTGTCGCTGGCCCTCTCCGTCTACGTCTACCTCGCCTATCGGCCTGATGCCGGCGGCTTCCAGTTCCGCGAGAGCTATCCGCTCGTGCCGGCGCTCGGCGTGGCGCTCGAGCTCGGCGCCGACGGCATCTCGGTCCTGCTGATCCTGCTCACCGCCGTCATCATCTTCACCGGCGTCTTCGCCTCGTGGACGGTCCGCGTCCGCGACCAGGAGTTCTACGCCCTCCTGCTCACGCTCGTGACGGGGGTCTTCGGCGTCTTCGTGGCGCTCGATCTCTTCGTCTTCTTCCTCTTCTACGAGCTGGCGGTGCTGCCGATGTACCTCCTGATCGGGATCTGGGGCTCGTCCGGCCACGTGCGCCCGCGCGGCATCTTCGGCTGGGCGTTCCGGGAGACGGGCGTCGGCACCAAAGAGTATGCGGCGATGAAGCTGACGCTCTACCTCCTGCTGGGGTCGGCGTTCATCCTGGTCGGGATCCTCGTCCTGTACTTCGCCGCCGGCAGCCGGTCGTTCTCGCTGCTGGCGCTCCAGCAGGCGGAGTTCTCGCCGCGGGTCCAGCACTGGGTCTTTCTCGCGCTCTACGTCGGCTTCGGGACGCTGGCCGGCATCTGGCCCCTCCACACCTGGTCGCCCGACGGCCACGCCTCGGCGCCGACCGCCGTCTCCATGCTCCACGCCGGCGTGCTGATGAAGCTCGGAGCCTACGGGGTGGTGCGGGTGGGCATGGGCCTCCTGCCGGAGGCGACGGCGTACTGGGCGCCCCTGATCGGGACGATCGCGACCGTCAACATCGTCTACGGCGCTCTGTCCGCCATGGCGCAGACGGACCTCAAGTACGTGGTGGCGTACTCGTCGGTCTCGCACATGGGCATCGTGATGCTGGGCGCCGCGACGTTGACCGAGGCGGGCCTGAACGGCGCGGTGTTCCAGATGTTCGCGCACGGCATCATGACGGGACTCTTCTTCGCGCTGGTCGGGCTGATCTACGAGAAGGCCCACACCCGGGAGATCGGGAAGATGAGCGGGTTCGGGCGGCGCATGCCGGGGATCGCCGCGGCGTTCACGCTGGGGGGCCTCTCCTCGCTCGGGCTCCCGGGACTCTCCGGGTTCGTCGCCGAGCTCCTGACCTTCCTCGGCGCCTGGCAGTCCGCGTCTCGGTGGTGGCTCTTCCCGGCGGTCGCGGGCACCTTCCTGACCGCCGTCTACGTCCTGCGCGTCGCGAAACAGATCTTCTGGGGGCCCTTCGTGGAGGGTGAGCACGCCCACCTGGAGGACGCCGCGGGGCCGGAGTGGGTGAGCCTCGTCGTGCTGTCCGCGCTCCTCATCCTCTTCGGGCTCGTGCCGGCCCTCGCGATCGCCCCGGTGGATCCGGCGACGCTGACCCTCCTCGACCGGCTGGGCGTCCTGCCGTGATGCTCCTGACGCTCGAGCTGGCCCTGGCCGGGCTCATCCTGGTCGTGTTCGTGCTCGGCCTGCTGGGAGGCCCGGAGCGGCGACGGGAGGTCGGCGCGGTCACGGCGGGGGGGCTGGTGGGCCTCCTGATCCTGTCGGTCGTCCTCGACTCGCGCGGCGCTCTCTTCGACGGCGCCTTCGTGGTCGATGGGCTCGCGCGATTCTTCAAGCAGCTCTTCGCGCTCGCGACCCTGCTGGGCGTGGTCGGCGGGCTGGCCACGCCCGACACGACGTTCCACCGGCGGGCGGCCGAATACCACCTGCTCGTCCTGACCTCGCTCCTCGGGATGATGCTGCTCGCGTCCGCGCGCGAGCTGACGCTGCTGTTCGTGGCCTTCGAGCTCATGTCGATCCCGCTCTACGTGCTGGCCGGCTTCGTGAAGCGCGAGGAGCTCGCGGTGGAGGCGGCGCTGAAGTTCTTCCTGGTCGGCAGCGTCTCCACCGCGGTATTCGCCTACGGGCTCTCCTTCCTCTACGGCGCGGCCGGGACGACGAGCGTGCCCGACATCGTGCGCGCCCTGCCCGGCGGGGACCCGCTGCTGGTGCTCGGCTTCGTCCTGGTGCTCGCCGGCCTCGGCTTCAAGATCGCGGCGTTTCCGTTCCACATGTGGGTCCCGGACACCTACGAGGCGGCGTCCACGCCCTTCGTCGCCTGGCTGTCCGTCGCGCCGAAGGCGGCCGGCTTCGCGGCGATCTTCCGCGTGTTCGTCGAAGGCGCGGGCGATCGGGCGGCCCTCTGGGTGCCGCTGGCCGCCAGCCTGGGCGGCGTCACGATCGTCGCGGGGAACCTGATGGCGCTCCCGCAGACGAACGTCAAGCGGCTCCTCGCGTACTCCGGCATCGCGCACATCGGCTACATGTTGCTCGGGGTCGCGGCCGTGAGCCCGTTCGGCGTCGCGGTCGTGCTCTTCTACCTCGTCGCCTACGTGTTCTCGAACATGGGCGCCTTCCTGGTCGTCGAGGTGCTCGGACAGGCGGAGGGCTCGACCGGGCTCGGCGCCTTCCGCGGGCTCGCGCAGCGGTCTCCGCTGCTCGCGCTGGCGATGCTCCTCTTCCTCCTCTCGCTCGGAGGGATTCCGTTCGTGGTGGGGTTCTGGGCCAAGCTGTATGTCTTCTGGGCGGCTGCGGAGGCGGGACTCTACGGGCTGGTGCTGCTCGGCGCGGTGCTGACCGTGGTCGCGCTCTTCTACTACCTGATGGTGGCGAAGCAGATGTACATCGAGGCGCCGCTGAACACGGCGCGCGTGGTGGTCCCGCCGGCCCTCGGGCTGGTGATCGTGGCGAGCGCGCTGGCGGTCGTCCTGCTCGGACTCTACCCGCGCCCGCTGGTGGAGACGGCCCTGCGCGCGGCGGCGCCGCTCTTCTGACGCGTCTCCCGGGGCCGGCCGGCGTACGGCAGGCCCCGCGGCGTCATCGCGACGCGCGCCACCGGCCGGGCTCGTAGACCCAGCCGTTGCCGACCCGCTTGTAGCGGCCCGGCACGTAGACCTGGCCCGGCGGCGCCGTCTCCCAGTGGCCGGGGGCCCAGACGTAGCGGCCGCCCCGCCACTCCCAGTGGCCCGAGATCCAGACGGCATTCGGGCTCGGCGCCCGACCGGGATTCTCGACGACGGGCGAGGGCGGTGGCTCCTTGGCGACCTCTTGCGCCATCGCGCCGGACAGGAAGGCCGGGACGCTCCCCGCCAGCAGGGCGAGCCCGAGGGCGAGGGCGAGGGGCCGAGTCCACGTCATCATGGGTCGCGCTGCCTCCGTCTGTTCGGACGGGCCGGCGCGGGGTTCCATTCAGGCCTCCGCGCCGGCTCGAGGCGCCGGCGGGTGCGCGGCGGGCCCCGCGGCGCCCCTTTTCCCACCACTACCCCGACCCTCGTGGGGTGTCAAGGGACGGGCGCGCTTGACCACCTCCGGGCGGCGTGGTTAGGTAGGGGGCGACCTCCGCACGTCGCGTCAAGCTCGCTCTCCCGCGGGAGGAGTCGTGAAGCCCGTCTCGGATACCGTCTCGCCGATCGGCCGCCGATGACTGGACGGGCAGCGGGTGCGTTGACCGGCCGCGGGTGCCGATGAGCCGCCCCGGGCCGATCCCCGTCGCCTCCCGCCGTCCTGGGCCCTGCGTCCATCTGGGGCTGCCCGGGTCTCGGCCCGGTCCGGTGCCACCCATGCCGGGACATCCCTCGCGCAGGGTACGCCAGTGAGCCCTCCCGGCGCGCCGGCGTCCGCCGAGTGGACGGACGAGCGGCTGCGAAGCGGGCTCTCCGCCAGGACGGCGGAGGCCATCGAGGCGCTCGTCCACCGGTTCGGCGCGAAGACCTACCGCCTGGCGCTTCGCCTCACCGGGAACCCGCAGGACGCCGAAGAGGTCAGCCAGGACGTCCTCTGGACCGTCGTGCGGAAGATCGACACCTTCAAGGGCGAGTCGGCGCTGGGCAGCTGGATCTACCGGATCACGGCGAACGCCGCCTACCAGAAGCTCCGGGGCCGCCGCGGGAAGGAGGAGCTGTCGCTGGAGCCCCTGCTACCCGCGTTCGACGCCGACGGCCACCTGGCGGATTCGGTCCACGACTGGTCCCGGGTCGTCGAGGATCCGGCGCTCCAGGCGGAAGCGCGGCAGCGACTCGCGGCGGCGGTGGACACGCTGCCCGCGGACTACCGCACGGCCTTCGTCCTGCACGACATGGAAGGACTCCCGAACCCCGAGATCGCCGAGATGCTCGGGATCAGCCTGCCTGCGGTCAAGTCGCGCGTGCACCGGGCGCGCCTGTTCTTGCGGCTACGGCTGGCGGAGTACTTCGACCGCGCCCGCTGAGGCGGGCTCCGGCTCTAGCCGTCCCCTGGCGCCGGCTCGACGACGTGGGGGCCGAGCCAGCGGACGAGCGCCGGCCGCAGGAGGACGGCGCCGACCGCCAGGCCCGCGATCGCGAGCGTCACGGCGAGGAGCGCGCGCGGCGACCGGATGCCCAGGTCCCCGGCCGCTGCCGTGAGGAAGATCGCCGGGGCCATCCCGAGCCCGGTCGCCAGGCAGAAGGCGCCGAGGCGCATCGGCGTGAGCCCGGCCGCGTAGCTCACGAGGTCGAAGGACGTGAGCGGCAGCAGCCGGGCGACGAAGACGGCGAACGGGCCGAATCGCCCCACCAGTCGATCGGTCCACGCGAGCGCCGCGGGGCTCACGAGCCGCGTCACGAGGGGACGGCCGAAGCCCCGGGCGAGGCCGAAGCAGAGCATGGCCGACACGAGGACGCTCGCCCACGACAGGAGCCCGCCCCACAGCGTCCCGAAGAGCAGGCCGTTCGCGTACATCAGGGGGAACGACGGGAGCGGCGCGATCAGGGCCTGCACCTGCATCAGGAGCGCGGACACGAGCGGCGCCCAGACGCCGAAGCCGCGGAGGTAGTCGCGGACGCCCGCCAGGTCGGAGACCATGATGAGGTCCAGCACGTGACCGAGCCCCGCGCGGATGGCCGGGACGAACCCCAGCACGGCGACGGCCGCCAGAGCGGTGAGGGCGACGAGGCACGCCAGGGGCCGCGGCACGGTCTCATGCTAGCATGGGCCGTGCGGCGGCTCGGGGACGGCCCCGACCCGGCCGATGACCGCGCCCGCGTCCCGGCGAGGGCCTCCGCCCGGCGCGCGCGTTGACTTCCCTCCATCCGTGTGGTGGAATTAGGGCTTCGGTCCGCTCACGCGCGCTTCGACCCATCGCGGGCACGAGGAGGCAGATCCGTGGAGGCCGTCATCGTCACCGGAGGCAAGCAGTACCGCGTCCGCGAAGGGGACGTCGTGAGGGTCGAGCGCCTGGCCGCCGAGCAGGGGGCGACGGTCGAGTTCCGGGACGTGGCCTACCTGCGACGCGACGACGGGCCGGTCGCGGCCCCGGCCTCGGTGGGGAGCGCCCGCGTGATCGGGCAGGTCGTGGCGACGGGGCGGGGCCGCAAGCTGGTCATCGTCAAGTTCAAGCGACGCAAGAACTACCGCCGTCGACAGGGACACCGGCAAGGGTACACCGCGGTCCGCATCACGCGGATCGAGGCCGAGTAAGCTCAGGAGAGCGCCATGGCACACAAGAAGGGCGTCGGCAGCTCGCGTAACGGGCGCGACAGCCAGCCGAAGATGCTCGGGGTCAAGCGGTTCGGCGGACAGTGGGTTCCCGCCGGGTCGATCATCGTGCGCCAGCGCGGCACCCGCTTCCGTCCCGGCCGCAACGTCGGGCTCGGCGTGGACTTCACCCTCTTCGCCACGGCGGCTGGCTACGTCCGCTTCGAGGACCGGGCCGGTCGCCGCTTCGTCAGCGTCCTCCCCGCGGTCTCCTAGAGGCCCGTGTCGGAGTAACCGAACCGATGGGACACGTCATCGGGCCGCTATGGAAGCTTCCGAGCGGCGG
>JBIOTN010000024.1:0-5059 GCA_044866005.1 Candidatus Rokuibacteriota bacterium | reverse complement strand
CGCTGGCGCTCGCCGGGGTGTACGGACTCGCGCTCGCCGCGGCGCTCCGCGCGGTCTGGCGTGGCGGCCCGCGCGAGCGCGCCGCCAGCCTGGCGCTCCTCCTCCTGGTTGTCGCGAACCTCGGCGCGGCGGTGGGCACGCAGTACGGGCGGGGCCTCGACGACCACGACCAGAAGTACCTCTTGCCGCTCTACACGGCGCTGCCCATCCTCCTCGGCCGCTGGCTGGCGGGACTCGCGGGGTGGGCCGCGGGCTCGCTCGTCGCCGCGCTGCTCCTCGTCCATGTCGCCGGCGCCTTCCAGGGCGAGCTGCCGAACCTCGCGCCGCCGGCGACGTCCCCGCAGCGGTTCGAGGTCCGGGTCCAGCGTGACGCGGTCGCGGCGCTGGCGCGGGAAGGACCGCGGCGGCTCTACTCCGGCGACTTCGGCAGCCGCACGCTGACCTTCCTCTCGGCCGAGCGCGTCGTCTTCTCCGACCACTACCAGGAGATCTATCCGCCGTACGCGCGCGCCGTGGACGGCGCCCCGGCGGTCGGCTGGTTCGCGCGGCGGCGCTCGGCGACGTTCGAGGCGAACCTCGACGCGCTCGGCGTCCGCTTCGATTACCGGAGGGTCGCGCGGCTCGGCGGCGCGTACGTGGACTTCCGCCTGCCCCCCGAGGCGCTCCGCGAGCTCGACCCGGGGCGCCTCGCGGTGAGCGCCAGCGAGAGCCCCGAGGCCGCCCCGTGGATGGTGGATCGGGACGCCCAGACGCTCTGGCGCACCGCCCGCCCCCAGCGGGGCGGCGAGTGGATCCAGGTCGACCTGGGCGCGCCGGAGCCGGTGGCGCTCTTGCGCTGGCTGCCCGGCGCGATGCAGGAGGTCCCCGGCGGGCTCACGGTCGAGACGTCGCTCGACGGGCGCGCCTGGGCACGCCGGCTCGCGCTGCCGAGCTATTTCGGCCCCCTCTACTGGTCGGCCGGCCGGCCCATGGCGCGCGTGCGGGGCGGCCGCGTCGAGCTGCGCCTCGAGCCGCGGCCGGCCCGCTTCGTCCGCGTCACGCAAACCGGACAGAGCCCGCTCTGGCCGTGGAGCCTCCGTGAGTTCTTCGTCTACGCCGCGACCGGCGCGCCCGCGCCGACGCCGCCGGCCGGCGACGGGGTCGCGCTGGCCCGCGCGCTCCGCGCCGCGGGGGCGACCCGCCTCTACGCGGATGCCGGGTGGGGCAGCCGGGTGGCGCTGGCGGATCCCCAGATCTGGACGGTCCCGACGAACCTCTGGCTGAACCCGTATGGCTACATCGGTCCGGTCGGGATGCTCCTCGCGCCGTTTCGCTGGACCCCGGAGACCGCCGTGCTCCTCGAGCCGGCCGACGCCGAAGGCTTCGCGAGCGCCGCGCGCGCGAGCGGGCTCGGGATGACGCAGGCGACGGTGGACGGCCTCGTCCTCTACGCGTACGCACCGCCGGTGCCGGCTCCCGCCGCGCGTGCGCTGCCGGCGGTCGCGCTGCGCGTCACGGCCTCGCGCGAGCCGGAGCGCGCGGGGCTCGCCGTGGACGGTGATCCGGCGACCCGCTGGGCCACCGCGCGGCATCAGACGCCGGGCGACTGGGTGCGGATCGACCTCGCGCCGGCGCGGGCCGTGCGCGGCGTACGGCTGTGGACGGCGTATCCCACCGACTCGCCGCGCGGGCTCGGGCTCGAAGGGTCGGAGGACGGCGTCGGCTGGCGCCCGCTGGCTGCCGAGGTGCGCAGGGAAGGCGCGCACCGGTGGGGCGGGATCGCGCTCCTGCGGGACGGCGTCGAGGCGGTGCGGCTCGACTTCGCGCCGGTCGTGCTCCGCGCGTTGCGGCTGACGCTGACCCGGGGCGATCCCATCTTCGACTGGTCCATCCACGAGCTCGCCGTTTACGCCGCCGACTGAGTTCGGGAGTCGTTGAAGGGGACAGGTGGACGTGGAATCAGACATGTTGCCTCAGGTTGATTCGGGGGGAGGCAGGCCGGAGCGTTCGCCGACACGGCCGGGACGCAGCCCCGGCCGCCGATCGATCAGAACGCCGCCGGCGGACGCCGCGAGGGCGGTCGGAAGGGGGGCCGCGCCCCCCTCCGAGTGATATACTCGCCGCATGCGCGCGCTCGTCACGGGCGGCACCGGGTTCACCGGCAGCCACCTCGTGCGTCGGTTGCTCGACCGCGGGGACCAGGTGCGGATCCTCGACGCGGCTCCGGGCCTCTTCCACGCCGAGCTCGCGGCGCGGGGGGCCGAGATCACGCTGGGGAGCGTCACCGACGCCGCGCTCGTGGACCGGGTCGTCGCCGGCACCGACGTCGTCTTCCACCTCGCCGCGGCGTTCCGGCAGATCAATCTGCCGAAGCGGACGTACTGGGAGGTGAACGCGCAAGGCACCCGCCACGTGGCGGAGGCGTGCCTCCGTCACCAGGTGCGGCGCCTCGTCTACTGCTCGACGCAGGGCGTGCACGGCCACGTCGTGGACGTGCCAGGCCACGAGGGCTCGCCCATCGCGCCCGAGGATTACTACCAGCAGACGAAGTACGAGGGCGAGCTCCTGCTGTGGGAGATCGCGCGGCAGGGGCTCGAGGCGACGGTCATCCGGCCCATGGGGATCTACGGCCCCGGCGACCCCGGGCGCTTCCTCATGCTCTTCCGGGCGGTCCGCCGCGGACGCTTCCTCATGTTCGGCGACGGCGAGACCTTCTATCATCCCTGCTACATCGACAACCTCGTCGATGCCTTCGAGCTGGGGGCCGAGGTCCCCAAGGCGGTGGGGGAGACCTACCTCATCGGCGACGATCGATACGTCTCGCTGAACGAGCTGGTTCGCGCGGTCGCGGACAGCCTGGGGCACGGCGTCCGGATCGTCTCCCTGCCGTTCCTGCCGCTCTGGATCGCGGCGAGCCTCTGCGAGGCCCTCTGCATGCCGCTCGGGATCGAGCCCCCGCTCTTCCGGCGGCGCGCCGACTGGTTCCGCCAGACGCGCGCCTTCACGATCGACAAGGCCCGGCGCGAGCTCGGCTTCGTTCCCCGCGTGCCGCTCGCCGAGGGGCTCGCGCGGACGGCGGCCTGGTACCGCACCCGGGGTTACCTCTGATGTGCGGCATCGCGGGGGTCCTGGAATTCCGTGACCGGGCGCCCGTGCCCGGTCACCTCCTCGAGGCGATGGGGAAGGTGATCGAGCACCGCGGGCCCGACCAGGGCGGGGTCTACCAGGACGGCGGGGTCGGCCTGGTCGCCCGCCGGCTCAAGATCATCGACCTCTCCCCGGCCGGCTCTCAGCCCATCGCCAACGAGGACGGCTCGATCCAGCTCGTCTACAACGGCGAGATCTTCAACCACGCGCCGTTGCGGCGCGAGCTCGAGCGCCTGGGCCATGCCTTCCGGGGCCGCTGCGACAGTGAGGTCGTGGTCCACGCCTACGAGGCCTGGGGCCCGCGCTGCGTCGAGCGCTTCCGCGGCTTCTTCGCCTTCGCGCTCTGGGACGGCGCGCGGCGCCAGCTCCTCCTCGCCCGCGACCGGATCGGCATCAAGCCGCTCTACTACGCGGAGCGGCCCGACCGGCTCGTCTTCGGCTCGGAGATCAAGGCGATCCTCGAGCACCCCGACGTCCCGCGGGAGATGGACCTCCAGTCGGCGTACCACTACCTCGGCTACGAGTTCGTCCCCGGACCGGCCACGATGTTCCACGGGATCCGCAAGCTCCCGCCCGGCTCGATCCTGCTGGTCCGCGACGGCAAGCTCGAGCTCGAGCGGTACTGGGAGCTCCGGTTCGCCGACTCGGCCGCGGACGCCTCGACGCTCGCGCGGCGCGTCCGCGACGTCTGCCGCGACGCCGTCCACGCGTGGATGATGTCCGACGTTCCGGAAGGGCTCTTCCTCTCCGGCGGCCTGGACTCCACCGCGGTCCTCGCCTTCGCGCGCGAGGCGACGTCGGGGCCGCTGCCGACGTTCACCCTGGGCTACGAGGACCCCACCTTCAGCGAGTGGGAGTACGCGCGGGAGGCGGCGAAGTACTACGGGACCGACCACCGCGAGATCAAGGTGGCCCCCATCACCCCGACGCTCATCGAGGAGGCGGTCTGGCACCTCGACGAGCCGATGACCGATCTCTCCAGCCTTCCGCTCTTCCTCCTCTGCCGCGAGGCGCGCCGGGACGTCACGGTGTGCCTCTCCGGCGAGGGCGGCGACGAGGTCTTCATCGGCTACGATCGCTTCATCGCCGCCAAGGCGGAGCGGCTCTACCGGCTCGTGCCCGGCTGGTTCCGCCGGGCCGTCATCGAGCCGCTCGTGATGCGCCTCCCCGACCAGGAGCAGAAGAAGGGGCCGCTCGTCGTCCTCCGCCGGTTCGTCGACGGGGCGCGGCTCGACCCGGGCGGCGGCCACATGCGCTGGCAGTACTTCGGCTCGTCGGCCCTGGACACGCAGCTCTTCCGCGAGACCGTGCTGCGCTCGGTGGACCGCGACCGCTTCGCGCCCATCCGGCGGGCCCTCGAGCGGTGCGAGTCCACCCGGCGCCTCGACCGGGAGATCTTCGTGGACACGCGGTTCACGATGCCCGACTCGGTGCTCATGAAGGTGGACAAGATGTCCATGGCCCACTCGCTCGAGGTGCGGGTCCCGCTCCTGGACCACCACCTGGTCGAGCTGGCCGCCACGATCCCGCCCCGCCTCAAGTTCCCCGCCTTCCGCACACGCGCGATCTACCGGCGGGCGCTGCGGGGCGTGCTCCCGCCCCGCATCCTGACCCGGGGCAAGCAGGGGTACAGCCTGCCGCTCAAGCAGTGGCTCCGGCAGGAGCTCCGCGACTACACGATCCGGCTGCTCAACAGCTCCACGGTCGTCCGCGCCTACTTCGATCGTGATGGCGTGAACTGGATGATCGCCGAGCACCTGGCGCGCCGGGCCAACCACAACCACACGCTCTGGGCGCTGATCAACCTGACGTTGTGGCATCGGCGCTTCATCGAGGCGTAGGGGCCGTGCCGATACCCGTCGCATCCCGGAGTAGTAGACGTAACGAGGGCCTCGGCGCCTCGGCACGTTATGGCGGCCCCTCCGAGCGGCGG
>JBIOTN010000023.1:0-22029 GCA_044866005.1 Candidatus Rokuibacteriota bacterium | reverse complement strand
GGGGGGTCTTCCGAGACCCCCCCGAACGCATCAGAGGAGGCCGTACTCCCGCAAGCGGCGGTAAATGGTGCGAGGCGAGACGCCGAGGGCGCGGCCGGTCTGCTCCTTGTCGTTCTCGTAGAGCTGGAGGGCCCGCAGGATCAGCTCGCGCTCGGCCTGGGCGAGGGTGGGGAGGCCCTGGGCCGCGGCCGGACCGGCCGGCCGGGGGGCGAAGGCGGGGAGGTCCGCCAGGGTCAGCTGCCCCCGCGCCCCGAGCACGTAGGCGCGCTCCAGGAGGTTTCCCAGCTCGCGCACGTTGCCGGGGAAATCGTACGCCACGAGCGCGGCCATCGCGTCCGGCGCGATCCCGACCACCTGCCGACCGAAGCGCTGGTTGAACTGGCGGACGAAATGGGTCACCAGGGGCGGGATGTCCTCCTTGCGCTCGCGGAGCGGCGGCATGACGATCCGGACCACGTTGAGGCGGTAGAAGAGGTCCTGGCGAAAGCCGCCATCCCGGACGGCGGCCTCGATCTCCCGGTTGGTGGCGGCGACCACCCGGACGTCGACCACGTAGGTCTTCGCGCCTCCGACCGGTCGGATCTCCTTCTCCTGGAGCACCCGTAGCAGCTTGGCCTGCACCGCCGCGGGCAGCTCGCCGACCTCGTCGAGGAAGATCGTCCCGCCGTCCGCCGACCGGAAGAACCCCAGCGCGTCGGCCACGGCGCCCGAAAAGGCGCCGCGGACGTGCCCGAAGAACTCCGACTCCACCAGGTCGGCCGGGATGGCGCTACAGTTGACGGGAATCAGCGGCCCCTTGCTCCGCGGCGACAGCCGATGGATCCCCGCCGCCACCAGCTCCTTGCCGGTGCCGCTCTCGCCCTCGATGAGCACCGGGGAGTCGGTCGCCGCGACCTTCACCATCAGCTCCTTCACGTGCGCCATTTGCGGCGAATCCCCGACGAGCTCGTTGAGCGCGAGCTGCTCGCCGAGCCGGCTCCGCAGGCTGTGGACCTCCTGGCGCAGGAAACGACGCTCCAGGATGTGGTCCATCAGGTGGCGCAGCTCCTCGAGGATCAGCGGCTTGGTCAGGTAGTCGTAGGCGCCGAGCTTGAGGGCTTCCACGGCCGTCGCGACCGTCGGGTAGGCGGTCATGATCACGACCTCGATGGAGGGATCGTGGCGCTTGATCTGGCGGAGGAATTCGATGCCGTCGATCTCGGGCATCCGGATGTCGCAGAGCGCCACGTCGAAGATCTGGCGCTTCGCGAGGTCCAGCGCCTCGCGGGTCATCCCCGCGGTGGCGACCCGGTAGCCCCAGTGCTCCAGGACTTCCGTCAGGAGCTGCCGGATCGCGCGCTCGTCGTCCACGACGAGGATCTGAGGCTCTCGCATGCCCTCCCTCGAAAGGCCCTCATTATCTCCCGCCGGGCGCCCGTTCACCAAAGACGCCGGGCCGCGCCCGGCCGGCCGGCGCACCCCGCGCCGGGCGGCGCCTTGACAGGCCTTTCGGCGCGCCCGTATGATGCTCTCGCTGCCGATTTGCCCCGTAATCGCCGGCCTTTCCGGGGAGGAGCCATGCAAACCAGCCAGCGCCTCGCCCTTGCCGTCGCCGTCGCCGTCCTCGCGGTCGCCGCCGGGCCCGGCGCCGCGCAGCCGCCGAAGGAGGTCGTCATCGGGCTCATGTACCCCTTGAGCGGCCCGACCGCGTCGGCCGGCGTCGACGAGAAGCACGTCTACGAGCTCTTCGCCGACATGGTCAACGGCAAGGAGCCGATGCTGCCCGGCGCCTTCTACCAGCGCCTCAAGGGTCTGCCGGGCGTCGGCGGCGGCGCCCGGCTCCGCCTTGCCTTCGTGGACCACCAGGGCAAGCCGGACGTCGGGCAGTCGGAGGCGGAGCGGCTCATCACGCAGGAGAAGGTGCACGCGCTCATCGGCTCCTGGCAGTCGAGCGTGACCATGACGACGAGCCAGGTCGCCGAGCGCTTCGGGGTTCCCCACCTCACGGCCGAGTCGGCCTCGCCGGCGCTCACCAGGCGCGGCTTCAAGTGGTTCTTCCGCACCTCGCCCAACGACGAGCACTTCACCCAGGCCATGTTCGATTTCCTGGCCGACTTCCAGAAGAAGAAGGGCGTGAAGATCGACACGGTCGCGATCAGCCACGAGGACACCCAGTTCGGGACCGACTCGGCGCGCGTCCAGCGGACGCTCGCCCAGAAGTACGGCTACAAGATCGTCGCGGACTTCCCCTACCGGGCGGCGAGCACGTCCCTCACCGCCGAGGTGCAGAAGCTCAAGGCGGCCAACCCCGACGTCTGGCTGCCGACGTCCTACCAGTCCGACGCCGTGCTGTTCGTCCGGACGGCGAAGGAGCTCGACTGGAATCCCAGGATGATCATCGCCCAGGACGCCGGCCACATCGACCCGAAGTTCGTCGAGCAGACGGGGAAGGACTCGGACGGCTACATGTCGCGGTCGCCGTTCCCCTCCGACCGTCTCGACCAGAACCCGCTGGCCAAGGCGCTCAACGGGCCGTACCGGGCGCGCGCGAACAAGGACCTCTACGACCTGCCGGCGCGCGCCTTCACCGGGCTCGTGACGATGGTGGACGCGATCAACCGGGCCGGCTCGACGGAGCCCGAGGCGATCCGCCGGGCGCTCGCCCAGACCGACATCAAGCCGGCCGACCTGATCGTCCCGTGGACGGGCGTCCGGTTCGACGAGACCGGCCAGAACGTGGGCGTGCGGGCGATCATCATGCAGCTCCAGGGCGGGCGGTACTACACCGTGTGGCCGTTCGACATGGCGACGCGTGAGGTGGTCTTCCCGATTCCCAAGTGGTCCGAGCGGCGGTGATGCCCGGGCCGATCCTCCCTGCGTCCTAGGGCTGCTCGGGTCTCGGCCCGGGTACTGGAGACGGTGAGTATGATTCGACGCGTTCCTCTCATCGCGGCGGCGGCCCTGCTGCTGGCCGCGGCCGTGCCGGCCTCCGCACAGAACGAGGTCGTCATCGGGGTGCTCTACCCGATGTCGGGGCCGGTGGCACAGGTCGGCCTCGACTCCGTCGCCGCGGTCAAGACGGCGGTCGAGCTGGTCAATGCCGGCGCCAACCTGCCGCTGCCGCTGGCGAAGGGCGGCGGCCTGCCGCGGCTCGGCGGTGCGAAGATCCGCGTCGTGGTCGCGGACCACCAGGGCAAGCCGGACGTCGGCCAGGCCGAGGCCGAGCGGATGATCACCCAGGAAAAGGTCCACGCGCTGTTCGGCGCCTACTTCTCCAGCGTCACCGCGACGGCCAGCCAGGTCGCCGAGCGGATGGGCGTGCCGTTCCTGAACGCCGAGTCCTCCTCCCCGGGCCTGACGGGGCGGGGCTTCAAGTGGTTCTTCCGCACGAGTCCCCACGACGGCCACTTCAGTCAGGTGATGTTCGACTTCATGCGGGACCTGGAGAAGAAGCGCGGCGTCAAGTTCCGCTCGGTGGCCATCTTCCACGAAGACACCCTGTTCGGCTCCGACTCCGCCAAGGTCCAGGACGAGCTCGCCCGGAAGTACGGGTACGAGGTGGCGGTGAAGATCCAGTACCGCGCCCGCACCACGTCGCTCGACGCCGAGGTCGGCAAGCTGAAGGCCTCCAACGCCGACGTCTTCCTGCCCTCCTCGTACACGTCCGACGCGATCCTCTTCGTGAGCGCGGCCAAGAACCTCGACTACAATCCGAAGCTCGTGGTCGCGCAGGACGCCGGCTGGACCGACCCGACGTTCCTGGAGCGAGCGGGGAAGGACGCGGAGGGGCACATCACGCGGGCGCCGTTCGCGCTGGACCTCGGCAAGACGAAGCCGCTCGTGCGCCAGGTCAACGACCTCTTCCGGAAGCACTCCGGCGGCCGCGACCTCTCCGACGTGCCGGCACGCGCCTTCACCGGCTTCATGGTCCTCGCCGACGCGATCAACCGGGCCGGCTCCACCAGGCCCGAGGCGATCCAGAAGGCGCTCCGGGAGACGAGCGTCCCGGCCGGCGAGCTCATCATGCCCTGGACCGGCGTCCGGTTCGACGAGAGCGGCCAGAACACCGGCGTGAAGGCGATCCTCCAGCAGATCCAGGGCGGCGAGTACTTCACGGTCTACCCCTTCGAGGTGGCGACCCGCGAGGTGATCTACCCCATCCCGAAGTGGTCCGAGCGGAAGTAGCGGGGGGCCCGCACCCCGTGGCCACCGGCGCGCGGGTCGTCCGCTGGTCGTCGAAGGCGCGCTGCTGGGGCGTGCCCCTGGTGGACGTCGCCCTGGGGGCCGATCCGGCGCGGGGGGAGTGGCGCGGCCACGCGACGGGCATCGTCGCGGTCGGCGACGTCGCCTCCGGCGTCCTCGCGGTCGGCGGCATCGCGGTGGGGGTCCTGCCGGTGGGCGGGCTCGCCCTCGGCCTCGTCCCGGTGGGCGGCTGCGCGCTCGGCGGCCTCGCCCTGGGGGGGCTGGCCATCGGGCTCGTGGCGCTCGGCGGCGCCGCGCTCGGCGTCCTGGCGATCGGGGGCGCGGCGGCGGGCGTCTATGCCGCCGGCGGCGCGGCGCTCGGCGTGAGCGAAGGGGGCCCCGAGGCGGCGCGCTTCCTCACCCACTACCTGCCGTGGTGGCGGCCCCGGTGAGCCTCGGCGAGCCGAGCCGGGCGGCTGCCGCATGAGCCGCTCTCGCGCGGGCTCGTGACCGGCCGCGTCGGCGTCGACGTCGGCGGCACCTTCACCGACCTGGTCGCCATCGAGGCGGCGTCCCGGTCGATCCGCTCGCGGAAGGTGCTCACCACGGCAGACGCGCCGGCACGCGGCGTGCTCTACGGGCTCGCGGCCCTCGGCGCCGCGCCTTCCGCGATCGCGCACGGGACGACGATCGTCACGAACACGATCGTGGAAGGGCGGGGCGCCCGCACGGCGCTCGTCACGACGGCGGGGTTCCGGGACGTGCTGGAGATCGCGCGGCAGAACCGGCTCGACCTCTATCGCCTCGACGTCCCACCGCGACCGGGGCCGCTCGTCCCCCGGCGGCTCCGGTTCGAGGTGACCGAGCGCGTCGGCGGGGACGGGCGCGTCGTCACGCCGCTGGCGGAGACGGAGCTGCCCGCGCTCGTGGCCGCCCTCCGGGCGGCGGGGGTCGAGGCGGTCGCGATCTGCCTCCTCCACGCCTATGCCGAGCCGGCGCACGAGGCGCGCCTCAAGGCGGCGTGCGCGGCGGTCTCCCCCTACGTCTCGGCGTCCCACGAGGTGAACGCGGAGTTCCGCGAGTACGAGCGGGCCGCCACCACCGTGCTCAACGCCGCCGTGATGCCGCTCGCCGACCGGTACCTGGCCGACCTCGAGGCCTCGCTCGCCGCGGCCGGCGCCCCCGGGCCGCTCCACCTCCTCCAGTCGAACGGCGGCATGATGTCCGCGGCGGCGGCCCGGGCGCGGCCGCTCGCCATGGCGGTCTCGGGCCCGGCGGGCGGGGTCGCCGCCTCGCGCTTCCTCGCCACGCGGCTCGGGATCCGGCACGCCATCGCCTTCGACATGGGCGGGACGACGACCGACGTCTGCCTGATCGTGGAGGGCGCGGCCCAGACCTTGCCGCAGCGCCGCCTCGGCGGCCACCCCGTCCGCCTCCCCTCGCTGGCCGTCGAGTCGATCGGAGCGGGCGGCGGGTCGCTGGCCGCGGTGGACGCGGCCGGGGCGCTTCGCGTCGGCCCGGCGAGCGCCGGGGCCCGCCCCGGGCCGGCCTGCTACGGCCTCGGAGGCCAGGCGCCCACGGTGACCGACGCCCACGTCGTCGCGGGGACGCTCCGGGCCGACGCGCTGCTCGGCGAGACGATCCGCGTGGATCGCGCGCCCGCCGAGGCGGCGCTCGGCCCGCTCGCGGCGGGCCTCGGGCTCGGCGTCCGGGAGACCGCGGCCGGCGTCCTCGAGGTCGCGAACGCGGCCATGATGCGGGCGATCCGGCTGATCTCGGTCCAGCGCGGCTTCGACCTCCGGGAGTTCGCGCTGATCGCCTACGGCGGAGCGGGGCCGCTGCACGCCGGCCGCCTGGCGCAGGCGCTCGGGATGTCGCGGGTCGTCGTGCCGGCGCACGCCGGCGTCTTCTCCGCCCTGGGCTGCGCCGTGACCGAGCTGGCCTACGACCAGGTCCAGACCTTCCGCCGCGGCCTGGACCGCCTGGAGGCCGCCGAGCTCGACCTCCGCTTCGAGCGCCTCGCCGCCGTCGTGCGCGCGCCGCTCCTGGCCGAGGGCCACCCGGCCGAGGCGATCCAGCTCGCGCGGAGCGTGGACGTCCGCTACGCCGGGCAGAACTACGAGCTCGAGGTGCCGTGGCGCGGGGACCTCGCCGGCCTCGCCCGCGACTTCCAGGCGCTCCACCAGCGGCTTTACTCGTACGCGACCGGCGAGGCGAGGGAGTGCGTGAACTTGCGCGTGCGCGCGGCGATCCCCGTCCCCGGCGTGGACTTCCCCGAGTGGCGCGGGGGCGCCGGGCCGGGGACACCGGGGGCGGAGCAGCGCGCCTACTTCACCGACGTCGGCGAGATGGCGCTCCCGGTCTACCGGCGCGCCGACCTCGCCGCGGAGCAGTCACTCAAGGGCCCGGCGCTGGTCGAAGATCCGTGGGCCACCACGCTCGTCTACCCGGGCCAGGTCGCGACGGTGGACCGGTTCGGCAACCTCGTGATCGAGATCGCCCGATGAGGGGCGGGATCAGTCCGATCACCCTCGAGGTCGTGCGCCACGCGCTCCTCGCGATCGCGGAGGAGATGAGCGTCATCGTCATGCGCTCGGCCCGCTCGCCGCTCCTCAAGGAGGCGGGCGACCTCTCGAGCGCGCTCACCGACGCGCGGGGCCGGCTGATCGCCCAGGGCCGCGACATCCCGATCCACCTCGGGGTCATGGCCTTCACCGTGAAGAAGTTCCTCCAGCGGGTGCCGCGCCGCGACCTCCGCGAGGGCGACGTCTACTACCTGAACCTGCCCGAGGTCGGCGGCAACCACCTGCCCGACGTGAAGGCGATCCGGCCCGTGTTCGCCGGCGGGCGCCTCCTGGCCTTCGCCATCAGCCTCGCCCACTGGGCCGACATCGGGGGCGCGGTCCCCGGCTCGTACGTGCCGTGGGCGAGCGACGCCTTCCAGGAGGGGCTCCGGATCGCGCCGATCAAGGTCTTCGATCGGCGGGGGCCGACCCGGGCCTTCGACCTCGTCATGGCGAACGTGCGCGGACGCGAGGAGCGGGAGGGGGACTGCCTCGCGCAGTACGCGGCCGCCGGGGTGGCGGCGCGGCGGCTCCGCGAGCTCGTCGAGCGCTACGGCGTGCGCGTGCTCACCGCGTGCTTCGACCGCCTGATGGCGGCCGCCGAGGCCGAGATGCGCGCGGCGATCCGCACCATTCCGCCCGGCGTCTACGCGGGCGAGGACTGGGTGGACGATGACGGCCACGACGACCGGCCGGTGCCGGTCCGCGTGACCGTCACCGTCGAGGGCGACCGCGCGACGTTCGACTTCGCGGGGACCGGCGCCGCGGTCAAGGGCCCGGTGAACGCGACCCCCTTCGTGACCTGCTCGGCCGTCTACTACAGCCTCAAGTCGCTGGTGGCGCCCGACGTCCCCGGCAACGACGGCTGCTATCGTCCGATCGCGGTGCGCATCCCCCCCGGCACGATCCTCGACCCGCCGGCCGACCTGCCGGTCGTCGGCGGCAACCACGAGACCTCGCAGCGCGTCGTGGACGCCTGCTACAAGGCGCTGGCGCGGGCCATTCCCGAGCGGATCACCGCCGGTGGGCCGACGACGGCGGGGCTGCTCATCTTCGGCACGCGACGCGACGGTCGCTGGCAGATCCTCTACGAGGTCCACGGGGGCGGCGAGGGCGCCGGCGCCCACCGCGACGGGGGCCACGCCGTGCGGGTCCACATGTCGAACGTGATGAACACGCCGGCCGAGGTGATCGAGACCGAGTACCCGGTGGAGCTCCTGCACCACGCCCTCCGTCCGGGGAGCGGCGGGGCGGGGACCTACCGCGGCGGCTGCGGCCTCAGCCGGGCGTACCGCCTGCTCGCCGAGGCCACGCTCACGACGATGCTCGAGCGCCGGGTCGTGCCCCCGTGGGGCGCCTTCGGCGGCGCCGATGGCCGGACGTTCCGGATCACGCTCGACCGCGGGGGCGCGCGGCGCGACGTCAAGGGCAAGGAAACCCTCCGGCTCGAGCCGGGCGACGTGGTGCTCATCGAGACCTCCGGGGGCGGCGGCTACGGCCCCCCGGTCGAGCGCCCGCCGGCCCTCGCGGCACGGGACCGGCTCGAGGGATACGTCGCGGAGCCGGGATGAGGCTCCGCGACCAGGTCGCGATCGTGACGGGCGGGGCCAAGGGCATGGGGCGCGCGATCGTGCTCCGCCTGGCCGGGGAAGGCGCGGACCTCGTGCTGGCGGCCCGCGAGGCGGCGCCGCTCGAGGCCCTGGCGGGCGAGGTCCGAGCGCTCGGCCGGAAGGCGCTCGTCGTGCCGACCGACGTGCGAGAGGAGGCCTCGGTCCGCGCCATGGCCGCGGCGGCCCGGGACGGCTTCGGGCGGATCGACATCCTGGTCAACTGCGCCGGGACGACGGGCCCGATCGAGACGCCCGTCCACGAGATCACGGTGGAGGACTGGGACGAGGTGCTGGCGGTGAACCTCCGGGGGACGTTCTTGCCGACCAAGCACGTCGTCCCCCACATGATCGCGCAGCGGCACGGGAAGATCGTCAACATCGCCGGGACCTCGGGCCTCCGCGGCTACAAGCTCCGGGCGGCCTACTCCGCCTCGAAGTGGGCCGTGCGGGGGTTCACGCGGACGGTCGCGCTCGAGGTGGGCCCGTACGGCGTGAACGTCAACTGCGTCGCCCCGGGCATCGTCGGCGGCGACCGCATGGCGCGGCTCTGCCGGGAGAAGGCGAAGAAGCGCGGCTGGACGCCCCAGCAGGTCCATGCGGAGTACGTCGCGGAGATGGCGCTCAAGCGCGTCACCACGGCGGAGGACGTCGCCGGCGCCGTCTGCTTCCTCTGCAGCGAGGAGTCCCGGAACATGACGGGCCAGTGCCTCACCGTCGACGGCGGCTGGGATGTGTAGCTTCAGCCGCGCCTGCCGCGGGTCCTGTCGCCGGCTTGCCTCCGTCGGGGCGGGCTCCGTCACCCGTTCGCGCCCTGCCGCCGTTCGTGGAACGGCGACAGGAGCGCGAAGGGGTCCCACTCCGCCCGCCCGCTCCGGAGGCGCCGCCGGCGCCACCCGCGGCGGCGCGTCGATGGATCCAAACATGCCCCCGCGCGTGGCGCGGGCATAGCCTGGGAGGCGATCGATGGCGCGGAAGGTGCTCACGCCCACGGGCGACGGCAAGCCGATCGGGATGTATTCGGCAGGCTTCGAGGTCGATCCGGGCCGACTCGTCTTCGTCGCCGGGCAGGTCGCGATGGACGCGAGCGGCCGCGTCGTCGGCGAAGGCGACTTCGCCGCCCAGGCGGCGCAGGTCTATCGGAACCTGGCGGCCGTGCTGGGCGAGGCGGGCTGCGCGTTCCGCGACGTGGTGAAGTTCACGACGTTCCTGACGCGGTACGAGGACTTCGCGGTCTTCGCCGACTGGCGGAAGCGCGAATACCCGAAGCTCTTTCCCGACGGCGTGTACCCGCCGAACACCGGTGTCGTCGTCCAGTCGCTGGCCCGCCCGGGGCTGTTCCTCGAGGTCGAGGCGATCGCGGTCACCCCGCGCCGGCCGGCGCCCCGGAAGCCGGCCAGACGGGCGAGCCGCCCCCGGCGGCGCGCTGGACGGCGACGCTAGCGGGTGCTATGACAGGTATCGTGGTCGTCACGGTGAAGTACGTCTTCGGCCTGGCCCGCGGCGGGGATGGGCCCGGCGGGATCCGCCTCGAGCTGCCGGGGGGCGCGACCGTGTTCGAGGCGATGCAGCGGCTCGGGCTCTCGGCCCTCGAGCTCCACGCCGCGGTCAACGGCGAGTCGGCGGCGGACGCCACCGTGCTGCGCGATGGAGACGAGGTGACGCTGATTCCCGCCATCCAGGGCGGGGGAACGGGGGTGTGAGATGCGGACGATCGTGGTGAGCATGGCCGGCCTTGCGCTCGGGCTCCTCGGCGCCGTGGACGCGGCGGCGCAATCCCGCGTGATCCTGCCGATCATCGTCGGCCGGCCGGCCGCCACGCCAGCGCCGGCGCCCAGCGGCACGACCTCGACGACCGTGACGGTCCAGGGGAGCCGCGGGGTCTCCGGGTTCGCCGGTGGCTCGGGGACGACGAGCTTCGGCAGCACCGCGACGGACGCGCGGACCTTCCGCGTCACCGTGGACGGGCCGCGACCGGTGTCGGCTCCGCCCGGCGTGACGACCGCGGCGCCGCCGGCGAGCCCGGCGTCGGGCCCGACGACCGCGACGCGGGTGACGATCCAGGACCTGACCGGCGTGGGCGGCTTCGGGGGCGCGCGCTCGACGTCGAGCTTCGGGAGCACGTCGCCGAGCACCCAGAACATCCAGATCCTCACCCGGGACGCCCCCGGCCAGCGGGACATCCGGATCTTCGTCGACGAGGGCACGACCGGGAGCCCGGTCGAGACGCCCATCGTGATCTTCGGCGAGTAGCCGCCGGATCGCAGTGAGCTGAGATGCTGCTGCCCCGCTTCGAGTATCGGCGCGCGACCTCGCTGCCCCAGGCGGCGACCCTGCTCGCCGAGCACCCGGACGCCCGGCCGCTGGCGGGGGGGACCGATCTGCTCGTCGACATGCGCGAGCGGCGCCAGGCTCCGCGGCTGCTCGTCGACGTCTCGGAGCTTCCCGACCTCCAGGGGATCGAGCCGGCCGACGGCGGGGTGCGTCTCGGCGGCGGCACGACCGTCGCCGAGCTCGTCGCCTCGCCGCTCGTCGCGGAGCGACTGCCCGCGCTCCACCAGGCGGCGCGGGAGTTCGCCGACTTCCTCACGCGCAACAGGGCGACGCTCGGCGGGAACCTCGCCAACGCCAGCCCGGGCGCGGACCTCGTGGTCCCGCTCCTGGCGCTCGACGCGCGGGTCCGGCTGGCCGGGCCGTCGGGCGACCGCGTGCTCGCCCTGGACGGGTTCCTCCTCGGTCCTCGCCGCACCGCGCTCGCGGCCGGCGAGCTCGTCCACGCGGTGGACGTGCCCGTGACGGGGGGCGCGCAGTTCTTCTACAAGCTCGGGCTCAAGCGCGGCGGCGCGATCGCGGTGGTGAGCGTGGCGATCCGCGTCGAGTCGGACGCGGCCGGCCGCTGCCGGGCGGCGGCGATCGCCCTCGGCGCCGTCGCCCCCCGGCCCTTCCGCGCGGCCGAGGCCGAGGCGGCGCTCGTCGGCGAGCCGCTGACGGCCCCGCGGATCGCGCGGGCCGCCGACCTCGCGGCCGCCGCGGCCCGGCCGATCAGCGACGTCCGGGGCTCCCTGGAGTACCGGCAGGCGATGGTGCGGGGGCTCGTGGCGCGCGGGCTCGCCGTGGTCCGGGACGGGCCGTAGCCGTGCGCACGATCGAGCTCACCCTGAACGGGGACCGCACGCGGGTCGCGGTGGAGCCGCACGAGACCCTGCTCTGGGTCCTCCGGCAGCGCCTCGCCGCCACGGAGGTCAAGTCCGGATGCGAGCGCGGGGACTGCGGGGCCTGCGCCGTCGTGCTGGAGGGGAAGGCGATCAACTCGTGCCTGGCCCTCGCCGTGCAGGCCGACGGGAAGAGCGTCACGACCGTGCGAAGCCTCGGAGGCGCCGGGGTCGAGCATCCCCTCCAGGCGGCGTTCGTCGAGCTGGGCGCGGCGCAGTGCGGGATCTGTATCCCCGGCATGCTCGTCTCGCTCGCGGCGTTCCTCCAGGCCCACCCGCGGCCCACGCGGCAGCAGATCCGCGAAGCCATCGGCGGCAATCTCTGCCGCTGCACGGGCTACCACAAGATCGTGGATGCGGCCGAGGCGGCCGCCCGGCAGCTCGCGGCCCGATGACACGGCCGGGACGCCGGCGACACCCGTGAGCGAGGGCGGCTTCCGGATCGTGGGCACGCGGGCGCCGCGGCACGACGCCCGCGACAAGGTCCACGGGCGCCTCCGCTACGCCGACGACCTCGCGCTGGCCGGGATGCTCCACGCCAAGGTCGTCCGCGCGACGCGCGCGTCGGCGCGGCTCCTCAAGGTGGACACGAGCCGGGCCGAAGCCCTGCCCGGCGTCAAGGGCGTGCTGACCGCGCGGGACGTGCCGAACAACGTGCTCTTCAGCGACGTGCCCGGGCAGACCACCACCGTCGGCCCGCTGCGCGCGCGGACCCAGGTGCTGGCCGACGAGGTGGTCCGCTACCTCGGCGAGGCGGTCGCGCTCGTCGCCGCGGAGACGGAGGAGGCGGCGGAGGAGGGGGCCCGCCTGGTCGGCGTCGAGTACGAGGACCTCCCGGGCGTGTTCGACCCCGAGGAGGCCATGCGGCCCGGGGCGCCCCAGCTCGAGCCGAGCGGCAACGTCATCTCCCGGTGGAAGATCCGGAAGGGCGACGTCGAGGCCGGCTTCCGCGAGGCCGACGTCGTCGTGGCCGAGACGTATCGGACCGGGTTCATCGACCACGCCTTCATCGAGCCGGAGGCGGGCGTGGGCTGGCTCGACGAGGACGGCGTCATCACCCTCCGCGTGGCGACCCAGGTCATCGAGCACTTCCGCGACGTGGCGAACGTCCTCGGGCTCCCCCATGCCCGGGTGCGGCTCATCGCGCCCTACATCGGGGGCGGCTTCGGCGGGAAAGAGGACGTCACGGTCGAGGTCTTTCTCGGCCTGCTCGTCTGGAAGACGAAGCGGCCCGTGCGGCTCTGCTACTCGCGGGAGGAGTCGATCCTCTCGCCGACCAAGCGCCATCCGTTCGTCATGCGGTACAAGCACGGCGCCAAGCGCGACGGCACGCTCGTCGCCCTCGAGGTCGAGCTGATCTCGGACGCCGGGGCCTACGCCTACCTCTCGCCGCTCACGCTCCTCTACGCGATGGTCCACGCGGCCGGGCCGTATCGCGTCCCGCACGTGAAGGTGGACGGGGTCTCCGTGCTCACCAACAACCCGCCGACTTCCGCGTTCCGCGGCTTCGGCTCGGCCCAGCCGGCCTTCGCCTACGAGAGCCAGATGGACGCGCTCGCGCGCGCCCTCCGGCTCGATCCCCTCGAGTTCCGCGAGCGGAGCTACCTCCGGAAGGGCGAGCGGCTGGCCTCCGGGCAGGAGCTCGAGACCGCCGTGCTGCTGCCCGAGACGGCGCGCCGCGCCGTCTCGGCCCTCGGCCCGCCGGCGCCGCCCTCGGCCCCTGGCAAGCGCGTCGGGCGCGGCGTCGCCTCCGCGCTCACCGCGTACGGCCGGATCGTCTGGCTCCACGACTGGTCGAGCGCGTGGATCGAGCTCCAGATGGACGGCACCGTGCTGATCCGCACCGGCGTCCCCGACATCGGCGGCGGCCAGGCCGCCGCGCTCGTCCAGATCGCGGCCGAGGTCCTCGGCGTGCGCTCGGAGGAGATCGCCGTGCACATCGGCGACTCGGCGCTCACGCCGCTCGCCGGCACGACGACCGCCACCCGGCAGCTCTACATGTCCGGCTCCGCGGTGCACAAGGCGGCGAGCGAGCTCCGCGCGACCCTGGTGGCGCAGACGGCGGAGCTCCTCCGCGTCGACCCCGCCGCCGTCGAGCTGACGGACGGGATGGCGATCGCGCGCGGCGACGGCGAGCGGAAGGTTGCCTTCAAGGAGCTGGCGGCGGCGTGCGCGCGCTCGCACCGGCCGCGCTCGGCGTTCGCCATCTACCAGGCGCCGGCCGGGCAGGTGATGGACTTCGAGACGGGGCAGGGGAAGGTCTTTCCGGACTTCACCTTCGGATCGCAGGCGGCCGAGGTCGAGGTGGACG
Organism: Candidatus Rokuibacteriota bacterium; assembly: GCA_044866005.1. Lineage (GTDB taxonomy): Bacteria > Methylomirabilota > Methylomirabilia > Rokubacteriales > DASRDR01 > JBIOTN01. The sequence continues at coordinate 8,174 of JBIOTN010000023.1, read as the reverse complement.
AGGTGACCGGCGAGGTCCAGGTCCGCCGCATCGCCGCCTGCTACGACGTCGGGCGGGCGATCAACCGGAACTCCGTCGAGGGGCAGATCGAGGGCGGCGTCGCGATGGGGATCGGCTACGCGCTCCTCGAGGAGGACCGGGTCGCGGCGGGGGTCACGCTCACCCCCAACCTCATGACCTACCTGATCCCGACGGCGCTCGACGTCCCGGACGTGGCCTCGATCGTCCTCGAGTCGGGCGAGGGGATGGGTCCGTGGGGCGCGCGCGGGATCGGCGAGCCGGCGATGGTCCCCACCGCGCCCGCGATCGCCAACGCGGTCTTCGACGCGGTCGGCGTCCGCGTCACGCGGCTGCCGATCACGCCCGAGCGCCTCTGGCGCGCCCTCCACGCGCGGCGGGCCGGCTGAGCCCGGCCGCGTGACCGATTCCGGCGAGACGCGGCCGTTCCGCGCCGCCCTCGCCCCGCTCCTCCCGCTCTACGGGCTCGACGTCCTGACCGCCTTCACCGTCGGGATGCTCCCGCCGCTCCTCCCGCTGATCGCCGCGGAATGGGCGCTCTCGACCGTGGAGGCGGCCCTCGTCAACACGGTCTACGCCGTCGGCCGGCTCCTCGGCAGCTATCCGACGAGCTGGCTGCGCGCGCGGCAGGGAACGCGCACGGCCGTCTTCGTCGGCATCGCCGGCCTCGTCGCCGGCTCGCTCGTCTGCGGGCTGGCCCCGGCCTTTCCGGCCTTGCTCGCCGGACGGCTCCTCATGGGACTGGGCGGCTCCGCGGCCTTTCTCGCCCTGTTCGCCGAGCTGCTGGAGTCGGCGGCGCCCGCGTGGCGGGGGCGGCTCACGAACCTCTTCGAGGGCCTGGCCATCCTGAGCCTCGCCGTCGGGGGCGTGCTGGCCGCGGCGCTCGCGCGCGCGGCGGGCTGGCGCGCGGTCTTCGTCGCGCTCGGCCCGGTCTTGCTGGTCGGCCTCTTCGCCTGGCCGCGGATCGGCCCGCTGGCCGGCCGGCGCCCACCCACCGCCGCGGGCGGCGTCGGCGCCTTCCGCCGCGACGACGTCCATGCGCTCGGGCCGATCTACGCCGCCGGCTTCGCCATGGCGCTCACCTGGGCGGGCCTCTTCACGACCCTCGTCCCCCTGCTGGGCCACGGACGCTACGGGCTCGGCGCGCCGGCGATCGGGCTCGCGCTCGGCGCGGGCTACCTGGCCGAGCTCGTCGGGCTGTTCGCGCTTGCCCTCGTGATCGACCGGGTGCGACGAGAGCCGTTCTTCCTGGGCGGGGCGCTCTCGGTCACGCTCGGCGCCCTCGTCCTGGCGGCCGCGGCGCGGCCCGCGCTCTTCGTCCTGGGGCTCGTCTTCATCGGGGGCGGCTTCGCCGTCTGGATGATCCCCGCGACGGTCCTCGCCGACCGCGCCGGCATCCCGATCGCGCCGGCTCACCTCGCGGGCTTCCGCGTCGCGCTCGACACCGGGATGATCGTCGGCCCGCTCCTGCTGGGCGGCGCGGCGGAGCTCCTCGGCGAGCGCCTCGCCGTCGGGGGCGCCGGCTTCGTGCTGGTCGCCGGCGCGCTCGTCCTCCGGCGTCGACCGAAAGGCTCGGGTGGTATAATCGCGGCCCGATGAGAGGCCTCGGCGTCGTCCTGGTGCTCTTCCTCGTCCTCGCCGTCGTCCTGGTCGGCGTCGGCGCCTGGGCCGTCGGGATCGGCAACGAGCTGGTGAGCCGCGAGCAGGCGGTGAACGAGAAGTGGGCGCAGGTCCAGAACGTCTACCAGCGGCGGGCCGACCTGATCCCCAACCTCGTCGAGACCGTGCGCGGCTTCGCCGCCCAGGAGCGGACGGTGCTCGAGGAGGTCACGCGCGCCCGGGCCAGCGCGACGGGGATCCAGCTCACGCCGGAGATGCTGAGCGATCCGCAAGCGGTCCAGCGCTTCCAGCAGCTCCAGAACCAGCTGGGCGGGGCGCTGAGCCGCCTCCTCGTCACGGTCGAGCGCTACCCGGAGCTCAAGTCGAACCAGAACTTCCTGGCCCTCCAGAGCCAGCTCGAGGGCACGGAGAACCGGATCACCGTGGAGCGGATGCGGTACAACGAAGCCGTGCGCGACTACAACACCTTCCTCAAGCGCTTCCCGGGGAGCGTGATCGGCTCCTTCCGCGGCTTCAAGGAGAAGGCCTACTTCGAGGCGGCGCCGGGGAGTCAGGCCACCCCGAAGGTCCAGTTCTGAGGGGGGCCGGCCCGATCCGCGTCGCATCTCGACGTTCTGCATCACGGCCGGGACGCGCTCGGCCTACGGCCGCGCGGCCGTTCCGGCCTGTGGGGCCCTCGGCGCACCTCAACGTATGCGGCATACGCCTCGGGCCGCCTCCTCCCTGCGTCCTGGGGCTGCTCGCGTCTCGGCCCGGCCCGCCCCCCCGGTCCCCGTTTCAGCCGAAGGTCCAGCGCTGAGCGCCGGGCCGATCGCCGTGGTCTCGCGGGCGCTCCTCCTCCTCGCCCTCCTCCTCGGCGGCCTGGCGGTCGCGTCCGCCGAGCTCGCGGTGCCGCCGCCACCCACCCGCCGGATCAACGACTATGCCGGCGCGCTCCCGGCGGGCGAGCGCGAGCGCCTCGAGGAGAAGCTCGCCGAGCGGGAGCGGACCAGCAGCAACCAGGTCGTCGTCGCCATCTTCCCCTCGCTCCGCGGCGAGAGCCTCGAGGACTATTCGATCCGCCTCGCCCAGGCCTGGCGCATCGGCCAGAAGGGCCTCGACAACGGCGTGATCCTCCTCGTGTTCCTGGAGGATCGCCGGATGCGCCTGGAGGTCGGCTACGGCCTCGAGCCCACGCTGACCGACGCCCTCGCCGCCTCGATCATCCGCGACGTCGTGGCGCCCCGCTTCCGGGAGGGTCGGCTGGCCGATGGGATCGAGGCGGGGCTCGACGCGATCGCGCAGGCCATCGCGGGCACGTACCAGGCGCCGGCCGCGCCGGCGCGGGGGACGCCGTCGGCGCTGCCGGCCACCCCCGCTCTGGTCTTCGGGGTGCTCCTCCTGATCCTCGGCATCGGCGCCATCAGCGAGATGGTGAGGACGAGTCGCGCGCGGCGGCGCGGCTGGACCGGCGGCGGGCGGGGCTGGTACGCCCCGCCGCCGGTCGGCTCCTCGTGGGGCGGGGGCGGCTGGTCGTCGGGGGGCGCCTCCTCCGGCGGCTTCACCGGCGGCGGTGGTCGCTTCGGCGGCGGCGGCGCGAGCGGGGGATGGTGATGGCCCGCCACCCCCGCTGGGTCCGTCGCTTCCTGAGCGAGGCCGACCTCGAGGCCGTGGCCCGCGCGGTCAGCGAGGCGGAGGCGGCCACCTCCGGGGAGATCCGGGTGCACCTCGACGCGCGCTGCCCGGGCGACCCGATGGCGCGGGCGGTCCAGGTCTTCGAGCGCCTCGGCATGCACCGGACGGCGGCGCGGAACGCCGTGCTCGTCTACGTGGCGATCGACGACCGGAAGCTCGCCGTCATCGGCGACGTCGGGGTGCACGCGCGCGTGACCGATGATTACTGGGAGCGCCTCAAGGAGCGGCTGGTCACCGAGTTCCGGGAGGGCCGCCCACGGGCGGGCCTCACGGCGGTCGTCCGCGAGGTGGGCGACCTGCTCCGGCAGCACTTCCCGCGCGGGCCGGACGACCGGAACGAGCTCTCGGACCAGGTCAGCCTGCCCTAGGCGCGCGGGCGCGCGACGGCGCTAGGGGCTGTCGGTGAACGCCGCCCGCCTCGCATCCGCACCACCGCAACCGCGACCGGGCTCCACTCCGAGCGCCGGCTTCCGCCGGCGCAATGTCCGGGGGGTTCCTCAAGGGGGGGCGCCGCCCTACTTTGACTGTCTAGGGCGCCGGGCGGAGGAGCGGCAGGAGGTCCGGGCGTGAGCCGGGCGCGCCGCGCAGCGGCCCCTCGGGCAGGCTCCCCGCGTCGTCGGCGCGGATCGCGTAACCGCGCGAGCCCCAGACGGGGTCACACACGACCACGCCCACGTAGAGGCCCGGCCCGCTGCCGCGTGTCTCGACGCGGGGCAGCCGGGTCGTCCCGGCCCCTGTCGGCGCGCGCATGGTCTCGAGCCCGAGGCCGCCCGCCGCGTAGGGCTCCGGCGCCACGCCGAGGGCGCGCGCCCGGACCGAGAGGTCGAGCCCGCCCGCGGCGTCGGGAACGGGCGCGGCGGGCGCCTGCGCGTGCGCCGGGAGTGCAAGGAGGACGACGAGGCCCACCCCGAGAAGCCCCGCTGCCGCGAGTCCGAGCCGGCTGCCCGACATGGCCCCACCATACCGCCGGGGCCAGCGCGTGTCAAAGCGGCGGGCACCCTCGGCCGGGCCCGCGGGGAAGGCCGGCGGGCCCGGCGTAAATGCGAGGGAAATCGGCCCAAGTTTGACAGCCCCCACCCCTTCGGTTAGCCTTTTTTCGGGGTTTCCATGAAGCGGCAGGCCCGCAAGCAAGCCCAGTTCTCGGCCCTGTACGTCGCGCTGGGCGTGGTCGTCCTCGTCCTCCTCCAGAGCTGGCTCCTCGCCCCCCGCATCCAGGAAGTGCCCATGAGCCGCTTCCTCGAGCTGGTGCGCGAGGACAAGGTCGCCCGCGTCTCGTTCGGGGAGAAAGAGATCCGCGGCACCCTGAAGAAAGAGGCCGTGCCGGAGGCCGGGACGGCGGCCTCCGACTGGCTCGAGCGGCTCACCGGGACGAACCCGCGCCTGCTCTTCTCCACGATCCGGATCCCGGGAGCCGACGACGCCGCCCTCGTCGGCGAGCTCCAGGCCCACCGGGTCGAGTTCTCCGGCCGGGTCGAGTCCACGTTCCTCCGGGAGCTCTTCTTCGGGTGGTTCCTGCCCATCGGGATCATGGCGGCGATCTGGGCCTTCGTGATCCGCCGGATGGGGGGCGGGCCCCGGCAGGCCCTGACCTTCGGCCGCTCGAAGGCGAAGATCTACGACCGCCGCGAGCTCAAGGTCACCTTCGCCGACGTGGCCGGGGTCGACGAGGCCCGCGCGGAGCTGATGGAGGTCGTGGACTTCCTCAAGCATCCCAAGAAGTACCAGCGGCTCGGCGGCCGCATTCCCAAGGGCGTCCTCCTGGTCGGCCCGCCGGGGAGCGGCAAGACCCTCCTCGCCCGGGCGGTGGCGGGGGAGGCCGACGTGCCGTTCTTCTTCATCTCGGCCTCCGAGTTCGTCGAGATGTTCGTCGGGGTGGGCGCCGCCCGGGTGCGCGACCTGTTCGAGCAGGCGAAGGAAAAGGCCCCCTGCATCGTCTTCATTGACGAGCTGGACGCGATCGGCAAGACGCGGGGGGGCGTCGCCGGGTTTGTCGGCGGCCACGACGAGCGGGAGCAGACCCTGAACCAGCTCCTGGTGGAGATGGACGGCTTCGACGCCTCCAGCGGGGTCATCATCATGGCGGCGACGAACCGCCCGGAGGTCCTCGACCCGGCCCTCCTGCGGACGGGCCGCTTCGACCGGCAAGTCGCCGTGGACAAGCCCGACGTGCGGGGACGGGAGGCGATCCTGCGCGTCCACGCGCGGGCCGTCCGGCTCGGCCCCGGTGTGAACCTCCAGGTCATCGCCGCCCGCACGCCGGGGTTCTCCGGCGCCGACCTCGCGAACATCGTGAACGAGGGGGCGCTGCTCGCGGCGCGCAAGGGCAAGGACGCGGTGGAGATGGCCGACCTGGAGGAGGCGATCGACCGGATCGTGGCCGGCCTGGAGCGGAAGAGCCGCGTCCTCTCCGAGACCGAGCGCGACATCGTCGCCCACCACGAGATGGGGCATGCCCTGGTGGCCTTCTCCGTCGCGCATGCCGACCCGGTGCACAAGATCACGATCATCCCGCGGGGCGTGGCGGCGCTCGGGATGACCTATCAGCTCCCTACCGAGGATCGGTATCTCCTGCGGCGCTCCGAGCTCGAGGACCGCATCGCCGTCCTCCTCGGCGGGCACGTGGCCGAGGAGATGGTCTACGGCGAGCTCTCCACGGGCGCGCACAACGACCTCGAGCGGGCCACCGAGCTGGCCCGCCTCATGGTCACGCGGTACGGCATGTCGGAGCGGCTCGGGCCGCTCACCTTCGGCGCGGCCGGCGGGCCCGCCTACCTCCGGCGGAACGGCATACCGGGCTGGCCCGGCGCGGGCGAGCGGGAGTACAGCGAGGACACGGCTCGCGCCATCGACGAGGAAGTGCGGCAGATCGTGGAGCGGACGTACGAGCGCGTGCGGGCGCTTCTGGCGGCAAGGAAGGCGGCGCTGCTCCATGCGGCGGCGGTGCTCAAGCAGCGGGAGACCCTGGCGGGAGACGAGTTGCGGCGACTCCTGGCGGGCGAGGTCGCCGCGGCCAGCGCGTGAGGGCCGGGTCGGGCGGACGCCCTCGGCTCGCGGTCACGGCGGAGGACGATCGATGATGCAGCTCAGACAGCGAACGCTCGGCGCCCTGCTGGTGGTGGCCGTGCTGGTCGGCGGCGGGATCGGCGCCTATACCGTCCGAAGCTTCGCGCAGCACGGCCCCGGCCCCGCGGTCACGGCGCCGATCCTGCGGGTCGCGGCCCCGGAGAGCTCGAACACGTTCCGGCAGGTCGCGGCGGCCGTCGGACCCGCCGTCGTCAACATCAACACGGTCACCGTGGTGCGGAACCCGTTCGCGGGGCCCCGGACGCCGATGGAGGAGTTCTTCGGCGAGGAGTTCTTCCGCCGGTTCTTCGGAGGTCCACGCGAGTTCACGCAGCGGAGCCTGGGGTCCGGGGTGGTCATCGACGCGTCAGGCATCGCGCTGACGAACGCCCACGTCATCGAGGGCGCGTCCGAGATCGAGGTCGTCACCGCCGACGGCAAGAAGCACAAGGCCAAGGTCCTCGGCGCCGATGCGAAGTCCGACCTCGCGGTGCTGCGCGTGCTCGGCAACGCGACCTATCCGGCGGCGCGGCTCGGCGACTCCGACGGCATCCAGGTCGGGGACTGGGTGATCGCGATCGGCAGCCCCTTCGGCTTCACGCAGACCGTGACGGCCGGGATCATCAGCGCCAAGGGGCGGGTGCTCGGCCAGGGGCCCTTCGACGATTTCCTCCAGACCGACGCGGCCATCAACCCCGGGAACTCGGGTGGGCCGCTCGTGAACATGACCGGCGAGGTGGTCGGCATCAACACCGCGATCGCCAGCCGGACCGGCGGGTACATGGGCATCGGCTTCGCGATCCCCATGAACCTCGCCAAGAAGATCTATACCGAGCTCACCACCCGGGGAAAGGTGACCCGCGGCTGGCTCGGGGTGAGCGTGCAGCCGCTGACCGCGGAGCTGGCGAAGAGCTTCGGCGTCAAGGACGAGAGCGGCGTCCTCGTGGCCGACGTGATCCAGGGGAGCCCCGCGGAGAAGGCCGGCCTCCAGTCCGGAGACGTGATCCTCGAGTTCAACGGGCGGGCGGTCACCGCCCCGAGCGACCTGCAGCGGGCCGTCGGCCTGTCCCAGCCCGGCAACTCGGTGAAGGTGAAGGTCCTGCGCGAGCGGAGCGAGCGGACGCTCGAGATCCGGCTGGGCGAGGCGCCGGAGGAGACCGAGGCGGCGACGGCGGGCGCTCGGGCGAAGAACCTGCTGGGGCTCGACGTGAAGCCCATCACGCCGGAGGTGGCGCGCCAGCTCGGGTTGCGCGCCGGCGAGGGCGTCGTGGTCGGCGCCGTCGAGTCGGGGGGGCCGGCGGAGGCGAACGGCGTCCAGGCCGGCGACGTGATCCGCGAGGTGAACCGCCAGAAGATCCGCAGCCTCGCCGACTTCGAGCGCGCCACGCGCGGGCTCAAGCCGGGGGAGCGCGTGACGCTGCTGCTCCAGCGCGGGGCGTCGGCGCTCTACGTGGCCTTCAGCGTCGGCAAGGGCTAGCTCCGCGCGCCGATACGCGTCGCATCCCGGCTCGGTCGCGTCGATCACCGCGCCGCCACCCGCAGGGCCTGCCGCCGGCTTGCCGCGGTCCGGCCGGGCTCCGTCACCCGTTCGCGCCCTCCCGCCGCTCTGGCGATCAGCGGGAGGAGCGCGAAGGGGTCCCACTGCGCCCGGCCGGCTGCGCGGCGGCGCCGGCGTCACCCGCGGGTGGCGGCGCCCGCAACGACGCTTCTGGTGGAGGCACTGGATCCGTTCGAGGCTCGTCGCGGCGAGAGAGGCGTTGGAACGTCGGCAACGTGCCGCGACACCCTCCGAGCGGCGG
>JBIOTN010000022.1:0-11768 GCA_044866005.1 Candidatus Rokuibacteriota bacterium | reverse complement strand
CAGGTCGGAGAGGCGCTCCGCGCGTTCCAGCGGGTCGGCGTGGCCCACGTGGCGCTCCAGTTCATGGTCCCGCGCTGGCCCGACCGCCTCGCCGAGATCGAGCGCTTCGCCGCCGAGGCCTTGCCGGCGCTTCGATAGACTGTAGGGGACTCTGCCCCGCGCCATGGACCCAGCCACGCCCGGGGTGCGAGTGCCCCCACCCCTGATCTACCTGACGACGATCGTCATGGGGGTGGCGATCGACCGAGCGGTGCCGGTGCGACTTCTGTCCAGCTTCGTCGCGGGTTGGCTGGGTGGAGCGCTGGTTCTGGTCGGGCTGACGATCAGTGGCCTCAGCATTCGCGAGTTCCGCAAGGCCAGGACGACCATTCGCCCCGATCGCGCCGCGTCCGCACTGGTCACGACCGGGCCATTCCGGTATAGCCGCAACCCGATGTATATCGCCACCTCGGCCAGAGGTTCGGTCAGGCATACCGGGACTACCAGGCCAGAGTGCCGCGTTGGGTCTAGCGCCGAAGGCCGGCGCTTCGTGAGCCCGGCGAGGCTCCGCTGCCCCGCGCAGCCGGCCGGCCTGCCGCTGACCGGCCTTTACCGCCGTTCACGCTCGGGCTCGCTCACCGGCGGCGGCACATGCATTTTTCGCTTGACAGGCTGACCCGGGCGACCTGACGGGCTGTCCGCGCCGCCTGGTAAACGCCGCCCTGGCGATTTGCAGCGACCCGGCCACGCGCGGTCGAGCCGGGCCGAGCCGAAAACCATTCCCGGCCACGAAGTCACGGGCCTCGAGCCCTCCAGGCCCGTCCCAGAACGGGGTGTAGAGTCGCGTCGAGCGAAAGGGAGGCTCGTCATGGAGAGGCACTCGCCGGGCGCTGCGGCTAACCAAGCTCTGGACGACCTCGACCGGCTGGGCGACGAGATCGCCGAGCTGTCGGCGCACCTCGATGCGGCGACCGCCCGCCTGCTCGACCTGATCCGGGAGTTCGACGCCCGGGGCGGCTGGGCCAACGGGTGCCGCTCCTGTGCGGAGTGGCTGAGCTGGCGGGTGGGGCTCGACCTCGGGGCGGCCCGAGAGCGGGTCCGCGTGGCGCGTGCCCTCGGGACGCTGCCCGCCCTGGGCGGGGCGCTGGCCCGGGGGGAGGTGTCCTACTCGAAGGTGCGGGCGCTGACCCGGATCGCCACGCCGGAGACCGAGGCGCGCCTCCTGGCGGTGGCCCGGGCCGCCACGGCGGCCCAGGTCGAGCGGATCGTGCGAGGCTGGCGGCGGCTGGACCGCCTGGCCGAGGCCGAGGAGACCGCCAAGCGGCACGGGAGCCGATCGCTCCACGTGTACACCGACGAGGACGGCATGGTCGTCCTGCGGGGGCGGCTCGAGCCGGAGGCGGGGGTCCTCGTCCTGCGGGCGCTCGAGGCCGCCGGCGAGGCCCTGTATCCACGGGGCCGCCCGCACCCAATGCCGGCCGGCGCGGCGGACCCGGCCGCGGAGCCCCCGACCCCAGCCCAGCAGCGGGCGGACGCCCTGGCGCTGCTGGCGGAGAGCGCGCTGCGCCACGAGCTGGATCCCGGCGCCCCGGGCGAACGGTATCAGGTCGTGGTCCACGTGGACGCCGGGGCGCTGGCGAACCCCGACCAGCCCGGCCAGTCGGTCCTGGAGGACGGCACGCACGTTTCCGCGGAAACGTCGCGACGCCTGGCGTGTGACGCGACGCGGGTGGTGAGGCGGCAGGACGGCGAGGGGCGCCTCCTGGAGGTCGGCGCCCGGACGCGGACGATTCCGCCGGCGCTCCGGCGCGCACTCCAGCACCGGGATCACGGCTGTCGGTTCCCGGGCTGCGGGGTGCGCCACGCCCAGGGCCATCACATCCATCACTGGGCCAACGGGGGGCCGACCCGGCTCGAGAACCTGGCGCTCCTCTGCCGTCGCCATCACCGGGCCGTCCACGAGGAGGGCTACCGGGTCGAGCGACGGTCTGACGGCTGGCTCGAGTTCAGCAGGCCGGATGGTCGGCCGATTCCCGAGGCTCCGGAGCTGCCAGCCCTGCCCGGCCACCTGGCAGACGCGCTGGTTGCCGCGCACCGGGCGCGCGGCCTCGCGATCGATGGACGGACCGGCTGCCCGAGCTGGTCCGGCGAGCGCCTCGATGTCGATTGGGCGATCGGGCTCCTGCACCCCGCGGCCCAGCCGACTCCAGCCCGGGCCGCTGCCGGGCAGACCGGGTGACCGCTGGCGCAGCGTCACCAGCGCCGTGGCCACGCGAGGCGCGAGGTAGGTCTCAGCCAAGTCCGCGGCGCGGTTGACACTTCGGCTCGCCGAAGGCTACAGTTCAAGCACGCTGTTCAGCCCGAGTCGCCGAAGACGCGCTGCCGAGGAGGCCCGCCGTGCCGCAGACCAAGTTCGTCCTGGACGAGAAGGACCTGCCGAGCCGCTGGTACAACATCCAGGCGGACCTCCCGGCGCCGCTTCCCCCGATCATCCATCCCGGCACCCTCGCCCCCATCGGGCCGCCGGACCTGGCGCCGCTCTTCCCGATGGAGATCATCAGGCAGGAGGTGAGCCAGGAGCGCTGGATCGACATCCCGGAGCCCGTGCGCGACGTCTACCGGCTGTGGCGGCCGACGCCGCTCTACCGAGCGCACCGGCTCGAGCGCCTGCTCGAGACGCCGGCGCGGATCTACTACAAGTGGGAGGGCGTCTCGCCGGCGGGGAGCCACAAGCCGAACACGGCGGTCGCCCAGGCCTACTACAACCGTCAGGAGGGGGTCCGCCGCCTCACGACCGAGACGGGCGCCGGGCAGTGGGGCTCGGCCCTGGCCTTCGCCTGTCAGGCCTTCGGCCTGGAGTGCAAGGTCTACATGGTGCGGGTCTCCTACGAGCAGAAGCCGTACCGCCGGCTCTTGATGGAAACGTGGGGGGCGAAGGTGCTCCCGAGCCCCTCGACCGACACGCAGGCCGGACGCGCCATGCTCGCCAAGGATCCCCAGTCGCCGGGCAGCCTCGGCCTCGCGATCTCCGAAGCCGTCGAGGAGGCCCTGCACCGCGAGGACACGAAGTACTCGCTGGGCTCGGTCCTCAACCACGTCCTCACGCACCAGACCGTCATCGGGCTCGAGGCCCAGCAGCAGCTCGAGCAGGCGGGCGAGCGCCCGGACATCCTCGTGGGGTGCATCGGCGGGGGCTCGAACTTCGGCGGCTTCACCTTCCCGTTCCTCGCCGACAAGCTCCGGGGGAAGCGCACGGACCTCCGCGTGATCGCGGTCGAGCCCCACGCGTGTCCCAGCCTCACCAAGGGCGCGTACGTCTACGATTTCGGCGACACCGGCCAGATGACGCCGCTCGTCAAGATGTACACGCTCGGGCACTCCTTCATCCCGGCGCCCATCCACGCGGGCGGCCTCCGGTATCACGGGACGGCGCCGCTCGTCTGCGCGCTCTACGACGCGAAGGCCATCGAGGCGGTCGCCGTCCACCAGAACCCGACCTTCGAGGCGGCGCTCATGTTCGCGAAAGCGGAGGGCTTCCTGCCGGCGCCCGAAGCCGCGCACGCGATCCGCGTGGTCATCGACGAGGCGCTCCGGTGCAAGCAGGCGGGAGAGCGGAAGGTGATCGCCTTCAACTTCTCCGGGCACGGCCACTTCGACCTCGCGGCCTACGAGCGGTACCTGGCCGGGAAGCTCGAGGACTACGAGTATCCGGCGGACAAGGTGAAGGAGGCGCTGGCCGGCCTCCCCAAGGTCTAGCCGTGCCGCTCCTGACGTGACATGGACTTCCGGCTGACCGAGGAGCAGGAGGCCTTCCGCAAGGCGGTCGCGCGCTTCGTGGACGCCGAGGTCGTCCCGGTGGCCGACCGGCTCGACGAGGCGGGGGAGTTCCCCTGGGCGCTGTTCCGCCGCCTCGGGGAGCAGGGTTACCTCGGCCTGCGCTACCCCGACGCCTACGGCGGCGGCGAGGCCGACATGGTGACCTACTGCCTCTTCGCCGAGGAGCTGGCCCGCGGCTCGCTGTCGCTCGCCGCGCTCGCCGCGATGCAGGGCCTCATGGGCACCTACTTCGTCTTCAAGTACGGGAGCGAGGACCTCCGCCGCCGTTACCTCGTCCCGGCGCTCCGGGGCGAGAAGGTGGCGACCTTCGCGCTGACCGAGCCGAACGCGGGCTCGGACATCGCCGGCATCACGACGCTGGCCGAGCGCGTCCCGGGGGGGTACCGGCTCAAGGGGACGAAGACCTGGGTCACGAACGCCCCGGTCGCCGACATGCTGACGATCTGCGCGAAGACGTCCCGCGAGCGGGGCATGAAGCACATCGCCCTGTTCCTCGTGGACCGCGAGTGGCCCGGCGTGACGCTGGGGAAGACGATCGAGAAGCTCGGCGTCCGCGCCTCGGCGACCGGCGAGATCGTCCTCGACGACGTGTTCGTGCCCGAGGCCCACCTCCTCGGCGGCGAGACGGACGGTGTGGAGAAGGTCGGCACCATCCTCTCCGAGATCCGCGTCATGACCGGGGCCCTGTCGCTCGGCCTCGGGCGCGCCGCCTACGAGGCCGCGCTCCGCTACTCGAAGGAGCGAGTCGCCTTCGGCAAGCCGATCGGCGACCACCAGGCCATCGCCTTCAAGCTCGCGGACATGCTGACCCAGCTCCACGCCGCGACGCTCCTCGTCTACCACGCCGCGTGGAGCCTCGCCCACGGCCTCCCCGTGACCCGCGAGGCCGCCATGACGAAGCTCTTCGCCTCCGAGGCGGCGAACCGGATCTGTGACGAGGCCTCCCGCGTCTTCGCCTCGTACTCGTTCGCCACCGAGTACCCGGTGGAGCGCTACTTCCGCGATGCGCGCTTCCTCCTGTGGGGCGGCGGGACGTCCGAGATCCTGCGCGTGATCATCGGCCGGGACCTCGATCGGCCGGTGACGCTCGGGTCGGCGTGAGGGGCGCGGGACGTGGGCCCCGACCCATGAGGCCGGTGGCGCTGGTCGGCGCGGGCGTCTCGAAGTTCGGCGTCCGGAAGGCGACCTTCCGCGACCTCATCTGGGAGGCCGGCAAGGCCTGCTTCGACTCGATCCCGGCGCTCGCGCCCGCCGACCTCCAGGGGCTCGTCGTCGGCTCCGTCATGCCGGAGCGCACGGCGTTCCAGAGCCACGTCTCCGCGCTCGCGGCCGAGGCCCTCGGCATCAAGCCGGACCGACTCTCCGCCCGCACCGAGCACATGTGCGCGTCCGGCACGGTGGGGCTCCGCTACGCCTACGCCTTCATCGCGGCGGGGCTCGCGGACCTCGTCATGGTGCTGGGGGTGGAGAAGCTCAACGTCCCGGGCGGGGAGGAAGCGCTCCTCAACATGGGGGCGGGCGTGGACCGGGAGTGGGAGGCGGCCCACGGGCTCACGGCGCCGCCGTGCTTCGCGCTCGCCGCGCAGGCCCACATGGCGAAGTACGGGACGACCGAGGAGCAGCTGGCGCTGGTCGCCGTGAAGAACCACAACCACGCCGCGAAGAACCCCTACGCGCACTTCCAGAAAGGCGCGACGCTCGACCAGGTGCTCTGCTCGCGGATGATCTCGACGCCGTTCCGCCTCTTCATGTGCTCGCCGATCACCGACGGCGCGGCGGCGGTCGTCCTGGCGAGCGAGGAGCGGGCCCGCGACCTCACGGACAAGCCGGTCTGGATCCGCGGCACCGGGCAGGCGCTCGACGGCTTCACGCTCTCCGCGCTTCCCGCGGACTACGCTCGCTGGCCGGCGCTCGCGCGCGCCGCCGGGCAGGCGTACGCGATGGCCGGCATCGGCCCGGCCGACGTGCAGGTGGCCGAGGTCCACGACTGCTTCGCGATCGCCGAGATCATCGCCTACGAGGAGCTCGGCTTCTGCGAGAAGGGGGAGGGCGGGGCGTTCGTGGAAAAGGGTCTCGCGGACCACGGCGGCGCTGTCGTCGTCAACCCGCGGGGCGGGCTCATCGGCTGCGGGCACCCGCTCGGCGCCACCGGGATCGCCCAGGCCGCGGAGGTCTTCTGGCAGCTCCGGGGCGAGGCGGGGGCGCGCCAGGTGCCCGGCGCCCGGCTCGGCCTCACCCACAACAACTCCGGCATGGGCGAGCATGTCGTGATGATCTACGGAAGCGACGCCCCATGAGACCGATCGCGCACCCGCGGCTGCCGGCCGGCGGGCGCCTGTGGGGGGCGAGCCGCCCCGGGTATCCGATCGCCCCGGCCTCGGCGCGCGACGTGGACAGGGCGGTGCGGGAGTGGGTCGGCGCGGGTGTCGACGTCGTCGTCACGCTGATGGAAGACGCCGAGCTGGCGAGGCTCTGCCCGGGATTCCTCGAGGCTCTCCACCGCCACGGCGTCCAGTCACTCCGCTTCCCGATCCCGGACTTCGGGGCCCCCGCCGCCGCGGATGCCGAGCCCTTTTGCGCGCTCGTCGAGGACGTGCGCGCCCGCCTGGCGCGCGGAGAGGCCGTGCTCGTCCACTGCAACGCCGGGCTCGGCCGGACGGCGATCTTCCTCGCCTCGCTCCTCAAGGGCTGCGGCCTGCCCGGGGACGCCGTCGAGGAGATCCGCCGGATCTACGAGCCGGACGCGATGCGCGGGCCGGCGCAGGAGGCCTTCGTCCGCGGCCTCACGTTCGGCCGGAACGGCGACTTCCGATGAGCAGCCACCGGTCGCCGCCGTCCCCCCGAGCGCAGTGCGGCTGGGAGTGATTCAGTGACGCGCCGCGGATGCTAGACTCTCGCCAAGAGGCGCCAGCGTGGGCACCTTCCAGGTGGCGATCGAGATCGGCGACCCGGACGGCCGGCGCTACGAGTCCATCGAAGCCCTGGTCGACACCGGGGCCACGTACACCGCGGTTCCGGCCCCCGTCCTCGAGGGCCTGGGCGTGGCGCCTCACGCACGGGACGCGTTCCTCCTGGCGGACGGCCGGCGGGTGGAGCGGGACATCGGCCGGACGTGGATCCGGGTCGACGGGCGGGCCGAGCTGACGCTCGTCGTCTTCGCCGATCCCGGGGCGAAACCGCTCCTGGGCGCCTACACGCTGGAGGGGCTGCGGCTCGCTGCCGATCCCGTGGCGCGACGCCTGGTCCCGGTCCCAGGGCTGCTCCTCGTCGTGTCACCGGAGCGGCCGGGCGATGCCGCGCCGATCTACCTCCGCGCGGTGGATCCCTTCCCGCTCCAGTCGCCCGAGCACAACAAGCTCCACGAGTTCTACGCCTATCTCGCGGTCGAGCGCCTGACGACCACGCGCTGCCGGGATTGCGGGCGCATGGACTGGCCGCCGCGCGGCTTCTGCCCGGCCTGCAAGGGTGACGGCTACGAGTGGGTCGACCTTCCCCACGAGGGGCGACTGCACGCGTTCACGGTCCAGGAGGCCGGCGTGCCGGTCGGCTATCCCCGCCCGATCGTCTTCGCCGTCGTGGAGGTCGCGGGGCTGCGGATCTTCGCGCCGCTGGTCGACGTGGCGGACCCGGGCGGCCTCGCCCTCGGGATGCCGGTCCGCTTCACGCGCCACCGCATCCCGGACGACCCGCAAGGCAAGGCCCGGTATCTCCTCGCGTTCCGGCCGGTCGAGGCGCCGTCGTGACCGCCGCCCCCCGGCCGCTCAAGGTGCTCGTCGCCAAGCCCGGCCTCGACGGCCACGACCGCGGCGCGAAGGTCGTGGCCCACGCCCTGCGCGACGCCGGCCTGGAGGTCGTCTACTCGGGCCTCAAGCGCTCGCCGGACGAGATCGTCGCCGAGGCCGTCCAGGAGGACGTGGATGTCATCGGGCTGTCCGTCCTGTCGGGCGCCCACCTCACGCTCGCGGAAAAGGTCCTGGCCCGCCTGCGCGCCGCCGGGGCCGGCGACGTCGCGGTCGTCGTGGGGGGGACGATCCCGTCGAAGGACGCCGAGGCGCTCGCGGCGATGGGCGTCCGGCGGGTGTTCCCGATGGGCACGCCGCTGCCCGAGATCATCGCCTTCTTCACGTCGTTCCGGCGAGGGGAGGGTTGATGGCGGACGAGCCTCGGCGGTCGGGCGAGCCCGAGCTCCGGGACGCGACGTATCCCGACGGGATCACGATCCAGCCCGTCTACCGCCCGGCCGACGCCGCCGGCGTCGACTACCCGCGGGACCTCGGCGACCCGGGGGAATATCCCTTCACCCGCGGCATCCACCCGTACATGTATCGCGCCCGCGTCTTCACCATGCGCCAGTACGTCGGCTTCGGCACCCCGCGGGAGACCAACGCGCGCTTCAAGTACCTGATGGCCCACGGCCAGGACGCGCTCAACGTCGCCTTCGATCTGCCCACCCAGCTCGGCCTCGATTCCGACGACCCGCGCGCGGACGGCGAGGTGGGCCGGGTCGGCATGGCCGTCGACTCGCTCTTCGACATGGAGGAGGCCTTCGACGGGATCCCGGCCGACCGCGTGTCCATCTCCTTCACCATCAACTCCATGGCCGCCTTCATCCAGGCGATGTTCCTCGCCGTGGCGGAGAAGCAGGGGGTAGCCTGGGGGAAGGTGGTCACGACGCCCCAGAACGACATCCTCAAGGAGTTCGTGGCGCGCGGCACCTGGGTCTACCCGGTCGATCCCTCGCTCCGCCTCGTCTGCGACATCGCCGAGTTCTGCGCCCGGCACGCGCCGCGGGTGAACCCCATCTCCGTCTGCGGCTACCACATCCGCGAGGCGGGGTGCACGCCGGCGCAGGAGATGGCCTACGGCCTCGCCATCGCGGCCGCCTACATCGACCTCCTCGTGCGGCGGGGGCTGGCCGTGGACGACTTCGCGCCGCGCCTCTCCTTCAACTTCACCTGCTGGGGCCGGCTCTTCGAGGAGGTGGCGAAGTTCCGCGCCGGGCGCCGGCTCTACGCGCGGATGATGAAGGAGCGGTTCGGGGCGCAAAACCCGCGCTCCATGATGTTCCGCTCGCTGATCGGCGGGGGCGGCTCCGGGTTCACCGTCCAGGAGCCCGAGAACAACATCGTCCGGGGCGCCTACTACGCCCTCGCCGCCGCGCTCGCCGGGGCCCAGACCATGGCGCTCCCGACCTACGACGAGGCCTACACGATCCCCTCGCCGAAGGCCCAGCTCCTGGCCCTCCGGACGATGCAGATCTGCGCGGAGGAGACCGGCGTGGCCGACACGGCGGACCCGCTCGCCGGCGGATACTTCGTCGAGGCGCTCACGACCGAGATGGAAGGGAAGATCCGCGAGGAGCTGGCCGGGGTCGAGCGGATGGGCGGCGTCGTCGAGGCGATCCGCTCGGGCGCGCTCCAGGCGGAGGTCGCGCGCCAGGCCTATCGCTTCGAGCGCGAGCTCCTCTCCGGCGCCTATCCCAAGGTGGGAGTGAACCGGCACGTGGTCCGCGAGACCGCGCCCGACACGGCGCCCGCGCTCGAGCTCTACGCCTGCGACCGCAAGGTGGCCGAAGCGCAGGTGGCGCGGCTCGCGCGGCTCCGGCGGGAGCGCGATCAGGCGGCGGCGGCGCGCGCGGTCACGCGGCTGCGCGACGCGGCGCGAGGGCCGGACAACCTGATGCCGCCGATCCTCGAGGCGGTGCGGAGCTACGCGACGCTCGGCGAGATGGCGGCCGCGCTCCGCGAGGTCTGGGGGGAGCACAAGGAACCGATCGTCTTCTGAGGCCGACAGGGGAGGGGGGCCCCACACGCATGGAGGACCGACCGTACGCGTCGCTCGCGCCGTACTTCGCGCAGCTCTTCCGGCCACGCGGCATCCAGGGCTGGTTCCGCCGCGCCCGCTCGCTCGTGGCCGCGGGAGGCGTGCAGGGCGGGTGGCACCTCGACGTCGGGGCGGGGACCTGTCGCTACAGCCGCTACTGGACGCGGGCCGGCTTCCGGACGGTCTGCGTCGACGTCCTCCAGCAGATGCTCTCGGGGGCGCGGCTCAACGGGCTCCGGGGCCGCCTGCATCGCGTGTGCGGGACGATCGACTGCCTGCGCGCGGACGGGCGCTTCGATCTCGTCACCGCCGTGGACGACGTGTCGGGGTACGTGGGCGCCCAGCCCGGCGGGCTGGAGAGCTTCCTGGCGGGGGTCGCCCCACGGATGCGACGCGGGGGCCTCTTCCTCTTCGACTTCATCACCCCGGTGGGCCGCCGCCGCTACACCTTCCGGAACAGCCGGCAGCTCGAGACCGGCCGGATCACCGCGGACAGCCAGGGGCGGGTCGACGAGCAGGAGCGCCTGCTGAAGGTGGAGCTGACGTTCCAGGCACCGGACTACGTCGCGCGGGAGCGACACGTCCTGCGGCTCTACACGACCGACGAGATGGAGCGCCTGCTCCGGCAGGCCGGGTTCGAGCTGCTGGCGATGACCGACCTCTACGACGGCGACGGCGTCGGCTACCGCGCCGGCCAGCCGTCTTACGACGTCCTCGCCCGCCGGCTCTGAGATGGCGGCCTGGAGCCCCGAGCTCAGGCGCGAAGGGGAGATCACCCGGCGGAACCTCTTCGAGAACGAGACAATGCGGGTGGACGAGGTCGTCTTCACGCCCGGCGCCTCGCCGGGCGTCCACAGCCACGACGTCGCGGGCGCGCGCTACGTCCTGGAGGGCGAGATCCTCTTCCAGGAGGCGGACGGCCGTCGCTGGTCGGCGAAGACCGGCGAGGTCTACTGGGAGCGCGCCGGCGTCACCCACTACACCAAGAACGTCGGGGCGGGGCGGCTCCGGCTCCTGGAAGTGCTCCTGAAGGCCCCCTGAGCCCGCCATGCTCCTGGCCGGCGTCCGCGTCCTCGACCTCTCGCGCATGCTCGCGGGGCCGTACGGCTCGCTGCTGCTCGCGGACCTGGGCGCCGAGGTCATCAAGATCGAGGAGCCCGAGGGCGGCGACCCGATGCGCGCGATGGGGCCGCCCTTCCTGGGCGACGGCGGGGACGAGAGCGCCTACTTCCTCGCGATCAACCGGAACAAGCAGAGCGTGGCGCTCGACCTCGAGCGGCCCGAGGGTCGCGAGGTCTTCCTCGACCTCTGCCGCGTCGCCGACGTCGTCTGGGAGAACTTCCGGCCGGGCGTGATGGCGCGGCTCGGCTGCGACCCCCGGCTGCTGCGTGAGGTGAACCCCCGGCTGGTCGTCTGCTCCATCTCGGCGTTCGGCCAGTCGGGCCCCTACCGCGACTGGCCGGCCTTCGACCTGGCACTCCAGGCGATGGGCGGGGCGATGAGCCTGACCGGCGAGGAGGGGCGGCCGCCGGCCCGCATGGGGCTCCCCATGGGCGACCTGGCCGGCGGGATGTTCGGCGCCCTCGCCGTGGCGGGGGCGCTCCTGCGCCGGACCCGGACCGGCGAGGGCACGCTCATCGATCTCTCGCTCCTCGACTGTCAGGTCTCGCTCCTCACCTACATCGCCCAGTACTTCTGGGCCGACGGGCGGGTCCCCGGTCGCGTCGGATCGGGGCACACCTCCGTCGTGCCCTACCAGGCCTTCGCGACGCGCGACGGCTTCCTGGTCGTCGCCGTCTTCGCGGAGAAGTTCTGGAGCGGCTTCTGCCGGGCCATCGAGCGGCGCGACCTGGCTGCCGATCCCCGCTTCGACTCCAACGCCAAGCGCGTCGAGCGGAAGGCCGAGCTGGTCGGGCTGCTGGAGAGCATCTTCCCGGGCCGGGCGACCGACGAGTGGCTCGACCGGCTCCAGCGCGAGGGGGTCCCGGCGGCCCCCATCCAGCGGCTGGACCAGGTGCTCGGCGATCCGCAGGTGCTCATGCGCGAGATGGTCGTGGAGCTCGAGCACCCGAAGCTCGGCCCCGTGAAGACCCTCGGCACCCCGATCAAGCCGGCGGGCGCGTCGCCCT
>JBIOTN010000021.1:0-30023 GCA_044866005.1 Candidatus Rokuibacteriota bacterium | reverse complement strand
AGAAGGATGAGGGGACCTCGCAGCTACGCTCGGCCTCGGTGTCACCAGCACAACCACGTAACCCATGGAAAGGACTGACGCACACAAAGGACTTGACAGCGGCAGCCGCTTCATAGAAGGACGCAGGCCCGAGGCGCGCCGAGGCGTATGCCGCATACGTTGAGGCCGGTCGAGGCCCCCAGAGGCCGGGACGGCCGCGGGGCCGTGGGCCGAGCGCGTACCGGCCGTGATGCCGGACGCCGGGATGCGACGGTTATCGGCCCGGCGCTCACGACAGGCGGGGGTCGAGGACATCCCGCAGCCCGTCGCCGAGGAGGCTGAAGCCCAGGACGGCCAGGGCGATCGCCGTGCCCGGAAAGACCGCGTACCACGGCGCGAGGGCGAGGAAGTTCTGGGCGTCCTTGAGCATCAGGCCCCAGGACGGCTGCGGCGGCTGGGTGCCGAGGCCGAGATAGGAGAGCGCGGCCTCGGCCAGGATGGCCAGGGGGAACGAGATCGTGGCCTGGACGATGAGCGGGGCGAGGGTGTTCGGCAGGATGTGGCGCCGCACGATGCGCGCGTCGCGCGCGCCGAGGGCCCGGGCCGCCAGCACGAACTCGCGCTCGCGGAGCGCGAGGACGTTGCCACGGGTCAGCCGGGCGAAGATCGGGGCGTAGGCGGTCCCCACCGCGACCATGCTGATGACGAGCCCCGGCCCGAAGGCGGCCGTCACGAGCAGCGCCGACAGCACGGCCGGGAAGCCGTAGACGGCGTCCATCACCCGCATCAGCGCCTCGTCCGCCCACCCGCCGGCGTACGCGGCGGTCGTCCCCAGGAGCACGCCGACGCCCATCCCGATGGCCACGGCCACGACGCCGACCACCAGCGAGGCGACCGCGCCCCGCATCAGCCGGGAGAGGAGATCGCGGCCGTACTGGTCGGTCCCCAGCGGGTGCGCCGCGGAGGGCGGCTCGAGGCGCGCCGCGATGTCCATCTCCAGCGGATTCCGCGGCGTGTAGACCAGCGACAGCGCCGCGACCAGCACGATCCCGGCCGTGACGACGAGCCCCGGCACGAGCGCGCCGCGGCGAAAGGCCCGCCGCGTCCTACTCATAGCGGATGCGGGGGTCGAGCAGCGCATAGAGCAGGTCCACGGCGAAGTTCACCGCGACGATGACCGTCGCCACGCAGAGCACCACCCCCTGCACCACGGGCAGGTCGCGGGCGCCGATCGCGCCGAGGGCGAGACGGCCCAGCCCGGGCAGGTAGAACACGTTCTCGAGGACGATGCTCCCCGCCATGAGATGGCCGAGCTGAAGGCCGAGGATGGTCAGGATCGTCACCAGCGCGTTCCGCAGGACGTGCTTCCACGTCACCGCGCGCTCGCTCAGGCCCTTCGCCCGCGCCGTGCGCACGTGCTCGGCCTGGAAGACCTCGAGGAGCGCCGAGCGGGTCGTGCGGGTGAGAATGGCCGCCTGGATCAGGCCGAGGGCCAGCGCGGGGAGGAGGAGCGACCGGAGGCCCGGCCCGAGGCCCGCCTCCCAGCCGTCGAAGCCGCCGGCGCGGACCCAGCCGAGGTGGACCGCGAAGAGCAGGACGAGGAGCAACCCCGCCCAGAACGAGGGAACGGCCAGGCCGAGCTGGGAGACGATCAGGGTCACGTAGTCGCCGGGCCGCCGGTGGTGCGTCGCGGCGTACATCCCGAGCGGGAGCGCGGTCGCGGCCATGAACACCGCCGCCAGGAGCGTGAGCGGCGCGGTCACGGCGAGCCGGTCCAGGATCAGGCCCCCGACCGGGAGGTCGTACTGGATGGAGCGCCCGAAGTCGCCGCGGAGGGCCCGGGCGAGCCATTCCGCGTACTGGACGGGGAGCGGGCGGTCGAGCCCCAGGGCCGTCCGGAGCGCCGCCGCCGCCTCGGGGCTCGCCTCGAGGCCGAGGATGAGGAGCGCCGGGTCGCCCGGGAGCACCCGGACGACCACGAAGACCAGGATGGAGACGACGAGCATCGTCGCCCCGAAGGCGACCAGCCGCCGGGCCACGAACGCCCGCATCATCGCCCCGCAAGGTGCGCCGGATCCGGCCGGACGGCGCGCCGCGCCCCCGTGGCGGAGGACGGCGGGATCAGCGTGCCCAGGACACGCCCGAGAGGTCGAACGACGGGGTGGGGAGGTCCTTCCAGATGCCCTGGACGCCCCTCTTGGCGGCGACGAGGCGCGGGTAGGCGTAGAGCCAGACCACCGGCGCCTCCTCCACCATGATCTGCTGCAGCTCGCGGTAGAGGGCGCGCCGCCTCGCCTCGTCGAGCGTCGTCTCGGACTTCTGGAACACCTCCTGGAAGCGCGGGCTGTCGTAGCGGAAGTAGTACCGGGGGTTCGCGTAGTTGCCCGCGTCCCAGGCTTCCGCGTGCCCGATGATCGTCATGTCGTAGTCCGCGTTCCGGTACACGCGCTCGAGCCACTGGCCCCACTCGATCTGCTCGAGGCGGACGCGGATCCCCACCTTGGCGAGCTGTCCCACGAGGACCTCGCCCGTCCGCACGGTGTAGGGATACTGCGGCGCGACCTTGAGCACGGCGTCGAACCCGTTGGGGTATCCCGCCTCCGCGAGGAGCCGCCGCGCCCTCCCGGGATCGTGGGGCAGCGCCCTCGCCATGTCCACGAAGTACGGGTTCAGCGCGTCGACGTTGGTGCCGAGGATCCGGCCGAAGCCGAACATGGCGCCCCGCAGGACCTCGTCCTTGTCGATGGCATGCGTGATGGCCCGCCGGACGCGGACGTCCGCGTAGGGCGGCCGCGAGTTGTTCAGGGCGAGCACCACGTCGTTCGTGGTCTCGCCGACGACGACCCGGAGCCCCGGGGACCGCCGGACGACGTCGACCGATTCGGGTCCCAGGCCGAAGTAGGCGACGTCGACGTCGCCCGCCTGCAGCGCGGCGAGGGCAGCATTCTGGTCCGCGATGAAGCGGAAGGTCACCTCGTCCAGCCGGGGCACGCCCTTCGCGTGGTAGTCCGGGTTCTTCTTCAGCACGACGCGGTCCCCCCGCTCCCAGCGCGCCAGGACGAAGGGGCCGGTCCCGACCGGCTGCGACTTGAGCTGCTCGACCGCCTCGCGCGGATACATCACCGACCCCTGGCGGGCGAGGGTGTAGAGGAACATCGCGTTCGGCTTCCGGAGCGCGATCGTCACGGTGTGCGGGTCCCTGACCTGGATGTCGGCGATGTCCTCGTACTGCTTGGCGTGCGGATGCCGGGTCTCGGGCTGACGGGCCCGATCGAGCACGAATCGCACGTCGTCCGCGGTGAACGGCCGCCCGTTGTGGAACCGGACGCCCCGCTTGAGGAAGAAGGTGTAGTTCAGGCCGTCCGCCGTGTGCCAGCGCTCGGCGAGCCACGGCACGAGCCGCCCGTGCGGATCGACCTTCACGAGCCCTTCCTGGACGTTGTAGAAGACGATCGTGGCGGTGGCCGAGGCCGGCGTCGCCGTCAGGTCGAGGCCCGGAGGCTCGGCGGTGACCTGAACCGTGAGCGCGTGGCCGGCGGGCAGCGGCGGCGCGGCCACCGGCAGCCCGGGGAGGAGGAGGAGCGCCAGGACCGCGAGGACGACCGGGGCGCGGCTCACACGCGCACCGCGGGCCACTCGACCGCTCCCACGTCCGTGAGCTGCCGCAGCACGCGCTCCGCCTCCGCCGTCCCGAGGCCCGCGGCGCCGGCCGCCTCCGACGCCGAGCGCGCGCCATCGAGGAGCGCGAGCAAGCGCTCCACGGGCTCGGGACACCGCACCGTGGTGACCCGGCCGTTCGGCGCCAGCGTCAGGAGCAGCCGCGTCGCGTGCCGCGCCGGCGCGGGCAGCTCCGCGTCGCCGCGTCGGACCGCGGCCACGAGCCCGGTGACGTCCCACTCGAGGAGGCAGACGCGCGCGTGAGCCGACCGGACCGGGCGCGGGCCGGCCGGTCCGCCGTCCCGCCAGCGGCGCGGGCCGGCCTCGACGCGGAAGAGCAGGCCTTCGTAGGCCAGGAGGTCCGGGCCGTAGGGCAGCTCGCCGAGGGGCGCCCCGAGCCGGGCCTCGACCAGCGCCGCCACGCGCTCGGCGGTCGCGCCGGCGCCGACCTCCGCCGTGTCGAGGAGCGCGTCGAAGGCCGGCGTGTGGAGCAGGTCGAGCACGTCGCCGCCGCGCGGTCGGGCGAGACGGCGGCTCGCCGCGAACAGCCGCACGATCCGCTCCCGGTAGAAGTGGCGCCCCATGAAGCGGGCCAGCCGCGCCAGGCGCTCGGGGTCCGCCCCCCGCAGCACCGCGGCCGCCTCGGCCCCGAGCCCGGGGGCGAGGTCGCCGGCGTGCGCGTCCCGCGCGGCGAGCGCGCGCCTCAGCGCGGCGCTCGTCAGCAGGCGCAGGAGGCCGTCGTGGACGCGGCGCCCGGTCATCGCGGGAGTCCGAAGGCGTCGCGGATGGCGGCGACCCCGGCGCGGAGCGTCTCCGCGCTGAGGGCGCTGGAGAACGCGTCGAAGGTCACGGCGCGGAGCGCTGGCGCGCGCTCGGCCGCGAAGAGCGCGAGGTCGAGGAGCCCCCGATCGGGCACGGCCGCGCCGATCCAGGGGCCCCCGAGGTCACGATCGGGCTCGACGCCGGCGACGTGGAGCTCGACGGTCTGCTCGAGCGGGAGGGCGGCCACGAACTCCCGCGGCGGGATGCCGGCGTAGTGGGCGGAGAGCCAGGCGTGGGCGACGTCGAGCAGCATCCCGCAGCCGCTCTCGGCGTAGAACCGGCGCACGAACTCGGCCTCCCCGAGCTGCGGCAGCGGCAGGGCCAGATACGTCGGGATCGGCTCGAGGACGAGCGGCCGCCCGAGCGCGTCGCGGAGCGCCCGCGCGTGCTCGACGTAGTCGGCGAGCAGATCCTCGGTGTAGACGGGCGGGAAGACGTAATCCACGAAGGCGTCACCGTCGGTCGTGTGGACCCGCTGCAGATGCTCGGCGGCCCACGGGGTGTCGTAGAGGGCGGCCAGGCGACGGGCGCGGGCCAGGGCCGGCTCCGGCAGCGGCTCGCTGAGCTGGCCGAGGAAGTCGTGGAGGAGCAGGACGAAGCGCTCGCGGATCCGGGGGAAGTGAGGATCGTCGGGCCGCGGCGGGTCGGCCATCGCGAGGTGCTCGATGAGGCCCCCGGCCTCGATCGTCGCCGCGGCCAGGTGTGGGTTGTAGAAGGCGCCGACCGACAGGCCCATCGGTCCCGATCATAATACGGCCCCGGGCAGCGTGCGCTACCCGGGGCCGTCCTGCTCCCCGAACGAGGAGCTAGGCTAGTTGTGTCAGGTGGGGACGACCTCGACCGTGTCGACGACCTCGACGACGAGCTCCACTGTCCCGCCCCCTTTCCCGAGTCCGATTGGCAACGCCGTTCATCATGGCTCACCCATCGGGGGTTTCGCAAGGCCCCCGGTGGGACGCATCGTGTTCGCCGATGGAGCCCTTCGGCGACACCCGGTGGCCCCGGGCGGGCCGGCCTCAGGAGGCCAGGAACGCGCAGGCCAGCGCCCCGCCCCGCGCCACGTTGACGATCGGCTGGAGGCTCACCCGGCAGTGGAGGCCGAGGTCGCCGGGGGCGTAGAAGAGGCCGAGCGAAAAGTGGCAGGGGCCGGCCTGGCCGCGGCCGTCCCGGAGGTAGACCATCGGCCGGCGCGTCCCCGGCCGGCGCACCTGGACGACCCAGGCCCCCGGCTCGCGGAGCGCGCGGACGATGCCTCCTTCCCACCGCGCGGCCGGGGTTTCGCGCCCCAGCAGGATGCCTTCGCCGCTCGAGCCCACGTTCGGCTTGATGAGGAGGGCGGCCGCGTGGCGGCGGACGTACTCCGGCAGGTCCACCCGGCGGCCCGCCGGCCCGGTCGTGATCCGGGCGGAGAGGACGCGCGTCCACGGGACGCAGCGCGCCAGCCAGCGCCGCTCGGCCGGGCTGAACAGCCGCGCGAACTCCGGGCGCGTCAGGCACTCCAGGAGCCCCTTGTGACCGAACTCGCCCCCGAAGCCGGGTACGACGGCGCCTCGCTCGAGGAGCGCCAGGAGGCCGTCCAGCCGCCGGCCGGCCGCGGCAGGCGGGCCCAGGTCATCGAAGGTGACGTCGCGGTAGACGACCTCGGCGGGCACGTCGCGGAGCAGCACCCCGCGGCGGCCCCGCCGGAGCTCCTCCGGCGCGCCGACCGCGGCGGACACCCCGTGGGCCTCGAACGCGCGGACGAGCCGCGGCAACTCGCTGTACCCGGCCACGGGGCCCGGATCCTCGATGAAGGCCACGCCGCCGAGTCGCCGGTGGCCCAGCCGCCGGGCGGCCCGCGTGACCCAGCGGAGCGTGAGGGCGAGGAGATCGGGCGGTGCGGCGAGTCGCCGCCGCTCGGCGGGAGTCAGGAGCCGCGGGAAGACTTCACGCTCGAGGATCGACACGCCCGCCGTGTGGTTGTAGAGGCCGGCGAGCGCGGTGGCGTTCGTCTCGAAGAGGATCGGTCGCGCCGCGCCGTCCGGGGCCGCCGAGAGCCCCACGTCGGGCCGGATCATGAGCGCCCACGGGGCCGGGCCGCGGTCGTAGCGCTCGAGCCACCGCTCGGTCGCCTCGCTCAGGGGACAGAGCGTCCGGAAGTCCCCGAACCCCTCGCGGTAGAGCGCGGGCGCCTCGGCCTGGAGGCGATGGACGAGGTCGGCGAGGCGCGCGAGGCCCGGGAGGAGGCGGCGAGGCACCACGAACGGCGTGAGCGCGATCGGATGCGGAACGGGACGCCCACCCGGGCGGTTCCGGTGGAAGAGCGCCGCCGCCGCCTCCGCCGCCTCGACGGCCCGGTACAGTCGCCGGCGACTTCGGGCGTCGAGCCGCGTGAGGCGCGCGGTGAGCCGCGCCTCCATCCCGCCGGTGCTCAACGCCGAGAGCGTAGCCCGACCGTGGGTCGGCCACAAGCACGGGTTTCGCTCGCCACGTCCCGGTTGAAGGCGCGCGGCGGCCCGGCTACCATCACGGACAGAGAGGCCCCATGGCATCCCGCCGGACCCGCCCGCCCCGCGCCGCGACGCTCGCCGCCTGGCGCCGGCGGACGCTCGAGCGGATGCGGCGCTCCCGCGCCGCGACGCTCGCGCTCCTCGAGCGCCTCGGAGAGGAGGCGATCGCACGACCACGGACCCAGGCGGCGTGGTCCGTCCGGGACGTCCTGGCCCACATCGCGGCCTGGGAAGCCGAAGGCATCCGCCGGCTCGACCTGATCGCGCGCGGGCGCGGCGATCGGATCGTCTGGTACGAGACGATGGCCGAGGCGGACCGCTTCAACGCGCGCGCGGTCCGGGCCGCGCGCCGGCTGTCGTGGCGTCGGGTGCTCGCCGAGCTCGCCCGCACGCGAGCACGGCTGGTCCGCGCGCTGCGGCGGCTCCCGCCGCGCGCCCTCGCCGACCCGACCCACGCGCTGCCGGTCACCGTCTGGCTTCGGGAGTTCGCCCTGAGCCACGAGCGCGGGCACCGGGAGGCGATCCGCGCCTGGTGGTCGGCCGCGCGCGGGCGGCGGCGCCGGTCGCGCTGATGGGGGTCGACCCCTTCTTCAACGACCGGGCCACCATCGGCGTCTTCGAGCGCTCGTTCTACGCGGGCGAGGAGGCGGCCGAAGAGGTCGAGGAGATCCTGGCGTGGCGCGGCGTACCGGGCCGGGTCCTCGACATCGGCTGCAACGCGGGGCTCCATGCCCTGGAGTGGGCGCGGCGCGGCGCCGAGGTGGTCGGGATCGACTCGGCGCCGGTCGCGATCGAGCTGGCCCGCCGGCGCGCCGGCGGGCAGCCCCGGGTCCGCTTCGAGGTCGTCGACCTCCTGGACGGCCGCCTCGACCGCTGGGGGCCCTTCGACCTCGTGACCGCGCTGGGCGGCGTCTTCAACTGCCTGGAGCGCGCCCAGCTCGTCCCGGCCTTTCGGGCCGTGCACGCCGCGCTCACCCCGGAGGGCGACTTCGTCTTCGACGTCCTCCGCTGGTTCGAGGGGGGCCGCAAGGTGTTTCTCCGTCGTGACGGTCGCGGCGAGCTCAAGATCGTCTGGGAGTTCAGCCTCGATCCGGCGCGCGGGCGCGGCCGGGTCGTCGGCCATTTCCTGGAGACCGGCGCCGTGCAGGACTCGGAGCGGTCTTTCTACACGGCCCCCGAGCTCACCACGCTGCTCGGCCTCGCGGGGCTGGAGCGCACGGGCGTGGCGGGGAACCTCGCCCTCTCCGAGCCCGCCGAGCACGCGGAGCCGAGCCTCTTCTTCCGTGCCCGCCGGCCGGCGGGCTGAGGGCCAGACCCGAACCGTCACGCCACGTCCACACGACGGGGCTCGACGGGGAAGGAGGACCGTCATGGCGATCGAGCCGTTCACCGTCCAGGATTTCCAGGTCTTCGACATCCCGGGCTTCGCCGAGCGGATGGCCGCGCTCCGGGCCGCCATCCGGCCGAAGCTGGAGCGGCTGGGCGAGAGCCTCGCCCCGCCCCTCGCGCGGATCGCCCACGTCGAGGTCTTCGGCCACGTCGCCCGGCACGCCCGGCGCACGGTGAATCCGCCCGACGACACCTGGGTCGCCTTCGGCCCCGACCGCCGCGGCTACAAGAAGGCCCCGCATTTCAAGGTCGCCGTCTCCCGTCACGCCCTGCGCTTCCTCTTCGAGGTCGGCCCCGAGTACCCGGCCAAGGCGGATTTCGCGCGCGCCTGGCGGCGAGAGGCGCCGCGCCTGGCGCGGACCCTGGCGAAGCCCCGGGGGCTCGGGTGGTTCAAGAACGAGCACGACGAGGAGCCGGCCGCGACGCTCGCGGCGCTCGACCTCGCGGCCTTCAAGGCGCTCGGCGACGAGCTCGTGCGCACGCGGGACGGCCAGCTCGTCCTCGGTCGCCGCGTGGAGGCGCGCGAGGTGGCGCGCTGGCGGGGCCCCGACTACGAGAAGGCCGCCCTCGACACCTTCGCCGCGCTCGGCGACCTCTTCCGCCTCGCCCCGAAGTCGTGACGCTGGACGAGGCGCTCGTGCGGCTCGGGGCGGCGGCCCCCGCCGAGCGGCGAGCGGCCCTCGAGGTGGTCGGCGCGCTCGGCGACGGCCGCCTCACGGGGCCCGTGGCCGCCTGCCTCCACGACGGGGATCCCGAGGTGGTCCGCGCCGCGGAGGCGACGCTGTGGCGGATCTGGTGCCGCTCCGGCGACCCCGCGGTGGATGCCCTCTTCGCCGACGGCCTCCGCGCGATGGAGGCCCAGGACTGGCTCGGCGCGGTGAGCGCCTTCAGCCGCGTCATCGAGGCCGCGCCGGCCTTCGCCGAGGGCTGGAACAAGCGCGCCACGGCGCGCTACCTGGCGGAGCACTACGCCTCCGCCATCGCCGACTGCGAGAGCGTGATCCGCCTGAACCCGCAGCACTTCGGCGCGCTCTCGGGCCAGGGCCTCTGCCATCTCGCCCTCCGCCAGCCCGCCGAGGCGGCTCGCTGCTTCCGCCGCGCGCTGGCGGTCCATCCGCGGCTCGAGAGCGTCCGCGGGCACCTGGCGCGGGTCGAGCACGAGCTCTCCCGCGGGAACGGCGGCCGGTCGCCGGCGGCCTGAGCGGCGGGCGGCACGTCCCGGCCGGGTTCACGCCGCCCCCGATTCGGGCTATAGTCGCCCCGGAGGCCTCGCCATGGCCAAGTGGGCGACCTTCCCCGAGGACGCCGAGCCGCCGCGCCCGGTGAGAGCGCTCGCCGAGCAGGTCGAGCGGGACGGTGGTCACGTCCTCGGCTGCTACCAGGAGCCGCTGAAGGAGGCCTGGCAGCTCTTCGTCCTCCTGCCGCTCGACCGAGTCTCGCCGACGCCGTACCAGCGCGACCTCTCGAAGCCGCACGTCAAGCGCCTCCAGGACGTCATGAAGAAAGTCGGCCGCTTCGTGGACCCGATCGTCGTGGTGTCGAGCGGCCCCGGCCGGTACTGGACCCCGAACGGCAACCATCGGCGCGAGGCGCTGGCGAAGCTCAAAGCCGACTACATCTCCGCCATCGTCGTGCCCGAGCCCGAGGTCGCCTATCAGATCCTCGCCCTCAACACCGAGAAGGCGCACAACGTCAAGGAGAAGTCGCTCGAGGTCATCCGGATGTACCGCGGGCTCATGGACGAGGCCGGGGCGCGGAGCGAGGACGATTACGCGTTTCAGTTCGAGGCCCCGCATCTGATCACGCTGGGTCTGCTCTACGAGGCCAAGCCGCGCTTCGCGGGCGGGGCGTTCGCGCCGCTCCTCCGGCGCGTGGACCGTTTCCTCAAGCAGCCGCTCACCAAGGCCTACGCGGAGCGGGAGCGCCGCGCCGCCCTCGTCCGCGCAGCGGACGAGGTGCTGACGGACGTGGTCGCGAAGCTCAAGAAGCGCGGCATCAACCACCCCTACGTCAAGAACTACGTCCTCGCCCGCACCACCCCGCTGACCCGCGCGCGCAAGACACTGCCCTCGTTCGAGCAGACCTTCGAGCGGCTCCGGGACAGCCTCGAGAAGTTCGACCCCGCCAAGGTGCGCTACGACGAGGTCGCGCGCGCCTCGATCTTCGCCGCGCCCGCGGCCTCGTGAACGGCCTCGCCGCCTGCGAAGCCGGGCGGTCCCGCCCGCCGCCGACCCGGCGGAGCGATTCCGCGCCGAGGGCCACTGGCGCCCGCGCTGACCGGCGGCGTCCGCCAGGAAGCCGGTTTGCATCCCTCCGGCCGGCGACCGACATTCGTCTGCTGGAGGCGTGAAATGTCGCAACGTTTCATCCGGTCCGTGGTGGCAGGGTCGCTCGTCCTGGTGTTGGCCGGTTGTGCGGCGGGGACGCGCATGTCGCAAACCGCGCCACCGCCGATGCCGGCCGCTCCCACCGAGGTGCGAACGGCACAGCCGGGGTCCGACTACGTCTGGGTCCCGGGTTACTACGTCTGGCGGGCGTCCGACAACGCCTACGTCTGGGTGCCGGGTCACTGGACCGTGCCGCCCGCCGGCCACGTCTGGGTCCCCGGCCACTGGGAGACGCGTGCGGGCGGGTATACCTGGGTCGACGGCCGCTGGCAGAAGACCTAGGGGCAGCCTCGGAGGGGGCCTCGACGGCCCCCTCCGATTTCCTCCCCCGGAACCGGTCGCGCGGGCAAAAGCCCGCGCTCGAACCGCCCTCGTCGCAGCGCGAGATTTCCCGCCGGCGGCGAAGTCACCGCTCGGAGCGGCGTCGTCACGGCGCGAGATCACGCTGCGCGCATCGGAGCGCTTCGCGGCGCGCGCGAGATTCAGGGGGCGCGCGGCGGGGAGGTCTCCGCGGGCATCGTCGGGCCGGGCGCCGGCAGGGGCAGGCTCGCGCGGACGGGGACGTCCTCCGCGCTCGGCGCGCGCGCATCGAGCTCCGGGCGGCAGACCGCGCGAAAGTTGCACCAGCGGCAGAGGCGCAGGTCCTCGGTCCGCTCGAAGTCGTCCACCACGGCGACGTTCGCATCAGGATCACGGAGCCACGCTTTCATCGCGCGGATGGACAGCCGCAGGCGCTCCCGCATCCCTTCCACCCGCGCCTCGTCCCACCGGTGCACCGTGACCTCGCCCTCGCGCAGGTTCACCTCGATGAGGTCGACGTGCGCCGGCGCGACCTCCAGGACGTCGCGGGCGTAGAGCCCGTAGCAGCCGAGCTGGACGGCCGTCTCGTCGGGATCCGGGCTTCCGGTCTTCCAGTCCACCAGCGCCAGACGCCCCGCCTCCGTCCAGTAGCCGAAGTCGGGCGCGGCGTAGACGGGCGTGCCCTCGAACTCGAAGGCCCGCACGTCCTCGATCAGGATCCAGCGCTCGCGGGGCGTCTCGCGGATGTCCCGGAGGAGCGGCAACCGGTGGAAGGTCCGCACGCAGCGCAGGACGTGGTCGCGGAGGGCCTGCCACGCGCGCGCGTTCACCTCGATCCCGTACTCGTGCTCGAAGAGCGCGACCTCCGCCTTCGGGCGCTCGCGATAGTCCCCCCGCCTGGAGAATCGCCACTCCCGGCGCATGCGCTGGAGGGTCTCCTCGAGGAGCCAGGCTTCCGGGAGGTCGCGCTCGACGTGGAGCACCCGGAGCGCCATCTCGACGGCCTCGTGGACGACCCGACCGGCCCAGCCCTGGCGGCTCGTGAGCTGCTTGAGGACGTAGAGACGGCGCACCTCGGCCGCCGCGTCCGCCGCCCAGCCACCCCAGGCGCCGTAGTAGTGGTAGAAGTACCTCCGCCGGCACTCCTCGAACATCACGCTGCGCGAGCGCGACCAGGAGAAGACGTTCGCGAGGTCGGACATCGCCCCAGCATAGCGGCCGCCGGTCGGCCGCGCAACGTCGCGTCGCGTCGACGGCCGGCGGGCGGGGCGTCTTGACCATCACGCTCCGCTCTGATACCTAGGGAGGGGGCCAGCCGGCCTGCCGCTCCACCCCACGAGGAGGCCTTCGATGGGCAGCGATCCCGAGACCAACCGCCCGTTCCAGCTGACCCGGCGTGAGGCGCTCGCCGCCCTCGCCGCGGCGGGCGGCTACGCGCTGGCGGCGAGCCCCATTCCGGCGCAGGCGATCAAGACCGACACCCAGGGGCTGGTCGCGGGGACCGTCCACGTCGCCGGAGCCGATGGCACGCCCATCCCGGTCTACGAGGCGTACCCGGCTCAGGCGGGCGAGTTCCCCGTCGTGCTGGTGATCTC
Organism: Candidatus Rokuibacteriota bacterium; assembly: GCA_044866005.1. Classification (GTDB taxonomy): domain Bacteria; phylum Methylomirabilota; class Methylomirabilia; order Rokubacteriales; family DASRDR01; genus JBIOTN01. Next base: position 17,405 of record JBIOTN010000021.1, on the reverse strand, counting down.
CGAGGTGTGGGGCCTCCACGAGTACATCCGCGACGTCACCCGGCGGTTCGGCAAGGAAGGCTACTACGCGGTCGCGCCGGAGCTCTTCTCGCGTGAGGGCGGGCTCGCGCAGGAGACGAGCATGGACAAGATCCTGGGCGCCGTCTTCAACGCGCCGCTCAAGCGGCTCGTCGGCGACATGCGGGCCACCGTGGACTACGCCCGGAAGCAGCCGGCGGCGCGGGGCGACGCGATCGGCGTCACGGGCTTCTGCTGGGGCGGGCAGATGACGCTCACCTTCCCGGCGTTCTACAAGGACACGAAGGCCGCGGTCGCCTGGTACGGGGCGCCGGCGCGCGCGCAGAAGGACGAGCCGAAGCCGGTCTCGCCCCTCGACGTGGCCGCCGAGGTCCCCTGCCCCGTGCTCCTGCTCTACGGCGGGGCCGACCAGAGCATCCCGGTCGCGGACGTGGAGCGCGAGGAGGCCGCGCTGAAGGCGGCCGGCCGCGCGGTGGAGAAGCACATCTACCCGGACGCGCCCCACGGCTTCCACGCCGATTACCGGCCCACCTACCGGCCCGAGGTCGCCAGGGACGGCTGGAGCCGCTGCCTCGCCTGGTTCCAGAAGTACCTGAAGGCGTAGGCCGCGCGGTGTAGCGCGCGCCGTGGCCGGCCCCCTCGAGGGGACGCGGGTCGTCGACCTCTCGGCGATCATCGCCGGCCCCATCGCCACCGCGTTCCTGGCGACCTTCGGCGCCGACGTCGTCAAGCTCGAGCCGCTCGAGGGGGACGCGCTCCGCGGCTACCCCTCGACGCTGCCGGGCCAGAGCCGCTACTTCCTCGGGGTCAACCGCGGCAAGCGCAGCGTCGCCGTCGACCTCAAGCACCCCGAGGGGCGCGCCCTGGCGCGCCGCCTCGCGCGGGAGGCGGACGTCCTCGTAGAGAGCTTCCGCCCCGGCGTCGCCGCCCGGCTGGGGATGGACTACGCGTCGCTCCGCGAGGTCAATCCGCGACTGGTCTACTGCTCCGTCTCGGCGTACGGCCAGCGCGGCCCGCTCGCGGGGCGGCCGGGCCTCGACCCGGTCGTCCAGTGCTACGGCGGGCTGGCCTGGGAGCAGGGCGCGCCCGACGGAGAGGCGCCGGCCCTGGTGCGGGGCAGCCTCGTCGACTACTACACCGGCAGCCTCGCGGCCTCCGCCATCCTGCTCGCCCTGGTCGCCCGGGGCCGGAGCGGCGCCGGGCAATACGTCGAGACCTCCCTCCTCGACGGCGTGCTCGCCATGCAGGCCGGCCGGCTCTTCTGGGCGGAAGCCCGCGAGCCGCGGGAGGCGGTGCGCGACCTCCTCGGCGATCGGGTCTCCCGGATCTATCCCACGGGCGAGGGGTACCTCTACCTCTACGTCGAGCTGCCGAAGTTCTGGGAGGGCCTCTGCCGGACGCTCGGGCTCGACGCGTGGCTCGACGACCCGCGGCTCCAGACGATGGTCGGCCGGCACACGCACAAGGCCGAGCTGATCGCGCGCATCACCGAGCGCCTGGCCGCGCGCACGGCGGAGGAGTGGGAGGCCGTCTTCGAGCGCGCCGACATCCCGTGCACGCGCGTCCGCGCCGTCCCCGAGCTCCTGGCCGATCCCCAGGCCGCGGTGAACGGCACGCTCGGCACGGCCGCGCATCCCGGGCTCGGGACCGTGCGCCAGCTCGGCGTCCCCGTCCGGCTCACCGAGACCCCCGGCGCACCGCCGGGTCCGCCGCCCGCGCTGGGCGAGCACACGGACGCGGTGCTCCTCGAAGCCGGCTATCGCGCGGACGAGATCGAGCGGCTCCGCGCCATCGGCGCGATCCGCTGAGCGGTCGGCGGGGGGCTCGGCGGCCCCCGCCGAAGCCGAATCTGGTATCCGGCTTGCTGGACCGCGGGAGAAAGGGTGCACCCGCGCATGGCGGAAGAATGCCGGACCGCGGTCATCGCGGCGTTCCTCGAGGCCGCCGTCCGCCGGCTGGAGAGGGCGATCCAGGCGTCGGTCGAGATCTCCACCACGGCGCGTCTGATCCTCATCGAGCCGACTTCCGCCGAGCAGAGCCACCGGCTCCCCCGGGCGGCCTGACGGGCGAGTCGCGGACACCACGCGGAGGAGACCATGCGGCGTCTCGTCGCCAGCCTCGCGTTGCTCCTGGCCTTCACCGCCGGCCTCGCGGCCGGCCGCGCGGCGAGCCAGCCCAGGCCGCGCATGTGGGCCGACGTCGTCCTCGATGTCGCGACCGACGAGATCCCTCGCCGAACCCGCGTCCACGTGAACCTCGACCACTGGGAGCCCGGCGCGGAGACGGGACGCCACAGCCATCCCGGCCCGGTCGTGTTCGTGATGCTGGAGGGGGAACTGGAAGAGGTCTTCGCCGACGGCCGCACCCGCACGCTCAAGGCGGGGCAGGCGTACTGGAAGACGCCGCGCGCCGAGCACAACGTCCGCAACGGGAGCGGTCGCCCGGCCCACGCCGTCGCGGTCCACCTCGACCCGCGGTAGGCCCGCGGCCCGGACGGTGGACCGCGAGGCGACCGTCGCCCGCGAGCGACTCTTGCGGCGCGGCGTCCGGCTGGAAGCCGCGCCGGTGGGGTGGAACATCGTCGACTCGCGGGCCGCGTCGTCTTGACCGGGACGGGCGCGGATGCTATCACAGGGCACGAGACCCAGCCTGCACCGAGCCGGAGGCACCGATGCGCACGATTCGCGTCCTGAGTCCCGTCGCCGAGAGCAAGGTCGGCCAGAGCGCGGCGCGGCCGCTGCCGGCCGACCTGGCGGGCAAGTCGCTCGGCTTCCTCGACAACACCAAGGCGAACTTCGAGCTGCTGGCGCGACACATGGAGGCGCTCCTCCGCGAGCGCCACCCGCTCGCGCGTGTCGTCTACCAGCGGAAGGCCAACGTCGCGACGCCGGCCGCGCCGGAGACGCTGGCCGCCCTCCAGGGCCTCGACCTCGTCGTCACCGGCTCCGCCGACTGAGGCTCCTGCACGTCGTGGAGTCTCCACGACGCCGTCACGCTGGCGCGGGCCGGCACTCCGGTCGTCGTCGTCACCACCACCGCCTTCGCGCCCCTGGCCCAGCGCGAGGCCCACGCGCTCGGGATGGAGCGCCTCCCGGTGCTCGTGATCGAGCATCCGCTCGGCGGGGAGGCGCCCGAGCGGGTCGCCGCCAAGGCGACCCAGGCCGTGAGCCAGCTGCTCGCGCGGCTCGGGCGCTGACGCCGTGAGCCGCCCCGGCGGGATCCCGCTCGCCTCCGAGGTCGTCGAGCTCCCGGACAGCCTCGAGGCCGTGCTCGCCCATTTCGCCGAGCGCGGCTGGAGCGACGGGCTGCCGATCGTCCCGCCGACGCCCGAGCGCGTGGCGGCGATGCTGGCCGGGATCGACGCGGAGCCCGGCCACGTCCTTGGCAAGGTGCCGCCGCTCTGGGCGGAGGCGACCGTGGAGAAGGTGGCGATCAACGCGGTCATGGCCGGCGGCGCGCCCGCCGCCCTGCCGGTCCTCGTGGCCGCGCTCGAGGCGATGCTCGATCCGGCCTTCAACCTCTACGGCGTCCAGGCGACGACGCATCCCGTGGCCCCGCTCGTCGTGGTGAACGGCCCTGCCATCGCGCGGCTCGGGATGCACGCGGGCGCCGGCGTCTTCGGGCCCGGCAACGCGGCGAACGCGACGCTGGGGCGCGCCGTGCGGCTCTGCCTCTGGAACCTCGGCGGCGCGCGCCCGGGGTCGGGCGACATGGCGACCCAGGGCAGCCCCGCCAAGTACAGCTACGCCATCGCGGAGCGGGAGGAGGCGAATCCCTGGGGCCCGCTCCACGCGAGCCGGGGGTTCGATCCCGCGGAGAGCGTGGTGACGGTCTTCGGGGGGGAGGCGCCGCACAACGTCAACGACCACGTGAGCCAGCGGGCGGCGAACCTCCTGGCCGTCGTCGCCGACAGCGCGGCGACGCTCGGCTCGAACGTCGGCTGGTACCTGTCGCAGAGCCAGCTCCTCGTCGTCTTCGGCCCCGAGCACGCCGCGACGATCGCCGCGGACGGCTTCACGCGCGCCGACGTCCAGCGCCATCTCTACGAGCACGCGCGGATCCCGCTCGCCCGCCGGAAGCTCGGCGGGATGTGGGGCCTCCAGGACTGGCCGCGGTGGATGGCGACGGCCGACGAGTCGGCGCCGCTCCCGATCGTCCCCGGGCCCGAGGACGTCCTGGTGATGGTCGCGGGCGGCCCGGGCAAGCACTCGGCCGTGGTCCCGAACTGCTGCTTCTCCCGCGCCGTGAGCCGGCCGGTCGCCCGCTGGCCGCGCCGCTGAGCGCCCGGCGGGGGGGCAGGGTCGCGGCCCGGGTTGCGGGCGGCGGGGCGGCGTGATAGGAGATAGACCATGGCCAAGGGGAAGCCCGCCCCATCCTTCGAGGTCGCGTGCCCCTGCTGCCGCGCGGTGCTCACGATCGACCCCGAGGTGCGCGCCGTGCTCCAGCACACGGCGCCGCCCCGGACGGGGCCCGCGGCGAGCCTGGACAAGGCGATGGAGGCCCTCAAGGGCGAGCAGGCCCGGCGGGAGGCGCGCTTCCGCGAGGCGGCGGAGGCCGAGAAGGCCAAAGACCAGGTCCTCGCGCGGAAGTTCGAGGCCGGCCTCAAGCGCGCGAAGGACATGCCGGACCCCGGCCCCCGCCCGATCGACCTCGACTGAGGTCGCCGCCGCCGGCGCGGGGGAGCGCGATCGCCGCCTCGCGGGAGTCCGAGCTGCTCGATCGGGTCCTGCCGGGCGTCAGCCGCTCCTTCGCCCTCTCGCTCCGGATCCTGCCCGCTCCGCTCCGCGCGCCGTTCGGGATCACCTACCTCCTGGCGCGCGCCGCCGACACGATCGCGGACACGCGCGCCCTCCCGCCCGGGGAGCGCCGCCGTCACGTCGAGGCCCTCCGCGCGGCGCTCGCCGGCGGCGACGGCGCGGGGCTCGGCGGGCTGGCGGCGGCCATCCCGCCCGACCACGGGGCCGCGGAGCGCCGGCTCCTCCAGCGGCTGCCCGAGGCGTTCGCCGCGTACGGGGCGCTCGCGCCGGCCGACCGGGCCCGCAGCCAGACCGTGCTCCTCCTCCTGACCCAGGCGATGCTCGAGGCCCTCGAGCGCTTCCCACCGGGGCAGGCAGACCGGGTGGCGGCGCTCGAGACGCCGGCCGAGCTCGACCGCTACACGTACATGAACGCGGGCTGCGTGGGAGAGTTCTGGACCGACATGGTGGCCGCGCATCGGCCGCGCTGCGCCGTCCGGTGGGACCTCGCCCGCATGCGCGCGCGGGGGGTGCGGTTCGGGCAGGGGCTCCAGCTCACGAACGTCCTGCGCGACCTGCCGCGCGACCTCCGCCTCGGGCGCTGCTACCTGCCGCGCGTCGAGCTGGCCGCGCTGGCCCTCGCGCCCGCGGACCTCCTGGACCCGGCGGCGCTCGGCCGCGTCCGGCCGCTCCTGGATCGTCTCGGGGCCCAGGCGCGCGCGCACCTCGTGGAAGGGCTCGCCTACACGCTGGCCGTCCCGCGCCGCGAGCTGCGCCTTCGCCTGGCCTGCGCCTGGCCGCTCTTGATCGGGCTCGCGACGCTCGGCCGCCTGGCCCGCGCCCGGAACCTCCTGGACCCCGACGTCGTCGTGAAGGTGCCGCGGCCCGAGGTCCGCCGGCTGCTCGCCGTGTCCGTCCTGCTGGTCGGCTCGAATCGGGGGCTCGGGCGCTATGCCCGCCGCCTCGCCGCCGCGATCCCCACCCCGGCCGGGGAATGACGGCCGGCGAGGCCTGACGAGGTTCGGACAGAGGACGCGATCGGAAGGTCAACCGCTCCCCTCCTGACGAAGAGACTAGCCGAGCCAGGCCGCGAGGAGATCGCGGTCCCGGACCCAGTGGTAAAACGTCGCGCCGAGCGCCGCGTGGGAGAGCGCGAGGGGCGTGAGGCACCGATCCCGGGCGTACGCGTAGCTCCAGACCACCCCGCCGGCCGTCGTGAGCAGGACCAGATCCCACGCCGGGGCATGGACCAGGCCGTAGGTCGCGCCGCCCAGGGCCGCCAGGCGCGCCGGGGCCGCGCCCGGCCAGAGCGCGCGCAGTCGGCCGAGCAGATAGAACTGGAAGAGCGTCTGCTGGGCGAACGCCCACGGGACGTAGAGCCCGAGCGCGAGGAAGAATCGGCGGCTGACGAGGCGCGCGGCGACGTCCGCCCACTGGCGGCGCGCGCCGAACGCGTCCCACGCCCCGAACACGGCGAAGAGCGCGAGCACGGGGAGCGTCACGAGCACCATGTGGCGCGCGGCCCGCCGGCGCCGCAGGCCGGCCGGCGACCCCGCCGGTCCCCAGAACCGCGCGCGCGTGTCCCCCGCGGTGAGCCCGACGAGAGCGAGGGCCACCACCGCCAGGCCGGCGTCGAGGGCGGCCGGGCGTTCGGGCAGGAGGCCGAGGTAGAGCGCCGTCAGGCCGCCCCAGGCCGACAGCTCGACGGCCGCGCGGCGTCGCAGTCTCGCGGACTGGTCGGGCATGGCCGGAGCGTGGCTGCTTCGGAGGGGCCGTCGAGGCCCCCGCCGCGGTCGCTAGCTCGCCGGCACCGCCCGGCCCTCGGCCCACGCGCGGAGGGCGTCCACCTCCTCGCGGCGGGTCACCGAGAGCGGCCTGGTCGCGCCGAGCTCGGCGACGATGTCCCCCGTCTCGAGCTCGCCCCGGCGGGCGAAGGCGGTGTAGAGGGCGGAGACGATGGCCTGCTCGATCTCCGCCCCGCTGAAGCCCTCGGCGGCGTCGGCCAGCCGGTCGAGGTCGAAGCGCGCGGGATCGCGCTTCCGCTTCGCGAGGTGGAGGGCGAAGATCTCCTTCCGCTCCTCGCGACGGGGCAGGTCGATGAAGAAGATCTCGTCGAAGCGGCCCTTCCGCATGAGCTCCGGCGGGAGGGCGTCGACCTGGTTACAGGTGGCGACGACGAAGACCGGCGCCGACCGGTCCTGGAGCCAGCCGAGGAGCCGGCCGAAGATCCGCCGGGACAGCCCGGCGTCGGCCTCGCCGCTCCCCACGTAGGCGAAGCCCTTCTCGATCTCGTCCACCAGGAGCACGCACGGCGCCATCCGCTCGGCCATCCCGAGGGCGCGCTCGAGGTTCCGCTCCGACTCGCCGATGAACTTGTCGTAGAGCCGGCCCGGCTCCATCTTGAGGAGCGGCAGGCCCCATTCCTTCGCCACCGCCCGGGCCGCCATCGTCTTGCCACACCCCTGGACACCCAGCAGCAGGATGCCCTTGGGCGGGACGATGCCGAACCCGCGGGCCTCCGGCGCGAACGCCGGGGCGCGCTTCCCGAGCCACGCCTTCAGCGCCTGGAGGCCGCCCACCTGGGGCAGCCCGGCGTCGGGCGGGACGTACTCGAGCACGCCGTCCCTGGCGAGGAGCTCCTTCTTGATCTCGACCAGCCGGTCGAGATCCCGGAGGCTGAGGGCGAAGTCGTCGAGGACGAGCTTGGTCACGGCGCGCTCGGCCTCGAACAGCGTGAAGCCCCGCAGTCCCGCCACGAGCCGGTCGAACTCCGTCGGGGTCAGCTCCACCTTCACCCGGTGCTCGCGCGACAGCTCGGTGACGATGCGGCCGGCGAGCGCGCGCAGCTCGTCCTCGGTGGGGAGGCCGAGCCGAAAGAGCGCGACGAGCTTCTCCAGCTCCGCGGGCAGCACGATGCGCGGCGCCGAGAAGACGATCGCGCGGCGCGCCCGCCCGAAGCTCCGGGCAAGGTCCTGGAGCTTGCGGACGACGTCGGGCTGGTCGAGGTGGCGGTGGAGGTCCTTGAAGAGATAGATGTGGTCCTGCGTGATCCCGGCGAGGTTGGCGAGCGCCATGATCGGCCGCTGGCTGTCGTAGATCGGCGCCTCCGCCCCGTCACGACGGAGGCCGTCGGTGAGGCTCCAGACGAAGAAGGGGACGCCGAGGCGGGTCGCGATGTCCCGGAGAGCCTCCTCGACGCGCTCTTCCTCGTACGTCTCGACTGCGATGATCGGATACCGCGAGAGGACGAGCAGCTCGAGGTCTTTCACGGGGGACACCGTCCCGGCCCGGACGACGCCGGCCTACGGGGCCTCGACCGGGAGCGCGAGCGTGAGGAGCGCCATCGGGTCGACCCGGGCCCCGCCGAGCGTGACGCCGAAGTGGAGATGCGGCCCCGTCGCGCGCCCCGTCTGGCCCACCGTGCCGATGGGCTGACCCGCCGCGACCGGCTCGCCCGCCGCGACCCGGGCTTCGTCCAGGTGAAAATAGTAGGTGAACAACCCCTGACCGTGGTCGAGCACCACGAGCCGGCCCGCGAAGAAGTGCTCCGCGACCAGCGCGACGCGTCCGGCGTTGGCGGCGACCACCGGCGTCCCCCGCGGTGCGGCCCAGTCGAACCCCGCGTGGGGCTGGCGGGGCTGCCCGTTGATGATCCGGCGGTGGCCGAAGCCGCCCGTCGGCCGCCCGCCCTCGAGCGGCAGCCGGAACGCGCCGCGCCAGAGCCGCTCGGCCGCGCCCGCGGCGAGCGCGGCGGCGAACTGGGCGTGCTCGGCCTCGACCCGCGCGAGGGTCCGGGGATCGAGATCCACCTGGGCCCGCGGGAGCGTGAGTCGCTGGACGGGGAAGACTCGCGCGCCCACCGGGATCGTGCCCGCCCCGACGACGAGCCGGACATCCAGGCCGGTCGGGCGCAGGAGCCGCCAGGGCACCGAGCCCGGGGCGACGTCGAGGTCCACGCCCGCCAGCGCGGCCATCCCGTCGCGGACGGGGAAGAAGCGGAGCGGGCGCTCCGCCCACTCGCCGGCGAGGTCCGCCGGCGCGCCCCGCACGTGGATCACGACGATGTCGCCGGGGGCGGGACGCTCGGGGGCGATGACGACGGTGAGATCCGCCGCGGCCCACGCGTTCGCGACCGCGAGCAGCGCCGCCAGGCCGCCCGCCAGGACGCGCGGGGCGCGGCCGCCGCTCACTCGCGGCCCGGCTCGCTCGGCGGCTGCTGGCGCAGGAAGCGCTCGATCTCCGCGACGAGGTCCTGGCCGCTCGGCAGCTCGCCCGACGCCTCCGGGCGCAGCTCCTCCGCCTCCTGGTCCTTGGCCTCGAGCTTCTTCACGTAGTTGGCCACCTTGCGGTTCTGCGCCAGGACCTCGGCGAGCTGGGCGTCGAACTGCGCGCTCGCCTCCTCCAGCTCCCGGACGTCGAGCGGGCCGTCGAGCAGCCGGTTGACCCGGTGAACCAGGGCCAGGGTCGCGTGGGGATTCTCGACTGCCGAGATGTAGTGGGGCACGTTGGCCCAGAGGCTGGCGGTGGCGATGCCGGCGGCCCGCGCGGCCGCGGACAGCACGCCCACGATGCCCGTGGGGCCCTCGTAGCGCGTGGGACGCACCCCGAGCACGGTGGCCAGCTCGGGATCGGTCGCGATCCCGGTCAGCCGGATCGGCCGCGTGTGCGGGACCTCGGCCAGGAGCGCGCCGAGCGTGACCACGAGCCCGACCTCGAGCTCGCGCGCCAGGTCGAGGACCGTCTGGCAGTAGGTCTTCCACCGCAGGTGCGGCTCGATGCCGAGCCCGATGAGGACGTCGCGCGCGAGCTGGCGCGTGCAGCGGAAGAACTCGGTCTCCGGCCACACGACCTCGCGCTCGGTCGTGCCGGGCTTGAACCGCACTTGCGGCCGCGTCAGGCCGAAGTGGTAGAACTCCTCGGGGTCGATCGTGGCGAGCGGCTGCCCGTCCCACGCCTGCCGGAGGAAGCGCGCCGCGTTCGTCGCCGATTCCGCGGCGTCGTTCCAGCCGGCGAACGCCATGACCAGGACGGGGCGCCTGAGGTGGCGCGGCCGGTCGTGATACGTCAAGTGCTCCATGGTCTCTGGTTGCTATCCTAGCATGCCCCGTCGATGCCTCTGGACGGCCGCCGCGCGGGTGGCGCCGGCGGCGCCCCGCAGCCGGCCGGGCGAAGTGGGACCCCTTCGCGCGCCTCCCGCAGGTCGCTAGAGCTGCGGGAGGGCGCGAACGGGTGACGGAGCCCGGCCGGACCGGGGCAAGCCGGCGACAGGACCCGCGGCGGTCGCGAGACTGGACTCGCATGTCGCCAGTGGGCCGCCCGGGCGACAGGACCCGCGGCGGCCGGTCCAGCGCGAGCGGCGGTCAGCTGCCGGTGGCGATGGGGTTCTTGGGATCCTGCTCCCACTCGTACCAGGAGCCGGCGAAGTTGCGCGCCCGCGGGTAGCCGAGGAGTTTCGCGGCGAACAGGCCGATCGCCGCCGAGACGCCGGCGTTGCAATACGTGATCACGTCACGCTCCGGCCCCACGCCCGCCTCCTCGAAGACCGCCCGGAGCGCCGGCTCGGGGCGCCAGGTCTTGTGCTCACCCTCCATGAGCCGGCCGACGGCGAGGTTCACCGCGCCCGGGATCCGGCCGAGCCGCTCCCCCCGTCCCACCTCCCCGCGGAACTCGGCGGGGCTGCGGCAGTCGACGAGCACGACGGCCGGGTCCTGGAGCATCGCGCGGACCTCCGCCGCCTCCGCCCGCCACTCCGGCCGGACGCGCGCCGTGAAGCGGGTCTCGGACTGCCGCGGCGCCGCGCGCGTCACGGGTCGGCCCTCCGCCGTCCACTTCGGGAAGCCTCCGTCCAGGACGCGCACCGCGGGGTGGCCGTAGTAGTTGAGCGCCCACCAGAGGCGGGGGGCGATGTGGCCGTTGCCGTCGTAGACCACGACGGCGTGCTCGTCGCCGATCCCGAGCCGGCTCATCAGCGCGGCGAACCGATCCGCCCGCGCCACGGTCATCTTCACCGGGGCGGCGGGGTCGACGATGTCCCGGAGCCAGTCCACGAAGACGGCCCCGGGGAGGTGACCCGCCTCGTACGCCTCGCGGCTCGCCGCGTACCAGGGTGGGGGCGCGCTCGGCGGCTTGATCGTGCCGCGGATGTCGACGACCCGGATCCCCGGCTCGTGAAGATGGGCCGCCAGCCAGTCGGTGTCGACGAGGAGCGCGTCACGGCGGGTCGTCATGGGGACCTCCGGGCGGATTGTAGCGGTGGCGGTCCGGGCTCGTCCAGAGGCCCGGCAGGCGGACCGCTCGCGCGCCGGCCCGGGGTATATCTACGTCGTGACCGCGCTGCCGCTGGCGATCTACCTGCTCCGGGCCTTCTTCGCGCAGATCCCGCAGGAGCTGGAGGAAGCGGCCCGGATCGACGGCTGCGGGGACTGGGCGCTCTTCTGGCGCGTGATGTTCCCCGTCGCGCTGCCGGCGGTCGCGACGACCGTCATCCTGAACTTCATCTACTTCCGGAACGAGTTCCTCTACGCGGTCGTGTTCATCACGCAGCAGAAGATCCGGACGCGGCCGCTGGCCATCCAGTTCCTGGTGAGCGAGCAGTACCAGGACATCGGGATGCCGGCGACCGGGCTCATGATCGCGACCCTGCCGGTCTTGATCCTCTACCTCTTCCTCTCCGAGTGGTTCGTCCGCGGGATGACGGCGGGCGCGATCGAGGGCTGAGGCGGCCCGGCGGGCCCTCGACTTGACACGCCTCCCCAAGGGGTTCATCGTCGAAACGTAGCGACGTGGCGAGGTGACGACGTGAGGCGGCAGCAGGCAGCCTACCTGACTCCCGAGGCGGCCCTGGAGGGGCTCGCGCGTCGTGGCTTCACCGAGCAATTCGAGGTGGTCGAGGGACGGCTGCGCGCGCCGGGACGCGGCGAGACCTTCGGGCCGGACGAGGTCACGATCCGCGAGTACCACCGCTTCGAGGGCGTCTCGGACCCGGACGACATGTCGATCGTCTACGCCATCGAGACCCGCAGCGGCACGCGGGGGACGCTGGTGGACGCCTTCGGGGTCTACTCGAACCCCGCGGTCGGCACCTTCCTGAGGAACGTGCGCGTCGAAGCCGAGCCCCCGCGCGCGGCGGAGCGGCGGAAGGCCGGCTGAGCCGGCCGCCGCCGCCCCCGGCCATCCGAGCCGGAGGGGGCCGCGACGGCCCCCTCCGGCGGTGCGCAGCTACTGCCGCGGCTCAACGCTCGTGATCCACTTCTTCCCGTCTTTCTCCTCGTAGGCGACCTTCACGTCCTTTCCCTCGGTGAGCTGGTCCATCGACACGGTGTCACCGAACCAGAGCTCCGTCCCGTCCTCGAGGACGATCATCTTCTGCTGCGAGTCCACCTTCTGGATCTTGCCGGTGATCTCGTCCGCCCAGGCGGGCGCGGCGCAGATGGCAAGGATCACCGCGACGACGACGAGGGCCGTCTTGACACCCATTCCCGTTCCTCCTTGTCGGACCGGGGGGCCGCTGCCCGCCCGGGGCTCATCGAGACGTCTGTCGCGCGACCGTACGACCGGAGAGGCCGGGGACGGCCGCGGGACGGAGGACCACGCGAGCAATCGACCGGAATCGTCATCTCGAGCCTCCGCTGGGACCGGCCGGCGGGCGGGCCGCCGAGCCCGTGGCGCGGGCGCCGGGCCGACAGCGCCGCGATGAGGCGGCGCCCGCCGGGTCGACGGACGCGCCGGGCGCGGAGCGAGCCGCGAGCCGGCGGTGGTCTAGGTGCCGCTACGGAGAGGCGCGATCAGGAGACGGGCGGCGCGCGGGAGTGGACCGCGGGGAGGGCGGTCAGCGGGATGCCGGCCGAGTCGAGGGACGAGACGGACTCGGCGCTGGGGCGGAGCGGTTCGGTGGCCTGAATGGGACCGTCGTCGGCGGTCCCGACCACGAGCCTGAACGGCGCGATCGTGTCGTCGAAGTCGGCCCCATCGTACAGCCCCGGGATCCACAGCGGGTCCGCGGGTGTCGCGTATACGACGGCGCGAATGAGGACGAAGACCAGGACGGGAGTGAAGCATACCAGGCGCGGGACCCGGATGCCGACCGGACGGCGGGCTGTGGCCGCGACGCGCGAGAGGACGAATCGAACGGCGCTCATGTCAGAGCGGTCGCTCCTCCCCGACTCTACGCCTCCCCCGGCCGCTGTCAACCGCCAATCGACGGGGGCGGCCGCGGCGCTCAGCGGGCCGACACGACGGTCGTGCAGGCGCTCCCCAGCTTCGGCAGGTCGGGGCCCGCGGCGGACTCCCAGTCGATGTGGATCCGCTCCCGCCGGGCGAACGGGCAGTAGGGGTCGGGGTCGTCGAGCCGCCCGATGAGCGCACGGCGGCCCGCGCAGCCGCCCTGGCACGGGCAGCCCTCGCACGCCGCGGGGGTCGAGCGCGCCTGGCGGAAATCCGGCGTGTCGACGATGCCTTCGCCCAGCGACTCGAGGTCGGCGAGGGTGAGCCGGCTGGTCGGCCAGTACGTGCACGGCAGGATCCGCCCGTCGGGCGCCACCCGGACCGTGGAGCGCCCGCACGCCGGGCCCGCGAAGCCGGCCAGCCCGAGCACCGCGGCGAGGACCGGCTCGGTCGTGGCCACGAGCCGCGCGGCGCCGAGAAGCCGCCGGAACGCCTCCCAGAACTGGCCGTAGCCCAGCGTGAACCGGTCCGTCTTCGCCGGCTGATAGACGTTGACCCGCAGGTTGGCCCCGCGGGAGGCGGCCACCCGCGCGAGCGCCGGAAGCCGCTCGGCGTTGAGGCTCATCAGCACCGCGGTGACCGTCACCGGCACCGCCAGCCCGGCGCACCGCTCCATGCCCGCCATGACGGTTCGCCAGTTCCCGGGACCCCGGAAGCCGTCGTGCTCGCGCTCCGTCGGGAAGTCGAGGGAGAACTCGACGCTGTGGAAGCGCTTGACCGCGACGTCGTCGAGCGCCTGGATGCTGAGGCCGTTCGAGGTGACGCTGGTCCTGATCCCGCGCGCCCAGAGCGCCTCGAGGATCGCCTGGTAGTCGGGGTGCAGACCGTTCTCCCCGACGCCGAGGTTCATCGAGCGGATGGGGATGCTCCCGCACACGCGCGTGACGTCCGCGAGCGTCAGCCGCTCGATGACCATGTCCGGCCGGTAGCAGTGAGCGCACCGGAGATTGCACTCGTTGGTGAGCCCGATGCCGACGGAAAAGGCCATGCCCGCTACCGGGTGCCGGCGTAGTACTCGACCCGGCGCTCGACGTAGGCGATCCCCTCGGAGACGGCGAACGCGAACGCGAAGACCACGATCACGAGGGCCCAGAACTCCTCCATCAGGAAGTGCTTGGAGTAGAGCTCGAAGAGCTCGCCCACCCCGATGATCGCGACGAGGAGCTGTCCGATGACGACCCCCTTGACGCCGCGGATCGCCGCGAGGCGGAGGCCGGTGAGGATCTCCGGGAGCGCGGCCAGGAGCAGCACCTTGGCGTAGAGCTGGGACCGCCGGGCGCCGAACGCGCGCGCCATCTCCTCGAGCGACCGGCTCACCTGCCCCACGCCGACACGCGTGTCCAGGATGATCACGAAGACCGCGAAGAGGAAGACCGTGACGACGACCGTGGCCTCGCCGATGCCGACCAGCACCATCAGCATCGGCACGAGGGCCGAGACGGGCGCGCTGACGAAGACGTTGACCCAGACGCCCAGGATCCGGCCCGCGCCCTCCACCCGGGCCATCAGGACGCCGACCGGGACCCCGACCAGCAACGCCAGGCCCATGCCGAGACCGAACGACCGCAGCGAGATCAGGGTCGCGGCGACGAACCGGTCCGTGGCGAGAGCGGTCAGGCCGGCCGTGACCACGGCGGAGAGCGGCGGGACGATCGTGGAGAATCCCGCCCGGCCGACGGCCTCCCAGGCCAGGCACCATACGGCGAGCGAGAGCGCGGTCGGCAGCCGGACGGGGCGGGTCATCCGCGACACCTCACGCGATGTACTGCTTGAGGATCTGCCAGATCTCGTCCACGGCGTCGAGATAGTTCTTGTCGCGGCGGATCTCGTCCGGGCTGCGGCCCCCCCGCTCGATGTTGGGGTGGATGATCCGGGAGACCGACCCGGGGCGAGGGGAGAGTAGCACGACCTGGTCCGACAGATACACCGCTTCCTCGATGCTGTGGGTCACGAAGATCACGGTCTTCTGGCGGTGCCGGAGGAGCACCAGCAGCTCCTCCTGGAATTTCCGTCGGGTCTGCTCGTCGACCGACGAGAACGGCTCGTCCATCAGGATGATGTCCGCGTCCACCGTGAGCGCCCGCGCCAGCCCGACGCGCTGCCGCATGCCGCCCGAGAGCTGCTGGGGGTAGCTCGCCTCGAACCCGGCGAGCCCGACCTCCAGGATGCGCTGGCGGGCCACGGCATGGCGCTCGGCCCGGGGCACCCCCCGAAGCTCCAGCCCGAACGCGACGTTGCGGAGCACGGTCGCCCACGGGAGCAGGGCGAAGTCCTGGAAGACGAAGGCGCGCTCGGGCCCCGGACCCTCGACCTTGCGCCCCGCCACGCGGACCTCGCCCGTGGTCGGCGGGATCAGGCCGCCGATGATCTTGAGCAGCGTCGTCTTTCCGCACCCGCTGGGCCCGAGGATCGTGCTGAGCCGGCCCTGGGGAAAGCCGAGGGTCACGTCCCGCAGGGCTTCCACGCCGCGGTCGTAGCGCTTGCCGACGCCCCGGGTCTCGACCACGACCTCGCCGGCCACTCAGGCCCCCCGGATCTCCGGCGGGAAGAGCCGGCGCTCCAGGCGCTCCAGCACGTAGATGGTCAGGGCTCCGAGCGCGACGATCGAGGCGATCGCGGCGAACATCTCCGGGTACTCGGCGACCGAGCTGTGATAGGTGATCAGGTCCCCGATGCCGGTGGGGGTGATCAGGAGCTCGGCGATCACCACGCCGATGAAGCCCATGGCGACGCCCAGACGCAGCCCGGCGAAGATCAGCCCGGCCGCGTGCGGGAGCACGATCTTCACGACCTCCTGCCGCCGCGTCCCGAGGAAGGCGCGGCACATCTCGATGAGGGACGGATTGGTGTTCCGGATGCCCTGGTAGGAGTTCATGGTGACCACGGGCACGGCGAGCACGAGGACGGCCAGGACCTTCGCGGTCAGCCCGATGCCGTAGACGTAGGTGATGAGGGGGATGATGGCGGCCATGGGCGCCGCCTGGGCGATCACGAAGAGGGGCAACCCCAGCCACTCCACCGCCCGGGACAGGCCCATCCCGACGCCCAGCCCCACGCCCGCCAGCGCGGACCCGACGATCCCGATGAGGAGCGGCTGGAGCGTCACCGCGTACGCCCGGGGCAAGCGCCCGTCGGCGACCATCTGCCCGAGGGCGGCGAGGGTCCCGCTGAACGGCGGGAACGCGGGGCTGATGGGCCAACGGCCCGCCGCCTCCCACGCGCCGAAGAAGAGCGCGAACGAGGCGGCGAGCCAGAGCGCCTGGGACACCCGCCACCGGGCGCCCGTCGCCGCGCGGTCCTCCGCCGGCGTCGGCCGGCCGCGGGTGAGCGCGTCGCCGACCCCGGACAATGGCGGGTCCCTCATCGCGGGCGCGTGCCGCCCCGAAGGCGGCGGCGCGGCTTCAGCGCCCCACTTTCTGGAGCGCCGTGCGCAGGGGGCCGAAGTGCCAGAAATCCTCGACCTTCGGCGTGGCGTCGCCCTTGATCTGGCCGGCCAGCCGATAGAACTCGAGGTCGTTCTTCGCGGCCCGCTCCCCGCCCCCGTCCGAGGGGAAGATGCCGCCCTGAGCGGCCTCCTCGTAGAAGGGCAGGATCTCCGGCTCCATCTTCGCGGGCAGATCCTTGAGGAGACCGAGCTTCTTCCGCTCCTCGAGCACCGTCGCCGGATTCGCGTTGATCGCGCGCGCCACCTTGATCAGCTCCTCCAGGAACACGGCCACGGCCGCGTGGTTCTTCTCCAGGAACTGCGTCGTGGCGAAGAGGGCCTCGTCACTGGCCTTGAGGTCCCCCAGCGGCAGCACCAGGAAACGGTCCGGCGCCTCCTTCATCACGTAGCTCTTGTTGGGCGCGTCGAGGATCGTGGCCTTGATCGTGCCCTTGAGGAGCGCCAGCGCGCGCACCTGCGAGCCGGGCACGTAGCTCACGTTCTTGTACGTGATCCCGTGCTCCTTGGCCGCGAGGTTCATGATGGCCTCGGTCCCCGAGCCCCGCGCGTGAACCACGATCTCCTGACCGTTCAAATCCTTCCAGCTCTTGTAGTGCTCCTTGCTGACGACGGGGAAGAACTGGAGCGCGCTGAGCTGGTAGAAGAACCGGATCGGCACGCTGACCTTCTGGACCAGGGCGTACGGCGTCCCCTGCCCGACGTCGGCCTGGCCGTTGACCACCGCCTGGGACGCGATCTCCTCGCTCTTGAACGAGGTGACCTCGACCTCCACCCCGTGCGCCTTCGCCCGCTCGACGGCGATGAGGAGCGGCAGCTCGTCGATCGAGATCACGTCGCCCAGGGCATAGCGGATCTTGGTGCGGGGCTGTCCCGCCGCGTCCTCCGCGAGCGCGCCGGGCAGGACGGCGATGACGAGCAGGGCGAGGAGTGCCGAGCGAAGGCTGACGGCCATGGCGATACCTCCTGATCGAGGACGCGACGAC
>JBIOTN010000020.1:0-33186 GCA_044866005.1 Candidatus Rokuibacteriota bacterium | reverse complement strand
TGAGGAGGTAGAAGACCTTCTTCGTGGCCTGCTGAATGCCCAGGCAGTTGCCCCCCTCGACGTCGCAGCTCACGACCACGGTGTTCTTTGGAACAGTGAGGATCGTCCAGTCCTTCGGAATGTGCTTGCCGAGGCCACCTTTCGCCTTCGGCCTCTGGACGATCTCACTGTTGAGCAGAGCCTTCTTCGTCGGGGTCGGCCCTGCTTTCACCACCCGCTTCGGGTTGAACAGGTACCACTGCGACGCACCCTTGTCGGCGAGCGCCTGCGTCTGCGGCGCAGAGAGGAGCTCGAAGAGGCTGCCCGTCGCGACCGGAGCCTTCGTCGTCAGGCCGCCGCTGATCGAGGGACCTGTGAGGTCGGCCTCGAAGTCGTAGAACTCCAGCACGGCGGTCTTGCCGATCAGCGCCGCGGCGGCCTTCGGATCGTGGACGCCGGCGAGCTGGATCACGATCTGGTCGTCGCCCTGCTTGCGGATCTCGGGCTCGGAGACGCCGAGCTTGTCGATCCGGTTGCGCATGATCTCGACCGAACGGTCCAGGTCCGTGTCCGTCAGTTTGTGACCCTTGGGCGGGACGGCCTCCAGCACGACCTCGAGCCCGCCCTGCAGGTCGAGACCGAGCGTCGGACTGCGGTGCGCGGGCGAACCCGGGATGGCAAGCAAGGCCACGCCGGCCAGCGCCGCGGCGAGGAAGCTCAGGACGAGGAGATGTCTACGGCGGTCGGACACGCCTAGCGGGACAGGTTAGCCGGGGTCTCCTCCTCCGGCTCCTCCGCCTCCTCGAGCTCGGCGGGTTCCTCTTCCTCTTCCTCCTCGGAGACAATCCCGGCGACCGCGCGCTTGGCGATGCGGACCTCGAGCCCATCCGCGATCTCGAGACGCACCTCGTCCGCCTCGACTCGCGTGACCGTTCCGTAGAGCCCGCCGGCGGTCACGATCTCCTTCCCGACCGCGAGCGACTCGATCATCCGCTGCTGGTCAAGCTGGCGGCGCCGCTGCGGCCTGATGAGCAGGAACCACATCAGCAGCAGCAGGACGAGAATGAAGATGTAACCGCCCATCGAGCCTCCTCACACGGCCGCGGCGGCGAGCCGGCCGAGCGCTTCGGCCTTGTAGGCCCCCAGCCGCCGTTGCTCGATCGCCGCGCGTGCGTTCGCGGTGAGTTCGACCAGGAATCGTAGATTGTGGAGGCTCAACAGGCGCAGGCCGAGGAGCTCCTGCTGGTTGACGAGATGTCGAAGGTATCCGCGGGAGAAGCGAGCGCAGGCGGGGCAGGCACAGTCTTCGTCGAGCGGACGCGGGTCGCGGGCGAAGCGCGCATTGCGGAGATTGAGCCGTCCCTCCCAGGTGAGCGCGCTGCCGGTGCGCGCCGTTCGCGTCGGCAGGACGCAGTCGAACATGTCCATCCCACGCTCGATCACCTCGAGCACGCCCTCGGGGTCGCCGATGCCCATGAAGTAGTGGGGCTTGTCCGGCGGCAGGAGCTCGGCGCCCCACGCGGTCGTCTCGAACATCTCGCCCCGCTCTTCTCCGATCGCGAGGCCTCCGAGCGCATAGCCGTCGAACTCGAGCTCGCCGAGTTCCGCGATCGAGCGGCGGCGGAGGTCCGGATCGGAGGCGCCCTGCGCAATGCCGAACAGGAGCTGTCCCTCTGCGCGCGGCGCCTTGCGCTGCCGCGCCGCCCATAGCGTCGTGCGTCGCACCGCCTCGGCCAGGTCGACGCGGTCGACGCCCACCGGCGGGCAGATGTCGAGGCACATCGCAATGTCAGATGCAAGCTTGGCCTGGATCGCTGCGACCGACTCGGGCGTGAAGCGCGCGAGCGAGCCGTCGTACACGGAACGGAAGGTGACGCCGTCGTCGTCGACCGAGGCGATCGTGTCGCGAAGCGAGAAGACCTGGAACCCGCCCGAGTCGGTCAGGATCGGCCGGTCCCAGCCCATAAAGCGGTGCAGCCCGCCGAGCTCGGCGATCAGGTCTTCACCCGGCCGGACGTGCAGGTGGTACGTGCTGCCGAGCAGGATCGTCGTCCCGAGCTCACGCAGCTCGTCGGATCGGGAAGAACACGATGCTGCTCCACCCGGAGCTCGGCTCGTTCTTCTTCCTGGGGCTCATCCTGACCACGGCCGCGCTCGACGCGGACGCGCCCCTGGCCGACCGGTGCGGGAGCTGCACCCGGTGCCTCGAGGCCTGTCCGACCGGGGCGTTCGTCGCCCCCTACGTTCTCGACGCGCGCCGCTGCGTCTCCTATCTCACGATCGAGCACCGCGGCCCGATCCCCGCCGCGCTGCGCGCGGGCCTCGGGGGCCTGGCCTTCGGCTGCGACGTCTGCCAGGACGTCTGCCCGTGGAACCGGCGGGCGCCGATCACCCGGGAGGGCGCCTTCCTCCCCCGCGAGCTGCCGTCGCCGGCCGACATGGTCGCGCTGGACGAGGAGGGACTCCGCGGCCGCCTCCGGAAGAGCCCGCTCCGCCGCGCTCGGCGCCGCGGACTGGCGCGGAGCGCGGCCGTCGTGCTCGCCAACACGGGCGACCGCTCGGCCATCCCGGCGCTCGTCGCCGCGCTCGGCGACGCCGACCCGGACGTGCGCGGGCACGCCGCCTGGGCGCTGGGACGGCTGGGCGGGCCGGCGGCGCGCGAGGCGCTCGGCGCGGCGCGTGGCCGCGAGCCGGACGAGGGGGTGAGGCGCGAGATCGAGGCCGCGCTCGCCGGGCCGGCCGCCAGGAGGGACGGGCATGCCGATCGACCCCACGCGTGACGCGCTGGTGGTCGTGGACGTGCAGAACGACTTCTGCCCGGGCGGCGCCCTGGCCGTCGCGCGGGGTGACGAGGTCGTGCCGGTCCTGAACCGCTACATCGCCCGCTTCGGGGAGCGGGGCGCGCCGGTCGTCGCCTCCCGCGACTGGCACCCGGCGCGGACCCGGCACTTCCAGGCGTACGGCGGCAGCTGGCCGCCGCACTGCGTGCAGGGGACGCCGGGGGCGGCCTTCCACGGCGACCTCGCCCTGCCGGCGTCGGCCGTCGTGGTCTCCAAGGGCATGGACCCCGAGCAGGACGCCTACTCGGCCTTCCAGGCCGAGGATGCCCGCGGCGTGCCGTTCGCGACGGTCCTGAGGGAGCGTGGCGTCCGGCGGCTGTGCGTCGGGGGGCTCGCCACCGACTACTGCGTGAAGGCGACGGTCCTCGACGCCCTGCGCGAGGGCTTCGAGGTGCTCGTGCTGAAGGACGCGATCCGGGCGGTCGACGTGAAGCCCGGCGACGGAGAGCGGGCGATCCTCGCGATGAGCGACGCGGGCGCTCGCTTCGTCACGCTCGCGACGGTCTGATGCGGCGGCGGCCGGCCCCGTGACCGTCGACCGGGCGGGGGGCGCCGCGCTGCTCGCCTTCGCGCTGGTCGTCGCCTGGGAGAGCCGCCGGCTGCCTCTCGGCACTCACCACGGCCCGGGACCCGGCTACTTTCCGCTGGGGCTCGCCGTGCTGCTCGGCGCCCTCGCCGTCATCGTCCTGGCGCGCGGGCAAGCCTCGCCGGCGATCGCCTCGCTCGGCTGGGCCGAGGCGCCGCGCGCGCTGGCGATTCTCGGCGCGGCGGCGTTCGCCGCCCTCGCCCTCGAGCGCGTGGGCTATCGGCTGACGGTGCTCGTCCTCCTCGCGTTCCTCCTCGGCGTCGTGGAGCGACGGCGGCTCTGGGTCGTCGCCCTGGTCGCGATCGGGGTGGCGGCGGGCTCGTTCTGGGTCTTCCACACGCTCCTCCGGGTCCCGCTGCCGCGGGGCCCGCTCGGGATCTGAGTGAACGAGACGCTCGTCAACCTGGGACTCGGGTTCGCGGTGGCGCTCGCGCCCAAGGTCCTGCTGCACGCCTTCGCGGGCTGCCTGGTCGGGACCCTGGTGGGCGTCCTGCCCGGGATCGGGCCGCTGGCGGGGATCAGCCTGCTCCTCCCGGCCACCTTCGGCCTCGACGCCACCTCGGCGGTCGTGCTCCTGGCCGGCATCTACTACGGCGCGATGTACGGCGGCTCGACCACCTCCATCCTCATGCGGATCCCCGGCGAGGCCGCCTCGGTGGTGACGTGCCTCGACGGCTACGCCATGGCGCGCAAGGGGCGCGCCGGCGCGGCCCTGACGATCGCGGCCGTGGGCTCCTACGTCGCCGGCACGCTCTCCGTCGTGGGGCTCATGCTGCTCGCGCCGCCGCTGGCGCGCTTCGCCCTCCGCTTCGGCCCCCCCGAGTACTGTGCGCTCCTCGTGCTCGGCCTCATCGTGCTCGGCTACATGAGCGGGGGCTCGGTCCCCAAGGCCCTCGCCATGGCGGTCCTGGGGCTGCTCCTGGGGATGATCGGCATCGACCCGATGACCGGCTTCTTCCGCTTCTCCTATGGCCTGGTCGAGCTCGGGGACGGCATCGGCATCGTCCCCGTCGCGGTGGGGCTGTTCGGCGTCGCGGAGATCCTGGCGACGGCGGGGCAGGCCACCCCGCCCGAGGTGCTGCGGCCCAGCTGGCGCGAGCTCCTGCCGTCGCGCGCCGAGTGGCGCGACGCCGCGGCGCCGATCGGCCGGGGCACGCTCCTCGGCTTCCTGATCGGGATCATCCCGGGGTCGGCCCACATCATCTCGAGCTTCGTCTCCTACGCGGTGGAGCGCCGGCTCTCCGCCCACCCCGAGCGGTTCGGGGAAGGGGCGGTGGAGGGCGTGGCCGGCCCCGAGTCGGCCAACAACGCCGCCACCTCGGGCGCCTTCGTGCCGATGCTCGCGCTGGGCGTCCCGTCGGGACCGATCACGGCGGTCATGATCGCCGCGATGATGATCCACGGGGTGAGCCCGGGGCCGCTCCTGATCCGCGAGCAGCCGGCCCTCTTCTGGGGCTTCATCGCCAGCATGTACGTCGGCAACGTGATGCTGCTGATCCTGAACCTGCCGCTCGTCGGCCTCTTCGTCAACCTGCTCCGCATCCCGTATCCGATCCTCTATCCGCTGATCCTCGTCTTCTCGGTCCTCGGGGTCTACGCGGTGAACGGGAGCGTGACCGACGTGTGGATCATGGCCGTCATGGGCGCCCTGGGCTATCTGCTCCGCAAGCTCGGCTTCGAGCTGGCGCCGGTCGTCCTCGGCCTGGTCCTCGGCCCGATGCTGGAGATGAGCCTCCGGCAGTCGCTCGCGCTGTCGGGCGGGAGCTACGCCATCTTCGTCCAGCGCCCCATCGCGACCACCTTGCTCGCCGTCGCGGCGGGCCTTATCCTGGTGTCCCTGCGGAGACGCGGGCCGGGCCCGGGGCCGGCGCCCGGCCCGGTCGAGGGCATCGGGCTCGAGGTCGTGGACCGGAAGTGACGCGAATGCCGTGCTTCCACGAGGGGAACCCCATGCGCGTGAAGGCAGCGGTCGTCGTCCTGCTCCTGGCCTGGCTCGGCGCGGGCGGCCCCGCCGCCGCGCAGGAGCCCTTCCCCTCGCGGCCGCTCCAGATCGTCGTCCCGTTTCCGCCGGGCGGGGTCGCGGATCTGCACGCGCGGCCGCTCGCTCCGGTGCTGGAGCGGATCGTGAAGCAGCCGGTGGCCGTGGTGAACAAGAGCGGGGCCGCGGGCGCGGTGGGCATGCAGTCGGTGGCGACCGCGAAGCCGGACGGGCACACCCTCCTGCTCGCGCTGTCCAGCATCTCCATCATCCCCGAGGTCGACCGGCTGTTCGGGCGCGAGCCCGCGTACACGCGCGATCAGTTCGCGCCGATCGCGCTCCTGAGCGCCGATCCGACCGTGCTCGTGGTCCGGGCCGGCAGCCCGTGGAAGAGCGTCGCCGACCTGGTGGCGGACGCCAGGCGACGGCCCGGCGCCATCACGTTCAGCTCCTCCGGCGTCTACGGCACGCTCCACATGGCCATGGAGCTCTTCTCCCACGCGGCCGGGATCAAGCTGCGGCACGTCCCGTACGCCGGCGGCGGCCCGGCGATGACGGCGCTCCTCGGCGGGCACGTCGACGCGCTGGCGTCGGGGCCGAGCGTGGCGATCCCGCATCTCCGGGCGGGGACCCTTCGCGCGCTGGCCGGCTGGGGCGAGAAGCGACTGGCTGCCCTGCCGGAGGTGCCGACCCTCAAGGAGCTCGGCCACAACGTCGAGTTCTACATCTGGGCCGGCCTCTTCGCGCCCAAGGCCACGCCGGCCGCCGCGATGAAGGCGCTGCGCGACGCCACCCGGCAGGCGGTGGCCGATCCCGAGTTCACGGGTGCCATGGCCAAGCTGGAGACGCCGATCCACTACCTCGACGCCGAGGAGTTCCAGCGGTTCTGGGACCGCGACGCCCGGGTCCTCGCCGAAGGGGTCCGCCGCGTCGGCCGCGTCGAGTAGCGCGCCTCCTACCGCTCCTCCAGCTCACCTACTCGCGCAACATGGTCATGCTGGGCACGCTGATCGGCCTCCTCGGTCCGCTCTCAGGCGGCTCGACGGCGCTGCGCTCGGCCCGGGCGGGTCCCGCGTTCCGCTCGCGGTCCCGCAGGTGGGCGGCTGGAGCCGGCCGCTCGGGGCTGACCCCGCCCGGGGCCCCGCCGGCGCGGCCTCTCCGGGTCGCTGGAGCCCGTCGGGTGAGCCGGGCGTCCGATCCGCCCCTCGGCCTTCGCCCGGCCGCCGGCTCGTCTCCCCGCCGCTGTGCTAAGATTGCCCTGTCGCGGCGCCGGGTGCGGCGTCCGACAGAGATCCGATGGCCATCCTGAAGGTCGCCCGCCTGGGGCATCCCGTGCTCCGCCGCGTCGCCGACCCGGTTCCCGTGGCGGCGATCACCCGTCCCGAAACCCAGCGGCTCATCGACGACATGGTCGAGACGATGCACGAGTACGACGGCGTCGGCCTCGCCGCGCCTCAGGTCCACGTCTCGCTGCGGCTCGCCGTCCTGGAGGTGGAGTCGCATCCGCGCTACCCCGACATGCCGCGGATCCCGCTCATGGTGATCGTGAACCCCGTCCTCACGCCCGTCGGCGAGGAGACGGTGCCGGACTGGGAGGGCTGCCTGTCGATCCCCGACTTTCGAGGGGTCACGCCGCGGTTCGCCGCGGTCCGCCTGGAGGCGCTCGACCGGAAGGGCGAGCGGATCGAGCTCCTGGCCAAAGACTTCTTCGCCCGCGTCCTCCAGCACGAGACCGACCACCTGGAGGGCACGGTGTACCTGGACCGGATGCGCGATCTGGCCACGCTCTCCCACCTCCATGAGTGGACCCGGTACGGCGGTCACCCGGACCCCGGCGGGGCTCCCCGCGACTGACAGGCACCGTGGCATGACGCAACCCGTCCTCGCCCTCGTGCGCGACCTTCTCTTCAGCAGCCGGATCGGGGAGACGGCGCGGCGCCTCGGCTACCCGTTCCGCGCCGCGCGTTCGGTGGAAGACTTCCGGAACGCGCTGGCGGAGCGCCCCGGGCTCATCATGATCGACCTCACCGCGGACGCGTTCGACTTCGAGGCGGCGCTCCGTGCGATCGACGCGGCGGGCCGTCCGGCGCCCGTGCTCGGCTGGACGACCCACGCTCTGTGGGCGACCACCAAGCCGCTCCACGCGCGGTGCGACAGGGTGGTGACGCGGGAGACGCTCACGGAAAAGCTCCCCGAGCTGCTCCGGGGGTACGTCGAAGGCGCTCCTGAACCCGGCTGAGGAGGCGACATGGCGCAGACCATTCGGAGCAATGCGGTCAGCTTCGAGAGCGGCGGCGATCGGCTCGGCGCGCATCTGGCCGTCCCCGGCGAGCCGGGTCGGCGGCCGGCGGTCGTCGTCATCCAGGAGATCTGGGGCCTGACGCCGCACATCGAGGACGTGGCCGACCGCTTCGCGCGGGAAGGCTACGTCGCGCTCGCGCCGGACATGTACTCGCGCGAGGGCGGCGCGCCGTCGCAGGACCTCGAGATCCTGCGCAAGTTCGCGTTCACGATTCCCGACCGCCGGATCGTCGGCGACCTCCGGGCGGCGTGCGCCTTCCTCCGGGCCCGCCCCGAGGTGCGCGCGGACCGGATCGCCGCCATCGGATTCTGCATGGGCGGGGCGTGGGCGCTCCTGCTGGCATGCCACGAGCCCATCCAGGCCGTCGCGGACTTCTACGGCCGGGTCCGCTACCCGGACCTCACGGAGGTCAAGCCGAAGCACCCGATCGACTACGTGCCCGAGCTCAAGAGCCCGCTCCTCGGCATCTTCGCCGGCGCCGACCACGGCATCCCCGTCGAGCAGGCCCGCGAACTGGAGGCCGCCGCCCGGCGTCACGGCAAGACCGTCGAGTTCCACGTCTACGACGGCGCCCCCCACGCGTTCTTCAACGACCATCGCGAGAGTTACCGGGAGAAGGACGCGCGCGACGCCTGGGGCAAGACGCTCGCGTTCTTCAAGCGGCACCTCGCCTAGGTCTCTTCGGGGGGTCCCGGAAGACCCCCCGATGCCGCCCGGTTTGCGGCGGCGAAGCCGCCGCGCGGAGCGGCAGCGAGCGCTGCGGTGGTGCGGAGGCAGGCGCGGCGTCTTGGTCGGCAGACGGATAGCCGGGGCGGAGGGGTCGGGTGATGGGGAGTGGAGACATGGACAGCGAGGCGTTCGTCAAGGACCTCGACGCGCGGAACGAGGAGTTGCTCCGGCGGCTCGCGCCCGAGGCGACCCTGAAGCCGGAGATCGAAGGCGATCTGACGATCGTGAACCTCCTCAAGGTCGCGCTCAAGAACGAGATCGAGGCCAGCGAGAGCGCCGCCCGGTGGATGGTCACGACGGAGCCGCTCGACGTGAAGCTCGCCCTGGCGCGCCAGGTGGGTGACGAGGCGAAGCACTATCGGCTCATCGCCGAGCGGCTCGGCGAGCTCGGGTTCGACGCGCGCGGCTTCGATCCACTCGCCAAGGGCTACGGCCCGCTGTTCCGGTATCTCGACACGCTCCAGAGCACGGTCGAGCGCGTGGCCGCCGGCCAGTTCACCCGGGAGGCGATCGCCATCGTGAAGAACCGGCAGTTCATCGACTTCTGCGAGGCCGCGGGCGACCCGACGACCGCGCGCCTCTACCGCGAGATCATCGAGCCGGACGAGCGGCACCACCACGAGCTGGGGCGCCGGCTGCTCCTCCGCTACGCGACGACGGGCCAGGCCCAGGAGGCCGCGCGGCGAGCCTCCCAGCGGACGCTCGAGCTGGCGGAAGAGCTCCAGGCCCTCGCGCTGAAGACCGCGGGCATCCACCACGCCCCGGGATGCTGAGGATGGCCGGGCGCACCAGGACCGCCCCCGCCTCTGCGTGCCGGCTCCGGCCGTGGCCGGCGGACGCGTGGCGGCTCGCCGCCGTCCTCGTCGCCGGGCTCGCCCTCGGCGCCTGCGGCGGGCGGAGAGCCATGCCGCCGCTCTCGGCCGTCGTGGACGCGCCGCTCCTCCGGCCGGGCTCGAGCTGGACCTACCGGGTCAGCGACTCGGCGCTCAAGGAGCCCTATTCGCTGACCCTGACCTTCGAGAGGGAGGACGTCTACAAGAACGGCCCGGTGCTCGTCTTCGCGGCGGGGCCGGAGACGCTCTACTACGACCGCGACCTCAACTTCGTGGCGGTCATCAGCGGCGGCAAGGTCCTTCGCGAGGGCGCGCCGTCGGTGCGCTCGCTCGACTTTCCCTTCTACGTCGGGAAGGCCTGGCGGGCGATCTTCACCTTCCAGGACTATCAGCGGACGCTCTCCTGGGTCCCCGTCGAGGTCTTCTGGCGTGTCGAGGAGTACGAGTCCGTGAAGGTCCCCGCCGGCGAGTTCCGGGCCTTTCACCTGGTCAGCCAGCCGAGCACGAACTGGGGCCTGGCGGAGGAGATCTGGTACGCTCCCGAGGTCAAGCAGGTCGTCAAGAAGCGGAACAACCGCACCGCCGCGCACTACCTCGGGAAAGGGCGCGAGACCTGGGAGCTCGTGCAGTTCTCGCTCCGGTGACCCGGCCGTCGCGCCCGCCCGCCGACCGAGGAGGGCCATGACGGCTTTTGACCTCGAGATCGAGCACGGCACCGTCGTGACCATGGACGGCCGGCGGCGATCCTGAAGGACGGGGCCGTCGGCATCCGCGCCGACCGGATCGCGGCCGTGGACACAGCCTCGACCTCGTCTAGGCGGGCGAGGGCGCCGACGTCGAGACGACGATCGTGGACGGCCGGATCCTGATGGAGGACCGCCGTCTGACCAGCATCGATGTGGGGAAGGTCCTCACGGAGGGCCAGCGCATCGCGGAGCGGATCGCGCGGCGCCTTCCGTACCAGGAGACGCTCAAGCCGCGCTGGCCGGTGGTCTGACGGCCCGCCGGCCGAGGGAGGAGTGATGAGCCCGATCGGCGACGCGCTGCGATACACGGTGCTGGAAGGGTGGGGGAAGCTGCCCGCGGGCTGGCGGTTCCTGGAGGCGACCGCGGTCGCCGTGGACCGTCGGGACCAGGTCTACGTCTTCAACCGCGGAGAGCACCCGGTGATCGTCTTCGACCGGGAGGGGACCTTCCTCCGCGCCTGGGGCGAGGGCCTGGTCAGCCGTGCCCACGGCATCACGATCGGGCCCGACGACTCGGTCTGGCTCACCGACGACGGCAACCACACCGTCCGGCAGTTCACGCCCGAGGGGCGGCTCCTCCTCACGATCGGGACGGCGGACCGGCCGGCCGACCCTCACAGCGGGAAACCGTTCAACCGCCCCACGCACGTCGCGATCTGCCCGAACACGGGCGACCTCTACATCTCCGACGGCTACGGCAACTCGCACGTCCACAAGTACGACCCCCGAGGGCGCCACCTCTTCTCCTGGGGGGGGCCGGGCACCGACCCGGCCTGCTTCAACATCCCGCACAACATCGCCACCGACGCCGAGGGCCTGGTCTACGTCGCCGACCGCGAGAATCACCGGGTCCAGATCTTCGACGCCCGCGGGCGCTACCAGGGCCAGCTGAACAACCTTCACCGGCCGTGCGGCCTCCTGGCCGACCCGCGGAACGGCGGGAGGCTCTACGTGGGCGAGCTCCCGAGCCACCTCGCGGTGAACGCGGCCGTGCCGAACCTCGGCGCCCGCGTCAGCATCGTGTCCCTCAAGGGGGAGCTGCTCGCGCGGGTGGGCGACCGCTTCGCCGGGGAACAGCCCGGGCAGTTCGTCGCGCCCCACGGGGTGGCGCTCGACTCGCGCGGCGACCTCTACGTCGCCGAGGTCTCCTACACGGCGAAGGGCCGGCACGAGACTCCGCCCCGGGAGATCCGCTCCTTCCAGAAGTTCCGCCTCGCTCCGTCGCGATAAGCCGGGCCTACCGCGGCCGATCCGCCGGCAGCGCGTCGGCGCGCGGCCGCCCGGCCTCACGGGCGACGTGGCGCGCCGCCCGGCGCACGTGAAGCGCGAGGGCCTCCTCCCCCACACGGTGAAGCCGCTCGGCCGCGGCCAGCATCCGGTAGAGGTCGCCGGTGTCCTGTGCCGCGTGGAACGCGAGCAGGTACGCGGTCCGGGCGCTGGGGGGCGCGCCGGCGGCGAGGCTCGGGGCCGCGCCGGCTGCCAGCGCGTCTCCTGTCGCGACGAGGCGCGCCCACGCCTCTTCCGGCGGGCCGGGCCGAGGCCCGGGGAATGTCGAGCCGGCACCGACGGCCGCGAGCGACGCGAGCGCGAGGCCGCCCGCCGCGAGGAGCCAGAGGCCGAGCCGTCGAGCCACGTCCGCCTGGGCCAGCAACAGCCGTGCCACGCCGTGCCCCCTCGAAACGCTCCGCGTTTCGGGCCGCTCTCCGCCCGCCGCCGTCCGCGATGACGTACGCGTCGGGACGTTCGGATACGGCGCCGCCCGCGCCGCGGCTTCCTTGACAGTCGGGACGGGAGAGGCATAGAGTCGCTGTCACGACGTCTCGTCCGGCCACGGGGAGGCAGCATGACCCTGGCTCGGCGCCCGGCACAACTCTTCGACGCCCTCGTCGACCATCGGAATGGCCGCCGAGGGCGTTCGCGTTTGTCTCGCTCCCCGGCACCGTTGCGCCGGCAAAACCGGCGCGCGGGGCGGCCCGCTCCAGAGCGCGAGGACTCCGTGCCGGTCGGCGTCCTCATTCCGGATCCTGGAAGGAGACGCGCCATGATCGGCGACAGGGACGTGACCGGCTCGACGGCGGTCGAAGGCCCGAAGGTGCGGGTGGACACGCTCTACCAGGACGGGATCATCGCCGGCCTCATCGGCGCGGCGACGATCGCGATCTGGTTCCTGATCCTGGACTCGGTGCAGGGCCGGCCGCTCTACACGCCGACCGTGCTCGGGAACGCGCTCTTCAAGCGTGAGGCGCTCGCCACGGTCCGCGACGTGCCGATCTCGTTCGAGATGGTCCTCACCTACACCTGGGTCCACGGCCTCGTCTTCTGCGTGATCGGCGGGATTGCCTCGCGGCTCCTGGCCCTGGCGGAGGCGCGACCGAACCTCGGCTTCGGGATCGTGCTGCTCTTCGTCGTGTTCGAGTTCGGCTTCGTCCTGCTCGCGATGGCCTTCGCGGAGCCGATCCTCCACGCCGTGACCTGGCCGGCGATCCTCCTCGGCAACCTGCTGGCGGCCGGTGCGATGGCCGCCTACTTCTGGCGCCGCCATCCGAACCTGACGATCTGGCCCTAGTAAATCGGCGAAGGCAAGACGCGGCGGGCCCGCAGGGGTGGCAGGCGGCTCTCGAGCGGCGGCTCTGCCGCTGGGATATCTGCCGGGGGAGGTCTCGGAGGGGGCCGTCGAGGCCCCGCTCCGAGGTCATTTCCCCAGGAAGATCGCGCCGGAGGCGCCGAGGACGACGACGATCAGGACGATGACGAACGCAACCACGCCGTGGAGGACGATCGCTGCCCGATCACTCATCGCGTCTCCTTTCCGGGACGGTCGGTCGGACGCCCGGAGCCCGTGAGCGGCGCGGTTCGCGCCGCCCGAGTCGTTCGACGATGGCCGCGTCCGCCGGGGGGAACGGAAGCCCCGCCAGCTGGCGCGGCGTGGCCCAGCGGATCGGCTGGGCCTCGCGCGGCGCGACGCGCTGCCGCCCGATGTCGCAGCGGTAAAAGTACAGGACGACGCGCCGGTCGGGATAGGCCCACGGGACGACCGCCACCCGCTCGCCGACCGTCGCGCGGACCCCCAGCTCCTCCTCGAGCTCGCGGACGAGGCACGCCTCGAGGCTCTCCCCGGCCTGACGCTTGCCGCCGGGGAACTCCCAGAGCCCGCCGAGGTGCTTGTCTGCCGGGCGCTGGCCGACCAGGTACCGGCCGTTCCGTCGGATGAGCGCCGCGGTGACCTCGACGACCGGGAAGCCGGCCCGCGCCGCCAGCTCGGCGAACAGGCCCAGGAGCGATGCCCGGTAGCCCGGCCAGACCGTGGGGTGGCGGCTCGCGTTGGCCGGATGGAGGAGGACGATGACCTCGCGGCCATTCAGGCAAACGCGCCGGCCGTGGTCGTCGGGGAGTCGGACCGGCCCCGGCACGACGGCCCGGGCCGCGACCGCGCCCACCGCGACGATCACCGCGGGGTCGAGCGCCGCGATCTCCCGGGCGAGGAACGGCGCGCAGCGAGCCGCCTCGCTCCGGCGCGGGCTCCGGTTGGTGGGCCGTCGCCCCGGCGCGGCCGGCCAGCACTTCACGGCGTTCGTGAGGTAGAAGAGGTCCTCCAGATCCAGGCCCAGCCGCCGGACCTCCCGGCGGAGCAGCATGCCTCCGCTGCCGGTCCACTGCCGGGCGTTCCGGATGCTCGCGATGCCGGGCGCCTCGCCGACGAGCATGAAGCGGGCGTCACGGCGCCCCGCGGCGGCGCGCGGAAACTTCCGGTACCCGCGGATCGTCGGGCACCGCGTGCAGGCCTCGACCTGGCCGAGGACCATGGGGAGACCGCGCGCCCTCACCGGATGGCTCCCGACGCCCAAGCTCGGCAGAAGGCGCGCATGGGACAGGTCAGGCAGAGCGGGTTTCGTGCCGTGCAGCAGGTTGCGCCGAAATCCATGAGGCCCTGGTTGAAGTCGTAGACGCGGCGGCGCGGGAGCAGACGCTCCGCGAGCCGCCAGAGTGCCCCCGGCGCGATCCGGCGCCCATCCTGGCCGAAGAAGACGCGGCCCAGGACCCGGCGCACGTTCGTGTCCAGGATCGGCGCCCGCCGGCCGTAGGCGAAGCAGAGGACGGCCCCGGCGGTGTACCGCCCGATCCCCTTGAGCGAGCGGAGCGTCCGGTCCTCGTCGGGGAGCCGGCCGCCGTAGCGCGCCACGGCCTCGCGGGCGATCCCGTGGAGGTGCGAGGGGCGGACGTTGTAGCCGAGCGGGTACCACGCCTGCCGGACGTCGGCCGGGTCCGCCGCGGCCAGGGCCTCGAGCGTCGGATAGCGCCCCAGGAACTCGCGATACTTCGGGATCACGCGCTCGACCTGGGTCTGCTGGAGCATGACCTCGGAGACGAGGACGTGGTAGGGGTCGTGGGTCTGCCGCCAGGGGAGATCCCGACGGTGGCGCGCGTACCAGCCGAGGAGCGTTCTGCGGAAGCGCCGCCGGAGCGGGGAGGGGGGCCACCGCTCGCCTGGCTCGCGCCGTGCCCTCGACCTCGCCACGTCCCCGATTATATGCGAGGAGGCCGGGCCGCGCGGCGTCGAGGCCGTCCGGGCGCCCCCTGGCGAGCCCCGACCGCCCGACGCGAGGTGCCTGCGCGAGTATTCGAGCTGCCGATCGGCCGCGCGCGAGTAAACACCTAGGTGCTTGACAGTAATGGCGACAGGGCCTAGAGTCCGCGCAAGTCGGGTCGGAGGTCGAATCGGATGCCGCCGCTCGCCTGCCGCGGAACCGCATTGCCGTCGGTCGTTTCCTGCATGCATCTCCGGGTCGTCTGGGCCCGATCCATGCGCCGCGCCCCGCGCAGGTAAAAGGCCGGGCAGCCACCGCGTCCGCCCGGCGCGCGATCCGGGCGAAGCCCCAGGCAAGGAGGGTCGCATGAAGCCGTCGGCCTACACCATCCCCGTCGAATTGACCGCGAACGGAGTGCTGCTCCTCTACAACACGCGGAGCGGGGCGCTCCTGGAGTTTCCGCTCCAGCGAAGGCCGGACGTCGACGCCGTCCTGGCCGAGCCGCCGCCGGGGGCGCCGGACGGCACCTCGGGGTCCGATCCCCTCGTCCGCCAGCTCTGGAAGGCCGGCTTCCTGATCCCGGACGAGCTGGACGAGCTGGCGCACATGGAGGCCCAGTACAAGCGGGCCCGGGAGGGCCGAGGGCAGCTCTCGCTGACGATCGCCCCGACGGTCAACTGCAACTTCCGCTGCACCTACTGCTACCAGGAGCACCCCAACAAGAAGATGAGCCCGGACGTCCAGGATCGCCTGGTGGCGCGGGTCCGGCAGGCGGCTGCCGAGGGCCGGAGCATCTCGGTCACCTGGTTCGGCGGCGAGCCCCTGCTCGCGCTCGACGTCGTCGAGGCCCTCTCCCGCCGGTTCTTCGAGGTCACGGAGGCGGCCCGGGTCGGGTATTCGGCGTGGATGATCACGAACGGATCCCTGCTCACCCGGGCGGTGGCCCAGAAGCTGAGCGAGCTTCGGGTCGCCAAGGTTCAGGTGACCCTCGACGGCCCGCCCGAGACCCACGACGCCCGCCGGTTCAAGGTCGGGCAGAAGCCGACCTTCCACACGATCGTGCGGAACCTCAAGGAGGTGTGCGACCTCCTGACAGTCTCGCTCCGGATCAACTGCGACAAGACGAACGGCGACCGGGTTCTGGAGTTGCTCGACATCCTGGAAGCCGAGGGGTTGAAGGGCCGGGTGAACCCCTACCTGGCGCACGTCGAGGCGTACACCGAGGTCTGCGCCGACGTGGCGTCGACCTGCATGAGTGGCCCCGAGTTCAGCCGGTTCATGGCCGAGACCTATCTGGCGATGTACCGGAGGGGCTGGGGGGTGAGCCAGAGGCCTCAGCCGATCACGAGCGTCTGCGTCGCGGACAAGGCCAACGGAACCGTCGTGGACCCTGAGGGGCGGATCTACCGCTGCTGGAACGACATGACGCGGCCGCGAGAGGCGGTCGACCACCTCAAGTTGATCCCGACCATCGAGATGGCCCAAAACCAGGCCAAGTGGGACGACTGGACCCCCTTCAGGCTCCCCGAATGCCGGCAGTGCAAGATGCTCCCGGTCTGCCTCGGCGGCTGCGCCTTCGAGGCCATGAAGACCCCGAACCCGACGCACGGCGACTGCACGTACTGGAAGTACAACGTCAAAGAGATCGTCGCGCTGAACTATCTCCAGATCGAGCAGGAGGCGTTCCGGCAGGCCCTGGAGGGGGCCCTGCAGCGGCATCAGTGGCAGGCACCGGCTGTCGTCGCCGAGGCGACCGCCTGAAGGGGGCCGACGATGGCACGCGACGACGGCGACTGGATCCTCGAGCTGGTTCGGGCGCGCCTCGCGGGTCTGGACTTCATCACCCGCAGGGAGGTTCTGAAGAAGCTCCTGGAGAACGGCGCGTTCCTCGCCCTGCTGGCCGGAGGCGGCGCGCGGATACTGGCTCCGGCGTCGGGGGAAGCCCAGGCGCGGAGGAGCATCTCGCGGGAAGCCCTGACGACCCCGGCCCCGGACAGGGACTTCAGGAACCAGCGAACCCAGCTGGCCTACGGCACGGACGCGCTGGTGAACGAGATGATCGGCGAGATCCTCGCCAACCTGGGGATCGCGACCCGCGTGGGCACGATCGTCGAGGGCTTCGGTGGCGTCAGCGCAGCGTGCCCGAGCTACAGTATCGACTCGTGCGTCGACGAGGCCCCCTGCTCGCCTGGGCACGTGTGCGGAGGCGACGCACACATCTGTGACCAGGCATGCACGGGCGACATCTGTGGGGACAACTTTTGTGGCGGCCAGGCCTGTCAACCGACCCACGAGTGCGGCTCGGACATGTGCAACGGGCAGAGCGACGACGGATCCTGCTCGGGGACAAATTCCTGCTCCCGTGAAACGTGTCAAGGTCTCGCATGCTCGCGCAACGTGTGCGGCGAGCAGGCATGTCCCGGAAACACGTGCAGCCCTCCCTCGGCGAATACGTGCGGCCACCAGACACGCATCGGGATGGCCCCGTACTGGGAAGGCATGATGGACCCCCGGGACTTTCTCGATCGGTACGCCAGTGAGCCGTTCGTCCGGGAGCTGCGAGACCTGTTCGGCGCGGGCATCCTCGGCGAGATCGAGTCGATGATCCGGAACCGCACGACCCTGCGCGGACGCGGATTGCTCGATCCCGGCGCGCCCCAGCCGCCATCGGGTCGACCGCTGGGCGAGGTGTTGCGTGACCTGCGCGGCGTGGTAACCCCTCGGCCTCCCACGCAGCCGGGCGTCCCGTCGCCCGCACCGCCGACGGCGCCCGGCGTGCCGACAGCGCCGACCTCGCCGCCGCCGGCGACGCCGCCGCCGGGGGTGAAGCCGACGACACCGGGACCGCCGGCGACGACGCCCACGCCGATCACGCCGCCGAGGCCGCCGACGACGCCGACTCCCGGCGCGCCCGCGCCGACGCCGCCGCGGCAGCCCATCCAGTAGGGACCGGGACTCGGGAGACGCGTGAGGACCGAGGTCCGATGAGCCGCCTCACGGCGCGCGTCGGGCTCCTCGCGGCGCTGCTGTGGCTGGCCGCCCTCGATGCCGCGGGGCAGACGCTGCCGCTGGTGGACACGCCCGCGGGCCAGGCGTTCAAGGCCCGGCGCTACGACGTCGCCCTCGCCGAGCTCCAGAAGATGGCGGAGGCCGACCCGAAGGACGTCCTGGTCCTCCGGTACCTCGGCATGACGCTGGACCGGCTGGGACGCTACCGGGACGCGATCCAGACCTTCCAGCAGGCGCTCGCCCTCGAGCCCCGGGGCGCCGCGCTTCACTTCCATCTGGCGACGACCTATTACAAAGCGGGAGCGCCGGACCTCGCGGCCCAGAGCTTCCGGCGGGTCATCGAGCTCGAGCCGTCATCGCTCTACGGGGACACCGCCCGCCGGTACCTCGAGGCGCTCGGCCAGCAGCGGAGCCAGCTCCAGCAACCCGTCACCCCGGCACCGGTCACCGCGTACGTCGCGCTGGGCGTCCAGTACGACTCGAATGTCCCGGCCGCCCCCCGCAACCGGACGCTCTTCGAGGGGGACCGCGCGGGCGTCCGTGTCTTCGAGTACCTGTCGGGCGAGTACCGCGTGCTCCGGGTCCCCGGCTGGCTCGCCTGGCTCGAGGGGTCGACCTACCAGGCGCAGTACCCGGACCGGGCCTTCGATCGGTTCGACCTTTCGACGTACCGGATCGGCGGCTCCCTTCAGCGGGACACGACGCTCGGCGGCCTTTCGGTGACCGGCTCGATGAAGTACACGTTCGACTGGGTCCTGCTGGACGGCGACCGCTACAGCCGGTCCCACGTCGCGACGGTCGGGGGCCGGCTGGACCTCACGCCGAGGACGACGACGGCGCTCTACTACCGCTACAGCCAGGACGATTTCGCGGACGAGGGGTTCGACCGCGCGATCTCGTCCCGTGACGCCGACAACCACGCCGTCGGGCTCGGGCTGACGTGGTACTTTTCGGAGCGGAAGGGTCAGGTGCGGGCGGGGTACGAGTTCCAGGAAAACCGGGCGGACGGGCTGAACTTCGACTTCGAGGCGCACAAGGTGACCGTGGACGGCGTCGTTCCCCTGCTCTTGGACATCCAGGGCACGATCGGCGCCGAGTATACCCATGAGTCCTATCACCGCTTCCAGGGGCCCGTGCGTCGGCGGACCAACCGGCGGGCGGTGACGGCCAGCCTCTCCCGCTGGCTCGGCCAGCGCTTCGTCATCAAGCTCGACTGCGCGTTCACCGACGAGGGATCGAGCTACGAGGCGTTGACGTACCAGCGGTGGGTCGTGGGAGGGAGCCTCGGCTATGCCTATTGAGGCGCCGGGGCGGGGCGTGGCGGGCGTCGCCCGGGCGCTCGGTCTGGCGCTGGTTCTCGTAGGGCTCGCGCCCGAAGGGGGACGGGCGCAGGGGACGGCCTCGGCGGCGCGCAGCACCGACGAGGCGGTGGACCTCGCGCTCTCCGCCCTGGAGGAGCCGGCCGTCCCGTGGCGGCACGTGCCACCGGCGACCCCGCCCGGCACGCCCGTGTGGCCACCCTACAAGCAACAGCCCCCCGCGGCCCAGCAGGACTTCCGCCCGCCGACGCCGGCGGCCGCGCCTCCGCCGACGACGAAGCCGCCCGAGCCCGGCCCGCCGCCCTCCGCGCCGCCCGCGCCGTGTCCCGCGAAGCCGGTGACCCCGTGTCCCTAGGGGCCCGAGCCCCTGCCGGTTCCCGGGCGCGCTACGTCTCCGCCGCGTAGCGGCGGACGGTGAAGCGATAGAGGACCACGGGGGCGTCTGCCGGTAACGCGGCCTTCTGCCGCGCGAGGGCCACCTGCTGCTCGGCAGTGTCGACGCCGTCGAGGGCCGGGAGGAGCACGCCGCGGCCGCATTCGGCTTCCACCACGACGCCGTAGAGCCGGGGATCGAGGTCGGCGAGGCCCGGCACGGGCTCGAGCGGCCCGACCAGGTCCACCTCGTAGACGAGCTCCGCGAGCTCGTGCACGCCGACCGGTCGGAAGCGCGGGTCACTCGTGGCCGCGGCGATGGCGCAGGCGATGATCTCGTGGGCGATGGTGGGCCGGCTCGCGGCGAGCGTGCCGATGCAGCCGCGGAGCCGCGCGCCGGCGCGGAGGGAGACGAAGACCCCGCTCCGCTCGCGCAGATCGGGCGGGACGTCCGGAGGCGGCTCGGCGACGTGCCCGGCGAGCAGGTAGCGCTCGACCCCTTCGCGCGCGAGGGCGAGCGCCGCGCGACCGGTGTCGTCGAGCCCCTGGGCCATGGCAGGATCATGGGCCGGCGTGGCGGCTCGAGGCAAGCCCCTGCTATAATGCCCACCTGTAGGATTCTTCGGTCCCGACCATGGCTGACCGACTCCCCCTTCACGACCTGCACGCCCGCCTCGGCGCCCATCTCGGCGAGGTCGACGGCTACCTCGTGCCGGCGAGCTACGGCGACCCGGGCGCGGAGTACGCGTCCGTCCGCGAGCGGGTCGGCGTCCTCGACCGCTCGCACCGCGGCAAGATCGCCGCGACGGGCCGGGACCGCGTCTCGTTCCTCCACGGAATGCTCTCGAGCGACGTCAAGGCGCTCGCCCCGGGGCAGGGCGCCCCCGCGGCGTTCCTCGACCCGCACGGCAAGCTCGTCTCGCTGCTCCTGGTCCACTGTCTCCCCGACCGCCTCCTCCTCGAGATGGATCGCGCGCTGGTCCCGCCGACCCTCGCCGCGCTCGACCGGTTCCTCATCTCCGAGCGCGTCGAGTTCGAAGACGTCAGCACGGCCGAGGGGATCCTGAGCCTGGCCGGCCCGGCGGCCCGCGCGGCGGTGGAGAAGCTCGCGGAGCAGCCCCTCCCGGACCTCCCGCTCGCGCACCACGCGCGCGTGACGGCCAGCGGGCTCGACGTCCGGATCGTCCGGACCGGCGAGACCGGGGAAGAGGGCTACGACCTCTGGGTCCGGACGGACGGGCTCGCGCGACTCTGGGAGCGCGCGCTCGCGGCCGGTGCCCGGCCGGTCGGCCGGGAAGCCTGGAACGTCCTCCGCGTCGAGGCCGGCGTCGTCTGGTACGGCGTGGACGTCGATGCCTCGACCCTGCTGCTCGAGGCCCCCCTCGAGCAGGCGTACTCGCTGACGAAGGGCTGTTACGTCGGCCAGGAGGTCGTCGCCCGCGTGACCTATCGCGGGCACGTCAACCGGAAGATCGTCGGCTTCCTCTTCCCCGACCAGCGCGTCCCCGCGCGGGGCGCCGCCGTGTCGGTCGAGGGGCGAGAGGTCGGGCGGATCACGAGCGCCGTGGTCTCGCCCGCGCGGGGGCGCGGCGTGGCGCTCGGCTTCCTCCGGCGCGAGCACTGGCAGCCGGGGACGCGGGTCGAGGTCGGGGAGGCGGCCGGCGCGCTGAGCGCGGAGGTCGCCGAGCTGCCGTTCTACCGGCGGGCCGCGGCGGAGCCGTGATGGCCACCGACACGCGATCGGCCGACCGCGCCCCGAACCGCCTGGGCCGGGAGACGAGCCCCTACCTGCTCCAGCACCAGTACAACCCCGTGGACTGGTACCCCTGGGGCGAGGAGGCCTTCGCCCGGGCGCGCGCCGAGGGGAAGCCGGTCCTGCTCTCGGTCGGCTACTCCGCCTGCCACTGGTGCCACGTGATGGAGCGCGAGTCGTTCGAGGATCCCGCGATCGCGCGCCTCATGAACGAGAACTTCGTCAACGTCAAGGTCGACCGCGAGGAGCGGCCGGACGTCGACGCCATCTACATGCAGGCCGTCCAGTCCATGACCGGCCACGGCGGCTGGCCGATGACCGTGTTCCTCACGCCGGAGGGCGTGCCGTTCTACGGCGGGACCTACTTCCCGCCGAGCGACCGCCAGGGGTTGCCGGGCTTCCCGCGCGTCCTCCAGTCGATCGCCGAGGTGTACCGGCAGGAGCGCGACCGCGTGGACGAGGCGGGCCGTCAGCTCATGGACCAGCTCCGCCAGAGCGAGCGGGTCCGCGCCGGGGGAGACCTCCTCACGCGGGACGTCCTCGACGGCGCCTTCCAGCGGCTCTCGGCCGAGGCCGACCGGGAGCACGGGGGGCTCGGACGGGCGCCGAAGTTCCCCCAGCCCATGACCTACGACTTTCTCCTCCGCTACTGGCGCCGGACCGGCTCGCCCGACGCCCTCGCCATCGTCCGCCTCACGCTGACCCGCATGGCGCGCGGCGGGATCTACGACCAGCTCGGCGGGGGCTTCCACCGCTACGCCGTGGACCAGGTCTGGCTCGTCCCGCACTTCGAGAAGATGCTCTACGACCAGGGGCAGCTCGTCCTCCTCTACCTCCACGCCTGGCAGGCGACCGGCGATCCCGAGTACCGTCGCATCGCCGCCGAGACGCTCGACTACGTCGCGCGGGAGATGACGGACGCCGCGGGCGGCTTCTATTCGACCCAGGACGCCGACTCCGAAGGCGAGGAAGGGAAGTTCTTCCTCTGGCGCGAGGCGGAGCTCCGCGAGCTGCTCGACCCCGAGGAGGCCCGGGTCGCGGTCGCCTACTGGGGTCTGGCGGAGGGCCCGAACTTCGAAGGGCGGAGCATCCTCCACGTCCCCCGGGACCCCGACGGGGTCGCCGGCGCGCTGGGGCTCGGCCGTGAGGAGATGGACCGGCTCCTCGGCCGGGCCCGACGGAAGCTCGTCGAGGCCCGCGAGCGGCGGGTGAAGCCGGAACGCGACGAGAAGGTGCTCGCCGGCTGGAACGGCATGATGCTGCGGGCCTTCGCCGAGGCCGCCT
This sequence comes from Candidatus Rokuibacteriota bacterium, assembly GCA_044866005.1. GTDB lineage: Bacteria > Methylomirabilota > Methylomirabilia > Rokubacteriales > DASRDR01 > JBIOTN01. The sequence continues at coordinate 10,930 of JBIOTN010000020.1, read as the reverse complement.
CGGTCCTGGAGCGTCCCGACTACCGGCGTGTCGCCGAGCGGAACGCGGCCTTCGTCCTCGGGGCCCTCCGCCCGGAGGGCCGGCTCCTCCGGACGTGGAAGGCGGGGCAGGCGAAGCTCCTCGGCTACCTCGAGGACCACGCCATGGTCGCCGACGGGCTCCTCGCCCTCTACGAGGCGACGTTCGACCGCCGGTGGCTCGATGCCGGCCGCGAGGTCGCGGACGCGATGCTGCGGCTCTTCTGGGACCCGGCGACGGAGGCCTTCTTCGACACCGGGAGCGACCACGAGACCCTGATCGTCCGGCCCCGCAACCTGTTCGACTCCGCGGTGCCCTCGGGGACGTCGGTCGCGGCCGACGTGCTCTTCCGGCTGGCGGTCCTGACCGGCGAGGCCTCCTACGAGCGCATCGGCCTCGCCGCGATCCGTCCCGTGGCGCCGCTGATGACGCGATACCCGTCCGGCTTCGGGCGCTTCCTCGCGGCGCTCGACTTCCACCTCGGCCCGGCGGTCGAGGTGGCGGTCCTGTGGCCGCGCCCGACGGACGACCCGACGCGCCTGCCGCTCCTCCGCGAGGTCTTCCGCCGCTACCTGCCGACGCGTGTGCTCGCAGGGGCCCCCCAGGGCGAGACGGCGGGGCTCCCGCTCCTCGAGGGCAAGCGCGCGCGCGACGGTCAGCCGACGGCGTACGTCTGCGAGCGGTACGCGTGCCAGGCCCCGACCACCGACCCGGCGGAGCTCGGACGGCAGCTCGACGGCCGCGTCGGGACCGGTCTCCGTGTCTGATCCCATTCCACTCGCTCACAGGAGGGAGGCCCCCATGCGGCTTTGCAGAGTGGCCCTCATCGTCGCCGCGAGCCTGCTGCTCGGCGCGGCGACCCCCGCCCTCGCCCAGACGTTCGTCTTCGGCGCGCAGGGCGAGCCGGTCCAGTTCGATCCGGCCGTCATCACCGACGGCATCTCCGCGAAGATCACCCGGCAGGTCTTCGACACGCTCTACGAGTTCAAGCCCGGGTCGACCGAGGTCCAGCCGGCCCTCGCGGAGAAGGCGGAGGCCTCGGCCGACGGAAAGGTCTGGACGCTCCAGCTCCGCAAGAACGTGAAGTTCCACGATGGCGAGCCGTTCGACGCCAAGGCCGTCGTCTGGAACTTCGAGCGCTGGATGAAGGCGACCCACCCCCAGCACGCCGACCAGCTCAAGGCCGGCCAGACCTTCGAGTACTTCGAGGGCCAGTTCGGCGGCTTCGACGACAAGTCCATCATCTCCCGGGTGGAGGCGGTGGGCTCCCACGCAGTCCGCGTGACCTTGAAGCAGCCCCAGGCGCCGTTCCTGCAGAACGTGGCCATGTTCCCCTTCGCCATCGCCAGCCCCAAGGCGGTCGAGAAGTGGGGGACCGAGTTCGGCAAGCACCCGGTCGGCACGGGCGCCTTCAAGTTCGTGGAGTGGAAGCCGAACCAGGAGGTCGTCCTGGAAGCGAACCCCGATTACTGGGGCGCCAAGCCGAAGGTCAAGCGCGCGGTCGTCCGGAACATCAAGGACAACTCCCAGCGCCTGGCGGCGCTCAAGGCGGGCGAGGTCCACGCCATCGAGGGGATCAACCCCGACGACCTCAAGGTCGTGATGGCCGACCAGAGCCTCTACGTCCTGAGGCGGCCGACCAACACTACCGGCTACGTGGCCTTCAACTACAAGGTGAAGGAGTTCCAGAACAAGCGCGTCCGGGAGGCCATCGCCCACGCCATCAATAAGAAGGCGATCGTGGACGCCCTCTACGGTGGGACGGGGCTCGTGGCGACCCAGTTCCAGCCCCCGCCCATGTGGGGCTACAACAAGGAGCTCAAGGACTACGAGTACAGCACCGCGAAGGCCCAGGACCTGCTCAAGCAGGCCGGCTTCCCCGGCGGGTTCAGCGAGATCACCTGGGAGGACGGGAAGAAGGAGCCGCTCGTCTTCTGGTACATGTCGCGATCGCGCCCGTACTTCCCGAACCCCAAGGAGATCGGCGAGGCCATCGCGGCCGACCTGGCCAAGGTCGGCATCAAGGCGCAGCTCCAGACGGTGGAGTGGGCGAACTACCTGGACAAGCGGAAGAACGGCCAGCTTCCCATCTACATGCTGGGGTGGACCGGCGACAACGGCGACCCCGACAACTTCATCTGCTACTTCTTCTGCTCGCCGGGCGCCTCGCGCGAGGCCTTCTACTCGAACAAGCCGCTCGCCGACCTCCTGCTCCGGGCGCAGTCGCTGACCAACCAGTCGGAGCGGGCCAGGCTCTACCGCCAGGCCGAGCAGATGATCCACGACGACGTGGCCCGGATCTTCATCGCCAACAACGAGCCGCCGCTCGGCTTCTCCAAGAAGGTGAAGGGCTACGTCCCGAGCCCGCTCGACGACGAGCGGTTCAACACGGTGCAGGTGCAGTAGGCCTCGTCGGAGGGGGGCGCTGCCCCCCCTCCGGTTCCGCCCCCCGGGATCGTTGCGGCGGCGAAGCCGCCGCGCTGAGCGCTTCGGTCCTGGCGCGGGCGAGATGTCGAGCCTGATCGGCGTCTGGGGCGTTCGAGGAGGGCGAGCGCGGTGACCCAACATGCGATCGGGTGCGCGCTCACCGTCCCCCCCGTCCCGTGGCTCGGTGGGGGGCTTCGCCCCCCTCCGAGCCCTCTCACCGGGATCCGGGTGCGCCGGCCAAGCCGGCACGCGGAGCGCTTCGGTCGAGGCGCGAGGTATAGGCCGAGCCTGGTCGGCGTGTCGGGCTTCCGCCGAGGGTGCGCACGGTGACGCAATATGCCATCAGGCGGGCGCTGACCGTGCTTCCGGTCCTCATCGGCGTCTCGCTCCTCGTCTTCGGCTTCATCCACCTGATCCCCGGTGACCCCGCCGTCACCATGCTCGGGGAGCGGGCGACACCCGAGAAGGTCGCCGAGGTCCGCCAGCGGCTCGGCCTCGACCGGCCGATCTACGAGCAGTACCTCCTCTACGTGGGGAAGGTCATCCGCGGTGACCTCGGGATCTCGATCGTTCGCGGGGACCCCGTGGCGCGCGACCTGATCCGACGGTTTCCGGCCACCGTGGAGCTCGCGGCCTCCGCGATGGTCCTCGCGATCCTCTTCGGCATTCCGGTCGGCATCCTCTCCGCGGTCTGGCGGAACTCCATCGTGGACAGCGTCTCGCGGGTCTGGGCGCTGTTCGGCGTCTCGATGCCGATCTTCTGGCTGGGGGTCATGCTGGCCTGGTTCTTCGGCGTCCAGCTCCGGTGGCTCCCCACGGGGTTCCGCCTGGACAGCGCCACCTTCTTCGAGCCCTGGACGAACTTCGTCGTCCTGGACGCCGCCCTCCAGCGGAACTGGGACGTGCTGGGGGACGCCCTGCGGCACCTCGTCCTGCCCGCCGTCGCGCTCGGCACGATCCCCCTCGCCGTGATCGCCCGCATGACGCGGGCCAGCATGCTGGAGGTCCTCTCCCGCGACTACATCCGCACGGCGGAGGCGAAGGGCCTGCCGCAGGCGGCGGTGGTGCTGCGGCACGCGCTCCGCAACGCGCTCCTGCCCGTGCTGACCGTGGTCGGCCTCCAGGTCGGCCGCCTCCTCGCGGGCGCCATCCTGACGGAGACGATCTTCTCCTGGCCGGGCATCGGGCTCTGGGTCTACGAGGCGATCGAGTCCCGCGACTACGCGATCGTCCAGGGCGCGAGCCTCTTCATCGCGGTGATCTTCGTGTCGGTGAACCTGGTGACGGATCTCCTCTACGCCGCCGTGGACCCGCGCATCAAATATGATTGAAGGGCCGGGCCGAGAACCGAGATCGTCGGCCGGGCCGACAAGCGCAGCGGGTCGGCGTTCTCGACCCTCGGGCCTCGTCCGAACCCCGCCTCGTCCTGGAGGGAGGCAGGCCCGATGCGTTCGCCGAAGGGCGAACGTCGCGGCTTCGCTGCGAGGGCCGTCGGAGGGGGGCGACGCCCCCCTCCGAGAGTAATGGCGACGCCCGTCAGCCTAGCCGGGCCCATCCCGATCGCGGCGGTCCGCGGCCAGAGCCCGGCGGCCGCCGCGTGGCGCCGGCTCTGGGCGAGCCCCGTGGCCCGCGCCGGCCTCGGGATCGTGGTGGGGTTCGGTCTGCTCGCGGCCGGGATGCCGCTCGTCCACGACTACGAGCCGCAGACCGACTCGAACCTGGCGCTCCGGCTCAAGCCTCCGACCGGCGAGCACCTCTTCGGGACCGACTCGCTGGGGCGCGACATCCTGGTGCGCGTGCTCCACGGGACGCGCGTCTCCCTCGGGCTCGGCGTCAGCTCCGTGGCGGTCGCCGCCGTCGTGGGCTCGCTCCTCGGCCTCGTCGCCGGCTACGCCGGCCGGCGGGTCGACCTCTTGCTGAGCTTCTGCATGGACATCCTGCTGGCCTTTCCCTCCACGCTCCTCGCGATCGCGATCGTCGCCATGATCGGGCCGGGCCTGCGGAACTCGCTCCTCGCCATCAGCACGGTCTCGATCCCGATCTATGCGCGGATCGCCCGCGGGGCGGTGCTGGAGCTGCGGGAACAGGAGTTCGTCACCGCGGCCCGGGGTCTCGGCGGGCGCGGCCGCCGCGTGCTGATGCGCCACATCTTCCCGAACACCCTGCCCCCGCTCATCGTCCAGACCACCCTCGCCATCGCCTTCGCCATCCTGGAGGCGGCGGCCCTCGGCTTCCTCGGCCTCGGCGCCCAGCCGCCGACCCCGGAATGGGGGGCCATGCTCGCCGACTCCTACAAGTACTTCACCAGCGGGGCGTGGTGGGTCTTCTTCTTCCCGGGCGGGGCGATCATGCTGTCGGTGCTCGGGTTCAACCTCCTGGGGGACGGCCTCCGGGACGCGCTGGACCCGCGTCTGCGGGCCGATTGACCGGGGGCGCCGTTGAAGTCGTGCAGGGGCGGGCGTATAGTAGACACGAGAGCCGCGGGGGGAGCGCGACTGAGAACCGGGCCCGGCCCGGGACCCCTCGAACCTGCTCTGGGTAATTCCAGCGAAGGGAACGCGGCGCGGCAAGCCTGAACGGCACTCCACCGGCAGTGGCGGACCGCACCGTGTCCCGGTGCGGTTTTTTGCTATGCGGATCGTGGTCAACGGTCAGCCGATGGAGGTGCGTGACGGGCTCACCGTCGCGGACCTCCTGGGCCAGCTCGGCGTGCGCACCGAGTTCACCGCCGTCGCCTTGAACCGGGAGGTGACGCGCCGGACGCGCTACACGACCACGGCACTCCGCGAAGGGGACCGCGTGGAGATCGTCCACCCCATGGCAGGCGGGTCGCGGGCGTGAGCCCCGCCGGGCCGAGACAGAGGAGCATGGAGTCATGTGGGACGAGCCGTTGAGCCTGGGAGGCCGCACCTTCCGGTCGCGGCTGATCGTGGGGACCGGGAAGTACCCGTCGTTCGAGGTCATGCGTCGCTGTCACGAGATCTCGGGCACCGAGATGGTGACGGTGGCGGTCCGGCGGATCGACCTGTCGCGGCAGGGCGACTCGCTCCTGGACTACGTCGACACCAAGCGGATCACGCTCCTGCCCAACACCGCCGGCTGCTACACCGCGGACGAAGCCGTGCGGACCGCGTACCTGGCGCGCGAGGCCGGCCTCGGCGAATTCGTCAAGCTCGAGGTGATCGGCGACGAGAAGACGCTCTTCCCCGACGTCCAGGGGCTCCTGGAAGCGACGAAGACGCTCGCCCGCGAGGGGTTCGTCGTCCTGCCCTATACCAACGACGACCCGGTCGTGGCCAAGCGGCTGGAGGAGGCGGGCGCCGCCGCCGTCATGCCGCTCGGCGCGCCGATCGGCTCGGGGCTCGGGATCCGCAACCCGTACAACATCCGGATCATGCTCGAGGCGGCCTCCGTCCCGGTCATCGTGGACGCCGGGGTCGGCACGGCCTCCGACGCCGCCATCGCGATGGAGCTCGGCTGCCACGGCGTCCTCATGAACACCGCGATCGCGCAGGCGACGGACCCCGAGGCGATGGCCGAGGCGATGAAGCTCGCGATCGAAGCCGGGCGACTCGCCTACAAGGCCGGTCGGATCCCGCGGAAGCTCTACGGGACGGCGTCCAGCCCGCTCACGGGCATGCCGGACTGGGCCCCCTTGCCTTGAGCCTCCGCCGATGCCTGTCGCCCCGCGGCGTCCTGCATCACGGCCGGGGCGTGCTCGGCCTGCGGCCTCGCCGCCGTCCCGGCCCGCGGGGTGGTCGGTCTCGGCCCCGGCCTTGACACACGCGACGCCTCGGGCCGACTTCCGTCTCTGCCTGGTGACCGACCGCCGGGCCGCCGGCGGCCGGCCGCTCGGTCCGGTCGTCGAGGCCTGCCTGGGAGCCGGGCTCCCCGCCGTCCAGCTCCGCGAGAAGGACCTCGCGGGCGCGGAGCTCCACCGTCTGGCCCGGGAGTTGCGCGGGCTGACGGCGCGCCACCGGGCCCGGCTCCTCGTCAACGACCGCGTGGACGTGGCGCTCGCGATCGACGCCGAGGGCGTCCACCTCCCGGCCGACGGCTTCCCGCCGGAGGTCGCCCGGCGGCTTGTGGGGGACCGGCGATTCGTGGGCGTCTCGACTCACCGCCTCGCCGAGGCCGAGGCGGCGGCGGAGGCCGGCGCCGACTACCTCTTCTTCGGGCCGGTCTACGCCACGCCGAGCAAGCGCGCGTACGGCCCGCCGCAGGGCCTCGCGGCCCTGGCCGCGGTCTGCCGGCGTGTCGCCGTCCCGGTGGTGGCGATCGGCGGCGTGACCGCGTCCTGCATCCCCGAGCTCCGGGCGGCAGGCGCGGCCGGCGTCGCGGTGATCCGGGCGCTCCTCGAGGCGGACGATCCCGCGGCAGCCACGAAGGCGCTGCTGGCGGCCTGTGATACCGCATGGCGCTGAGGCGGCCGGACGTCGTGGTCGTGGGCGCGGGCGCGATCGGCGCCGCGTGCGCCTACGAGCTCGCGACGGCGGGACTGCGCGTGACGGTCATCGAGCGCGGGGAGCCCGGGGGAGAAGCCACCGGCGCCTCGGCGGGCCTGCTCTCGGCCTTCAGCGCCGAACGCTCCGGCGCGATCGGGGAGCTGGCGCGGCTCAGCCGTGACCTCTACGCGCCACTCGCCCAGGCGCTGCTTGCCGAATCCGGCATCGACATCGAGCACGAGCGCGCCGGACACATCGAGCTGTGCATGGCCGAGGCGGAGGTCGGCTGGGCGCAGAAGCTCGCCGCGGAGCACGCCAACGGCGGCGAGCGCCTGGAGTTCCTGGCGGCCGACGACCTCTTCCGCATCGAACCCGAGCTGACCCGTGAGGCCCGGGGCGGCCTCCTCCTCCCGCGGAACGAGTGGGTCAACACCGGCCGGCTCGTGGCCGCGCTGGTCCGGGCGGCGACCCGCCGGGGCGTCCGCTTTCTCCTCGGCCAGCCGGTCGAGGAGCTCCTCCACGCCGGCGGTCGCGTCAGCGGCGTCCGGGCCCGTGGGCTCGGCACGATGGAGGCGGCGGCGGTGGTGCTGGCCGCCGGCGCCTTCACGAATCAGATCGTCGGCGTGCCGCCGCCGCTTCGCGTCCGGCCCGTCAAGGGACAGATGCTGGCGCTCGCGAACGAGCCGCCCGTGATCCGGCACGCGGTGATCCGGGAGGAGGTCTACCTCGTCCCCCGCGTCAGCGGGGAGTGCCTGGTCGGCGCGACCGTCGAGGACGGCGTCGCCGACAAGGACGTCACGCCCGTCGCCCTCCACTGGCTCCTCACCGAGGCGCTCCTGACCGTGCCGGCGTTCGCTCGCGCGCCCTTCCGGCGCGCCTGGGCCGGATTGCGACCGGCGAGCCCCGACAGCCTTCCTGTCGTCGGTCCCTGGCCGGACCTGGCCGGGCTCTTCGTCGCCACGGGTCACTACCGCACGGGGATCCTGCTCACGCCCGTGACCGCCCGGATCGTCCGCGAGTACCTCGTGAGCGGCCGCACCTCGCTCCCCGCGGAGGTGTTTCTCCCGGACCGTCTCGTCCGTTGACCCGCTCGTGGTCCGGTCACGCGCGACGGTCCCGACCGGTTCCCGCCGGGCGGCGCAGTGAGCCGGTCGGGGGGTCTGGTACGATGGCCGCGTGTACGGGATCCCGCCGGCGCCGTTTCCCCAGCGCATCGTCTGCCTGACCGCCGAGACGACAGAGATCGTCTTCGCCCTCGGCGCGGGTGACCGCGTCGTCGGCGTGTCGGGCGCGGCCAGCCGCCCGGCCGAGGCGCGGCAGAAGCCCCGGATCGGCGGGTTCACGACCTTCCGCCTGGACAGGATCCTCGCGCTCGAGCCCGACCTGGTCCTCGCCTTCTCGGACCTCCAGGCCGACGTCGTCCGCGACCTCGTCCGTGCCGGGATCCCCGTCCTGGCCCTCAACCAGCGGAGCCTGGCCGGCGTCTTCCAGGCGGTCCTGGTCATCGGCGGGGCCCTCGGCAAGGCGGCGGAGGCACGCGGGCTCGTCTCTGACATGCAGGACGAGATCCGCCAGATCCGGGAGTTCTCGAGCGTCTGGCCCGCTCGCCCGCGGGTCTACTTCGAGGAGTGGGGCGACCCGCCGATCGCCGGCATCCGCTGGGTCTCGGAGCTGATCGAGATCGCCGGGGGCCAGGACATCTTCCCGGAGCTGCGGGAGCGGCCCGACGCTCGGGGGCGGGTCGTGGACCCGGCCGAGGTCGTCCGCCGGACCCCGGCGATCATCGTCGCCTCCTGGTGCGGCAAGCCCGTGGACCTCGGCGCGATCCGCAACCGGCCCGGCTGGGACGCCCTCGAGGCCGTCCGGGCCGGGCGCGTCTATGCGGTGCCCTCGGCCGACGTGCTGAGCCCGGGGCCGTCCCTTCTCCGGGGGCTCCGGACCCTCCACGACATCGTGCAAGCCTTCGTGGCCGGGGTGCCCTACACCGTTCCGGCGGCCGACTGATGGCTTCAGGGTCCGTCTTACAGACAGTCAGATAACTAGCTAACATATATCAGAGAAAACGCCACGATTCCGTGTCACCCTGGGCCGGGCGGCCTGTGGTACGATGATGGTGGTCCTGGCCGTTTCCTGACACCCCGGCATTCAGGAGCCCCCCGATGGAACCGAAGCGCGAGCTTGCTCAGCCAGACCGGTTCTTTGCCGACCGCTATGGCCTGACCCAGGGCCGGCTCGAGCGCCTGCTCGGGTCCGCCGGGGGCCGGGTCGATTACGCCGACGTCTTCCTCGAGCACCAGGTCACCGAGGACCTCCTCCTCGAGGACGGCGTGGTCAAGAAGGCGTCGCGGACGATCAGCCAGGGGGCCGGGGTGCGGGCGCAGGCCGGCGTCCGGACCGGATACGCGTACACCGACGACCTGGCCTTCGAGCACCTCGAGCTGGCCGCCCGCCAGGCCCAGGCCATCGCCGAGCACCCGGGAGGCTCCGCCGTGGTCGCGGTGCCCGGAGGCCGGCGCCCCCACGACCTCTATCGCCTCGACGAGCCGCCGGTGGACGCGGCCCTCGAGCGAAAGGTCGACCTGCTCCGGCGGATCGACGGGCTGGCCCGGCGCTACGACCCGCGCGTCCGCCAGGTGATCGCGAGCATCTGGAGCGAGGAGCAGGTGACCCTCATCGCGACGTCGGAAGGCTGGCAGGTCGGCGACGTCCGGCCGCTCACCCGTGTCAACGTCACGGTCGTGGTCGAAGAGAACGGGCGGCGCGAGGCCGGGGGGTACGGCGGGGGAGGGCGGATCGGCTTCGATTTCTTCCTCGAGGAGGAGCGCTGGGCACGCTTCAGCCGGGAGGCCGCCCGGCAGGCCGTGCTGAAGCTCGGCGCCGTGAACGCCCCGGCCGGGACCATGACCGTCGTGCTGGGTCCGGGCTGGCCCGGCATCCTCCTCCACGAGGCCGTCGGCCACGGCCTGGAGGGCGACTTCAACCGGAAGGGCGTGTCGGCCTTCGCGGGCCGGATGGGCCAGAAGGTCGCGTCCGAGCTGGTCACGGTCATCGACGACGGGACCATTCCCAACCGGCGTGGGTCGCTGAACGTGGACGACGAGGGGACGCCGACCGGCCGGACGGTGCTGATCGAGCAGGGCGTCCTGCGGGGCTACATGCAGGACCGGCTCAACGCGCGCCTCCTCGGGATGCCGCTCACGGGGAACGGTCGCCGGGAGTCCTTCCAGCACCCGCCCATGCCGCGGATGACGAACACCTTCATGCTGGCGGGGCAGGACGATCCCGGCGACATCATCCGGTCGGTGTCGCGCGGGCTCTACGCGGTCGCCTTCGGCGGCGGTCAGGTCGACATCACGAACGGCAAGTTCGTCTTCTCGGCAAGCGAGGCGTACCTGATCGAGGAGGGCCGGGTCACGGCCCCGGTGAAGGGGGCGACGCTGATCGGCTCGGGGCCCGAGGTGTTGACGCGGGTCGCGCGTGTGGGCCACGACCTCACCCTCGACGAGGGCATCGGGACGTGCGGCAAGGACGGACAGTCCGTGCCCGTCGGGGTCGGCTTGCCGACGATCAGGGTGGATGGGATCACCGTCGGCGGCACCGAAGTATAACGTCGGCGGGGGGCTGCCCCCCCCTCCGACGGCCCTCCCGGCAAAGCCGGGCCGTTCGCTCTCCCGCGAACGGATCGGGCCTGCCTCCCCCGCGGGCGCACAGGGTCGCGACCGGAAACGATGGATGGTCGATAGGCTGGAGGGGTTGCTCGCCGTGCCGATGAGCGTCGCAGCTCCGCGTCCTGCATCACGGCCGGGACGCGCTCGGCCTGCGGCCTCGCGGCCATCCCGGCCTCTGGGGTCGTCGGCGGGCCTTCTCATAGGGCTGGGTGGGGGGGCCGGCATACGCCTCGGCCCGCCTCCTCCCTGCGTCCTTCTATGAAGCGGCTGCCGCTGTCAAGTCCTTTGTGTGCGTCAGTCCTTTCCATGGGTTACGTGGTTGTGCTGGTGACACCGAGGCCGAGCGTAGCTGCGAGGTCCCCTCATCCTTCT
>JBIOTN010000019.1:0-41252 GCA_044866005.1 Candidatus Rokuibacteriota bacterium | reverse complement strand
GGCCTCGTCGCCTCGCAAAACGTGGTCCCCTCCGGCTCCCACGTGCGCAGGTACTACGACAAGGCCGCCGGGGACGGGGTGCCGGTGAGCCCGGCGCTGGCCGAGTGCGTCTTCGACGAGGCTGCGTTCGACGCCGGCCTTCCACGAAGCGGGACGTGCACCGACGCAAACGTCTGGGCCCGCGTCGCCGAAAACATGCTGCCCCGCGCCGTCGGGTACTCCGCGGCGCTGCTCGACTACTTCTTCCGCGGCCGGGTCACGGCCGAGGTCGCCGTGTTCCGTGGGGACTCCGGACCCGCCGCCCGCGTCAGCTTTGGTAACCTGACGCCCGACGAGACGATGGACGGCTCATTCGAGATTTACTACGACGCCTCGGACGGCACTCGAAGACAGCTTGGGAGCTGGCCCCTGTTACTCAACCCCAATGAGTTTCGCGAGGCCGCGACGATCTCGCCGCTACCGGCCGATACCCCACTCTCGCCCTGGATCATCGTCTTCCGTGGGCAGCTCGGGAGCGAGCCGGACGCCGTCGCGGCCAGAGAGGTACGGCTCGGCTACACCGGACAGTTGCACCGGGGGTATCGGGAGTTCGTGGAGGCGGGTGTCGTCTTCGACCCGGCACTGCCGCTGTTCTTGTTCTCGATCGATCAATCCAATGCCAGCGCGTTCTTCCAGCTCGTGGATCTCACGGGCATCAATCGGATTAGGTCCTGGAGTACGTTCGGGGCGACCGGGGTGAGTACCGTATTCTCCGTGGGGCGGATCTCTGACGTCATCTACCGCGATGCCGATGCCTCGGCTGGCAATCTCGTGGAGATCACGTTCGTGCCGGGTTTCATGGTCTGCGAAGGGCATGGCTCCTCGACGATCAACAACCACGTGTTCGACCAGGTGAGCGAAGGGCCCTCGACGTCGGTCGCCGAGCTGGTGGAGTTCGACCCGCCGGCGGACTTCGCGACGCTCTTGACCTACACCGGCCTGAATCCCCCAACGATCCGACGGGTCCTGCTCCAGGTGTCGAACGCGATGTCGGGGACTGCCGTCGTCGACCTCGGAGACGCGCGATTCTTCGGCCTTCGACTGACGACGGTGCCGGATGATCCCGGGCTGCCGCCCCTGCTGAATCCGCTCCCGAACGAGTCCACCGGGAGCGACGAACGTCATCGTTCGTGCCGCGCGCTGGTGTTCGTGCGGTTTCCCTGAGCCGAAGACCGTGTTGACCGGACTCGGCCTCCGGGGGTACGCTCCGGCCACCGGCGGGCGGACGGGAGCGGTCGGGCGCATCGGACGGGAAGGAGGCGGCCATGCGGAGCGTGGCGGCGGGGCGTCGGGCGGCGTGGGTGGGCGTGCTGGCGTTCGCCACGGCTGTGGCGGGGGGCGGTGCGGCCGTGGGTCAGGCGGTGCTCGGGACCGGGGTGCCGGAGCCGGCGATCCCGCCGGGGGTGGACGTCTTCAGCCTGACCCTGGAGCAGACGCGCGAGCTCGCGCGGAGCCAGAGCTTCGAGCTGGTCGGCCACAGCTACCTCAAAGGCGACTGGCTCACCGAGCAGGCGAAGCGCGCGGGGTTCGGGGCCGGCTTCAACACGGTGCGGGTCCACGACGGGATCGCCTACCTCGGCGGCTACAACAGCCCGCCGACCGTCTTCGGCGCGCTGATCGTGGACGTGAGCGATCCCCGGAACATGCGGCCGTTGAGCTTCATCCCGTGTAACCCCGGCGCGCGCTGCCCGTACCTCCGGCTCAACACGAAGCGCAAGATCCTGGTCTTCGACCACGACGCGACGGCGGCCAACCCGCTGAAGCCGCCCGCCGGCACTCCGGTGGACGCGGGCTTTTCCTTCTACGACGTGAGCGACCCGCGGAACCCCGTCAAGCTCGGCCACTTCACGACCGCGCCGAACGGGGCGACCCACGGCTTCGAGATCGACGACAACTTCGTCTACGGCTGCGCGAGCCGGCCGGAGACGAAGTCGCCCGCGGGCTTCCACCAGGAGGTCGTGATCCTCGACTACACGAACCCCCGCGAGCCCAGGCTCGCGGCGACGTTTCACTTCCCGGGCCTCCGCGCCGGCGAGACGCCCGACCCCGAGAACCGCGTGAACCCCGACGGCACGCCGCAGCGGCTCTGGTGCCACGAGATCGACAAGGACGGCGACCGGCTCTACGTCGCCTGGCGCGACATCGGCATGGTGATCCTGGACGTGTCGAACCCGCGGACGCCGCGGCTCGTCGGCCGGCCGTACGACTACGTCCCGCCGTACCACGGCGGCGCCCTCGGCGCCGCGCACACGGCCTCGCCCGTGCCGCACCCCGGCCGGCCGCACGCGAGCCTGGTCGTCCTCAGCGACGAGATCTTCGAGTGCCCGCCCGGGATCGATCGCGTGCTGGACGTGGCCGACCCCGAGCGCGTGCACCTGCTCGCCACGATCCGGCTGCCGGTGGACGACACCGTCGATCCCGCCACCGGCGAGTTCCGCTGCCCGGCCGGGCAGCACTCGACCCACTACATCTGGTTCGACCACCGCACGCCGGGCACCCTCTTCTATCAGGCCTGGTACGGGCAAGGGGTCCGCGCCTTCGACCTCTCGAACCCCTACGTCCCGCGCGAGGTCGGCTACTACCTCTCCCCGAACTACCACGACCCGAAGGAGCGGCGGCCAGGCGAGCCGCTGGGGGTGCGCCAGACCCGCGAGATCTATCTCGACCCGCAGACGAACCTCCTCTACGTCACCGACGGCAACGGCGGCGGGCTCACCGTCCTCCGCTACACCGGCCCGCTGCCCGCGGCGCGCGGCCTGCCGGGCGTCCGGAGCACGCTCACGCGGCCCGGCCCGGTCCCCGAGGGCATGGCGCACTGAACAGCGGCGGCCCGTCGGGTCCTCGAATCGCGGCTTCCCCCTTGACAGGGGACGGCGAGCTACACTACAAAGGAGTCGGCCTTGTGATCGTCTGAACAAGCGAGGCGGCGCCGCGCTCGGCGCGCCGCTTCCCGTGCGCGACTTCCCGCGGAGCCCTCGGCGCGACCACTGTGCGGACGGATGCGGCTCAGGTGAGGCCCGACCGGTCTCTGGCCGGGGGCGCCCTTCTCCCCGCCTTGCTGGTCGCGCTCGGCCTCTGCCTGCTCGCGGCGCCGGCGCTCGCCCAGGAGCCGTCGCGCGAGGCGGCCTACCGCGCCTTCCCCTACGTCGGCTCCCGCCTGGTCGTCTGGGTCATCGCGCAGATCCACCTGAACTTCGCCGCGTTCATCCTGGGCGTCCCGATCTTCGCCGTCATCATCGAGTTCATGGGCTGGCGGATCGGGGTGGATCGGGAGGACGGCCGGCGGTACGACTGGCTGGCCCACGAGTTCGTCAAGCTCATCTTCGCCGCCTTCTCCACGACGGCCCTCCTCGGCGCGCTCCTCCTCTTCCTCTTCATCACGCTCTACCCGAAGTTCTGGACGTACATGAGCGGGATCTTCGGGCCCACCATGTGGCTCTACGCCGCCCTCTTCTTCCTCGAGACCTTCACGGTCTACCTCTGGTACTACGGCTGGGAGTGGCTCTCGGGCTCGCGCAAGTGGGCGCACGTCTCGCTGGGGATCCTCTCCAACCTCTTCGGCACGGCCATCCTCTTCGTCTCGAACTCGTGGGTCACCTTCATGGTGTCCCCGCGGGCGGTGGACGACACGGGCCGGCTCACCGGCACGCTCTGGCAGGCGGTGAACAACTTCACCTGGATGCCGATCAACGTCCACCGCCTGATCGCGAACATCGTCTTCGGCGGGACCGTCGCCGCGGCGTACGCGGCCTTCCGCTTCCTCGGCGCGCGGACCGAGGAGGAGCGGGCCCGCTACGACTGGATGGGCTACATCGGGAACTTCGTCGCGGTCTCCGCGCTCATGGTGCTCCCGTTCGCCGGCTACTGGCTGGGCCGCGAGATCTACGCCTTCAACCAGCAGATGGGCATCACCATGATGGGCGGCTTCATGTCCTGGCTGTGGATCATCCAGGCCATCCTCATCGGGATCCTCTTCCTCGGCTCGAACTACTACCTGTGGCTCGGCATGGAGCGGATCCCGGGGGCGGAGCGCTACCGCCCGTACATCAAGTACCTGCTCTTCGTCATCGCCGTCGGCTTCATGGTCTGGGCCACGCCGCACAGCCTGGTCGCCTCGCTGGAGGAGGCGCGGCGCATGGGGGCGACCCACCACCCGCTCCTCGGCGTGCTGGGCGTGATGTCGGCGAAGAACACGGCCGTGAACCTGATGATCCTCACCACCTTCCTCTCCTACCTGCTCTACCGCCGCGCCAACCGCGCCGCCACCGTCCCCTGGGCGAGGGGGGGGATGGCCGCGCAGTGGGTGGTCTTCGCGCTCGCCGCCTTCATCGTCGTCTTCTACGGCGTCCGCGGCTACTTCGTGGAGGCGATCGTCCGCATCGGCTACTCGGTCTATCAGGTCGGCGCCGTGCTCGGCGCGATCATCCTGGTGATGGCGATCGACATCCCGCTGTTCCGGGGCGCCCGGTCCACGGGCCCCATCCGCTGGGGGACGATCGCGCCGCGCTCCCAGTACGTGCTGATCCTGCTCGCCGTGACGTTCGCCTGGCTCATGGGGCTCATGGGCTTCGCCCGCTCCGGCATCCGCCAGCACTGGCACGTCTACGGGATCGTCCGCGACACCTCCCCGGATGCCGTCACGCCGGCGCTCGGCTACGCCGCGAACGTGATCAGCGTGACGACGCTCCTCTTCTTCCTCATGGTGATGTTCATCTTCTGGCTCGGCGGCCTCGGCGAGCGCGGCCACGCGGCGGCGGTGCCCGCGCCGCGGACGTTGCCGGTCACCGGCGCCCGCGACTGATGGCGCTGCCCGTCACCCTGAAGGTGGGCACTTTCGCCATCGCCGTGATGGGCGCCTACTCCTACTACGCGAACTCCATCCCGCAGATCGAGTCCCGGCCGCCGGAGGAGCTGTCGCTCGAGGGCGGCAACGTGACGCCGCCGCAGCTCGTCGCCGCGGGCGAGAAGATCTTCCTGGGGAAGGGCGGCTGCGCCACGTGCCACGGGATCGGGCAGCGCGGGCGCGGACCCGACCTGGCCGGCGTGGGCGCACGTGCGGCCACGCGCAAGCCCGGGACGCCGGCGAAGGCCTACCTCCTCGAGTCGCTGGTCGAGCCTCAGGCCTACGTCGTGGAAGGCTTCCCGCCGATCATGCAGCCCATGAACCGGCCGCCCGTCTCGCTGAACCGCAGCGAGCTCTGGGCCGTGATCGCGTACCTGGAAAGCCAGGGCGGCACGGTGGACGTGAAGCTCGAGGACATCCCGGCCTCGGTGGCGGCCGCCGCTGGGGGCCAGCCGGGCGCGCCGGCCCTCCAGCTTCCCGGCGACCCCAAGGCGGGCCAGGCCGTCTTCGCGGGCAAGGGGACGTGCATCGCCTGTCACACGGCGGGCCCGCTCGGCGGTGGCAAGGTCGGGCCGGACCTCTCGAACATCGCGAGCATCCAGACGCCCGATTACCTCATGGCGAAGATCCTCAACCCGGCCTCCAAGGGGACGGTCGCCGGATTCCCCGCGGGCGTCATGCCGCCCACCTTCGGCCAGCAGCTCACCGCCCGCGAGTTCACCGACCTGGTCGCCTTTCTCGTGACGCTCAAGGGGGGCGGCGCGCAGGCGGCCGCGCCCGCCGCCCCCGCGGCAGCCGGCGGCGGCACGCCGGGCGCCCCCGCCCCGCCGCCGCCGGCCGCGAAGCCGCCGGCGCAGCCGCCCGTCAAGCGATAGGGCGTAGCCCCCCTCCCGCGTCAACATGGCTCAGGTCCGCGGGAAGTTCCTCCAGGCGGTCCTCGTCCTCGTCGCCGCCTTCCTGGTCTTCAAGTACGGGATCCGCCCGCCCATCCCGTCGAGCCTCCTCAGCCTCTACATGGCGATCACCGTGATCGCGGTCCTCGTCTACGTCTCCTCGGACGCGGAGTCCTGGCGCTCGTTCGTCACGCCGGTCTGGCGGACGCTCGTCGAGCCCCGGCGGCGCCCGCTCCGCCTGCTCCTCGGCATCGGGCTGCCGATCCTCGTCGGCTACTACGCCTACTCCCAGGCCGCGGCGACCGTCGAGGCGCCGGCCGAGCTGCGCGCCATCCATCCGGCGCCGCCCTCCTCGGTCACCTTCCGCGGCAAGAACGTCGAGCTCCAGGCGACCGAGAACCCCCTCCGGAAGGACGCGGCGAACCTCGGCAAGCACGTCGCCGCGGGCGGGGAGCTCTACATCCGGAACTGCCTCTACTGCCACGGCGACAACCTGGACGGCAACGGCCACTTCGCGCACGGGTTCAACCCCCAGCCGGCCAACTTCGCCGACCCCGGGACCATCGCGCAGCTCCAGGAGTCCTACCTCTTCTGGCGGATCGCCAAGGGCGGCCCGGGGCTGCCGAAGGAGTCCACGCCCTGGAACTCCGCGATGCCGGCGTGGGAGGACCGGCTGACGGAAGAGCAGGTCTGGCAGGTGATCCTCTACCTCTACGCGGCGACGGGCTACGAGCCCCGCCGCTGGGAGATGGGCGGCGGCGGGCACGGCGCGCTCGAGCCGTCGACGCGCTTCACGGGCCTCCTCGCCCTGGCGCCGGCGTGGGTGCCGCGGCCCGGGCCGCGCGCCGCGGAGGCGCAGGCGGCGGGGGACGTCGCGCGCGGCAAGCAGGTCTACGAGGCGCGCTGCGCCCTCTGTCACGGCGTCTCGGGCAAGGGCGACGGCCCCGCGGCCGAGCGGCTCCTGCCGAAGCCCCGCGACTTCACCGCGGGCAAGTACAAGATCCGGAGCACGCCGTCCGGCCAGCTCCCCACCGACGAGGACCTCTTCAACGTCATCTCGCGCGGGATGCCGGGCACCTCGATGCCGGCCTGGGCGCAGGCGCTCCCCGACAAGGACCGGTGGGCGCTCGTCGCCTACGTCAAGAGCTTCGCCGAGGGCTTCAAGGGCGCGAAGGCCGAGCCGGCCAAGCTGCCGGGCGAGGTGGGCTCGTCCGAGGCCTCGATCACGCGCGGCAAGGAGATGTTCGAGGCGATCGAGTGCAACAAGTGCCACGGGCCGGCCGGCCGGGGCGACCCCGCGCCCGGCTCGGACCTCAAGGACGACTGGGGCCACCCGGTCCGGCCGGCGAACCTCTACAAGCCCTGGACCTTCCGGGGCGGCCCCGCGCGGAAGGACGTGGCGGCGCGGCTCGGCACCGGGCTCATGGGCACCCCGATGCCGACGTTCATCGACTCCGTGGAGAAGCCCGAGGACATCTGGCACCTCGCCAACTACGTCCGCTCGCTGGCGCCCGACCGCCCGAACTGGGCCACGCTCCTCCCGGTCCGCGCCGCGACCGGGGAGGTCCCCTCCGATCCGAACGCCGAGTTCTGGCAGAAGCTCCCGGGCGCGAACTTTCCGCTGGTCGGCCAGGTGATCGTGGACCCGCGCAACTTCACGCCGACCGTGGACCTGCTCGCGGTCCGCGCCGTCCACACGCCGAGCGAGGTGGTCTTCCACCTGACGTGGGACGATCCCACGCCCTCGGATCCGACCAAGGGCGCGCCGAAGCCCGACATGCTCGCGCTCCAGTTCCCGGCGGGCGGGGAGGCCGGCGAGCGCCCCTACTTCCTGATGGGCGACGGCGGCAAGCCCGTCTACCTCCTGACCTGGCGCGCCGGCGCCGGGGTCGGCGAGGCGACCGCCGCGGGGATCGGCAAGCTCGCCCCTCAGGCCGGGGAGTCGGTGCAGGCCAAGGGCGAGGCGGTGTACGACGCCGGCCAGTACCGGGTGGTGATCCGGCGCGCGCTCAAGACCGGGGATCAGGCAGACTTCGCCTTTCCCGCGGGCGAGTTCTTTCCCATCGCCTTCTGGGCGTGGGACGGCTCGGAGGGGGAGGAGGGGCCCAAGGCCGCGGTTTCGTCGTGGTACCATGTGCGCTTGGAGGCTCCACCGTCCAAGCGGCAGTTCGTCATCCCGCCCATCGCGGCCCTGGTGACCGTCGGCCTCGAGCTGGGGCTCGCCCGATGGGCGCGGCGCCGGCAGGGCGGCGGGGTCTAGAGGGCCCATAGCCACCGTTCTCGCAGAGGAGGAAGAGGTCCCATGCGCATGCCCGTAGTCGCCAGTGCTCTCGTCCTGACCCTCGTGGCCGCCGCCGCCCTCTTCGGGTGGAATCCGCCGGCGGACGCGCAGGGTGGCGGGACGATCGTCGGCGAGGTCAAGGTCAGCGGCACGCCGCCTCCGGCGAAGACCGTGAAGGTGAACAAGGACAACCAGGTCTGCGGCAACGAGAAGAAGATCGCGGACGTCGAGGTGGGCCAGGGCAAGGGCCTCGCCAATGCCGTCGTCGCGGTGACGGACGTCAAGGCGGGAAAGCCGGGCAAGAAGCCGGCGCTCGACCAGAAGGAGTGCGAGTTCCGGCCCGAAGTGCTGATCATGGCCCCCGGCGAGCTCGACATCCTGAACTCGGACGGCGTGCTCCACAACATCCACACCTTCTCCACGGCCAACCCGCCGTTCAACAAGGCGCAGCCCAAGTTCAAGAAGGTGATGACCGAGAAGATCGACAAGCCCGAGGTCATCAAGGTCCAGTGCGACGCGCACAGCTGGATGCACGGCTGGCTGTTCGTCACCGAGAACCCCGCGGCGGCGACGGACCAGAAGGGCAGCTTCAAGATCGAGAACGTGCCGGCGGGCAAGCACAAGGTCGAGGTCTGGCACCCGGTGCTCGGCAAGCAGTCCAGGGAGGTCGAGGTGAAGCCGGGTCAAGAAGCCAAGGTCAGCTTCGAGCTCGCCGCGAAGAAATAGCGCGGCCCCGCGCGCGCCGGCGGCCGCCCGGCCGGGGCTTGCCCGGCCGGGAGCCGAGTCGGGAGGAGTCGCCGGCCGCGCGGAGGAGAATTTTCGGGCTTGACAGCGCGTCCCACCCGACGATAATGGAGGGCTGTAAGTCGGCATTTCTTCAGCGAAGTCTCGCGGTTGTGAAAGACTAGACAAGGGTCGTGCGGTCCGGGAGCTTTCTCCGCGCAGACACAGGGGACTGACTCGATGCGGAATGAGGACGGCAACCGGATGAAACTTCTCGCGCTCGGGAACGAAGCGGTCCGAGCCGGCTGTGCCGGCGCGGTGATCGGGTCGGACGGGGGCGGCGCCCCCCGCCGAAGCAAATGCTGAGCTGGCTTCCCGAGAACGCCGCCACGTACGGGCAGGACGTCGACTGGCTGTTCTACCTGATCTACTACATCACGGGCGCGACGTTCCTCCTCGTGGCGGGCGCGATGATCGCGTTCCTCGTCCTCTACCGCCACCGCGAGGGGCGCCGCGCGACCTACACCCACGGCAACGCGACGCTCGAGATCGTCTGGACCGTGGTGCCGGCGCTGATCCTCGTCGTGCTCACGTTCCTGTCGGTGCCGACGTGGGGCCGGATCAAGGGCCAGCAGCCGGAGTCGGACGTCCACATCCGCATCACCGCGAAGCAGTTCAACTGGGAAGTGGCCTACCCGGGCCCCGACGGCAAGTTCGACACCGAGGACGACCAGACGTTCGACAACGAGGTCCACGTGCCGGTCGGCAAGCCCATCGTCTTGCACCTTCGCGCCAAAGACGTGATCCACAGCGTGTTCCTGCCGAACATGCGCTTCAAGCAGGACGCGGTGCCCGGCCGGGAAATTCTTCAATGGTTCCAGGCGACGAAGACGGGGAAGTTCGAGATGCCGTGCGCGGAGCTCTGCGGGTTCGGGCACTCCGGGATGCGGGGCTGGCTCTTCGTCCACTCGCCGGAGGAGTACCGGCAGTGGCTCAAGGAGAAATGGCCCTCGTCTTAATCTCGGAGGGGGGCTTCGCCCCTCTTCCGACGGCCCCCGCGGCAAAGCCGCGACCTTCGCCCTCCGGCGAAGGCTCCGGGGCCTGCCTCCCCCCAGGTGGGGAGGCGGAGAGATCCACCGATGGCGACTAAGGCGGCGACCGCGCACGAAGTCCACGCGGCGCACGAGCTCGGCTTCGTGCGGACCTACATCTTCTCCACCGATCACAAGATGATCGCCCGGCAATTCCTCTTCCTCGGGCTGTTCATGATGGTGATCGGCGGGCTCCTCGCGCTGCTCCTCCGCTGGCAGCTGGCCTGGCCGGAGACACCGGTCCCGGGCCTCCGGCCGTTCCTGCCGGAGACCGAGGGCGTGATCCCGCCCGAGACCTACAACATGATGTTCACGATGCACGCCACGATCATGATCTTCTTCGTGATCATGCCGATCCTGGCCGGTGCGTTCGGGAACTTCCTCATCCCGCTCATGCTCGGCGCGCGGGACATGGCCTTCCCGAAGCTGAACATGCTGTCCTTCTGGACGGGCGCCCTGGCCGGGGTGCTCATGCTGGCCGGCTTCTTCGTGGAGGGCGGCCACGCCGCGGCGGGCTGGACCTCGTACGCGCCGCTGTCGGCCGTGCCGCAGTACTCGGGCGTCTACTGGGGCCAGAACCTCTGGTGCATCAGCCTGTTCGTGCTGGGGGTCTCGTCGATGATGGGGGCGATCAACTACATCACGACGATCATCAACATGCGGGCGCCCGGCATGACGCTCTTCCGCATGCCGCTCGTCATCTGGGCGATGTTCGTGACCGCCATCCTCCTGCTGCTGGCGCTCCCCGTCCTGACCTCCGCGACCGCGCTCCTCCTCTTCGACCGACTGCTCGGGACCCACTGGTTCGGGCCGACCGGCGGAGGCGAACCGCTCCTCTGGCAGCACCTCTTCTGGTTCTTCGGGCACCCCGAGGTCTACATCCTGATCCTGCCGGCGATGGGCATCGCCTCGGACGTGCTGTCCGTCTTCTCGCGGAAGCCGATCTTCGGGTACCGCGCGATGGCGTTCTCGATGATCGGGATCGCGTTCCTGTCCTGGATCGTCTACGGCCACCACATGTTCGTGAGCGGGATGAACCCGGCGCTGGGGACCTCGTTCATGATCACGACGATGGTCATCGCGGTCCCCTCGGCCATCAAGACGTTCAACTGGCTGGGGACGCTGTGGGGCGGCAACATCCGGTTCACCGTCCCCATGCTGAACGCCCTGGCCTTCGTGTCGATGTTCGTGATCGGCGGGCTCTCCGGGATCTTCATGGCCTCGACCCCGGTGGACATCTTCATCCAGGACACCTACTTCATCGTGGCGCACATCCACTACGTCGTCTTCGGCGGCTCGATCTTCGGCGCCTTCGCCGGGATCTACTACTGGTTCCCGAAGATGTTCGGGCGGATGATGAACGACCGCCTCGGGAAGATCCACTTCTGGGGGTCGTTCGTGTTCTTCAACGGGACCTTCTTCCCCATGCACATCGTCGGGGTCGGCGGGATGATGCGCCGGATCTACAACCCTCTCCAGTACGACTTCCTGCAGTGGACCGGGCCCTGGAACGTCTTCATGACGGTCTGCGCGCTGCTCCTCGGCCTCTTCCAGATCCCGTTCGTCATCAACTTCTTCTGGAGCCTCTTCAAGGGTCCCAAGGCGCCGCTGAACCCGTGGCAGGCGAACACGCTCGAGTGGACCGCGCCCTCGCCGCCGCCCCACGGCAACTGGGGCGTGACCCTGCCCACGGTCTACCGGGGCCCCTACGAGTACAGCTCGCCCGAGGTGGCCGAGGACTACCTGCCGCAGGACCGGCGCCTGGCCACAGCCGGCGCCTCGCGGCCGCACTGACATGCCGTCGGCGCCCGCTGGCTGGGCGCATCGGCTGGCGCTCGTGACCGCCGCCGCGACGCTGCTCCTCATCGTCGCGGGGGGCCTGGTGACGAATACCGGCGCGGCGCTCGCGGTGCCGGACTGGCCGACCACGTTCGGCCACAACATGTTCCTCTACCCCTGGTCCGGCATGGTCGGCGGCGTCTTCTACGAGCACGGTCACCGGCTCCTCGGGGCGCTCGTGGGCGCGCTCACCCTCGCCCTCGCCGCCGCCCTGTGGCGGGGGAAGCGCCGCTGGCTCCGGTGGCTCGGCCTGGCGGCGGTCGGCCTGGTCTGCCTCCAGGGTCTCCTGGGCGGGCTCCGCGTCCTCCTCGTGCAGGACACCCTGGCCATCGTCCACGGCTGTCTCGCCCAGGCCTTCTTCGTCCTGGCGGCGGCGCTCGCCCTCTTCACGTCGCCCGGCTGGGAGGTCGGAGGGGACGCCCCCGGGCGGCCCGACACGCCGCGACGCCTCCTGTGGCTCGGCATCGCCGCGAGCGCGGCGCTCTATCTCCAGGTGGTCCTGGGCGCGCTCACGACCCACGCGGGCCGCGTCGGGCTCCACCTGGGCGGCGCCGTCCTCGCGACCGCCCTGACCGGGGCGCTCGCCGCGCGGCTCCTCGCGCGTCCCGCGAGGGCGCTCGCCGGGCCCGCCCGGCTCCTCGCCGGCCTCCTGGTCGCCCAGCTCCTCCTGGGCCTCGGCGCCTACCTGGCGCGCTTCACCGGGCTGGCCCTGCCCGGCGGCGCCGTCGCCGGGCTGGCGCTGCCGGTGGCCCACCGCGCGGTCGCATCGCTCCTCCTGGCCGCCGCGGTCACGATCACGCTCACGCTCTGGCGTGGATGGCCGGGGCGGGAGAGTCCCGCGCCGACCGTCGTGCCGGTGCCCCGCCTCTCCCGCGGAGCCGCCGCATGATCTCGCCGAGCGAGACGCTGTCGCGAGCCGGCGCGGAGACGCTCGCGCCCGGCGCCGATGTCGCGCTCGGCGCGGAGCGCCGGCGGCTGCTGGACTTCCTCACGCTGACCAAGCCGCGCGTCGTCCTCATGGTGCTGGTCACGACCTTCGTGGGCTACTACCTCGGCGCCGGGCGCCTGCGCGATTATCTCGGGCTGCTCCACACGCTCGTCGGGACCGGGCTGGCGGCCGCCGGGACGCTGGCGCTGAACCAGTTCCTGGAGCGCGACGTGGACGCGCGCATGGAGCGCACGCGAGGGCGACCGCTCCCCGACGGACGGCTCCAGCCGGCCGAGGCGCTGGCCTTCGGGGCCGCGATCACGGCGGCGGGGCTCGTCTACCTCCTGGTCGCGGTCGGCCCGCTCGGCGCGGCGGTGACCGCGGCGACCGTCGGCCTCTACCTCTTCGCCTACACGCCCCTCAAGCGCGTGACGCCGCTCTGCCTGGTGATCGGCGCGGTCCCGGGCGCCCTGCCCCCCGTCACGGGCTGGACCGCGGCGCGCGGCGAGCTGGGGGTGGGCGCGGGCGTCCTCTTCGCCATCCTGTTCCTGTGGCAGCTGCCTCACACCCTCGCCATCGCGAGGCTCTACCGGGAGGACTACGCGCGCGCCGGGATCCGCGTCCTCCCGGTGGTCGATCCGGAGGGGGCGAGCACGGAGCGTCAGATCGTGAGCGCCTGCCTCGCGCTCCTCGCGGCGGGACTGTTGCCGACGCTGGTCGGCCTCGCCGGGCCGGTCTACTTCTTCGGCGCCCTCGTCCTGGGGGGGCTCTTCCTCGCCTGCGGGATGGCGCAGGCGCTCGCCCCGTCAGCCGTGGCGGCGCGGCGGCTGCTCCTGGCCTCGGTCCTGTATCTCCCGATGTTGCTCGTGCTGATGGCGCTGGACAAGGCGGGGTGAGCCCGTGGCCACGATGATCGACCGACGGGACGAGGACGCGGGGGGGCTCGTGGCGCGCAATCGGACGACCGCGCGTCTCCTCGTCGGCTGGATCGTCCTCCTGATGATCGTGGCCGTCGTCGTCATCTGGATCCGGAACTGAGGCCCGCCCGTGCCGATCGTCGAGCCCGAGATCGAGCGCCGGCCGGCGGGCCCGGGGTCCGACCGCCCGCGACGCGATCGCCTGCCCCCGCCGCCCCCGCCGTCCCGCGGCAACGGCGGCGGTGACGGCTCTCCCGGTCCCGGCGCCGGACCGCCCCTGTCGAACGCCCGGCTCGGGATGCTCATGCTGATGACGGGCGAATCGATGCTGTTCGGCGGCCTGATCGCGGCCTTCCTCGTCCTCCGCCTCGGCGCGAGCCAGTGGCCACCGCCCCTCCAGCCGCGGCTCCCGGTCGGCGTCACCGCGCTCAACACGCTCGTCCTGCTCCTCTCGAGCTACACGCTGGCGCGCGCGCTCCAGGCCGTCCGGCGGGGGGACCAGCGGGGCCTCGTGGTCGGGCTGGCGCGGACGGCGTGCCTCGGGGCGCTCTTCCTCGCGGTCCAGGGGGCGGAGTGGGTCCGGCTGGTCCGCTTCGGGCTCACCGTGTCGTCGGGCGTGTACGGGGCCGCGTTCTACACCTTGATCGGTGCCCACGGGGTCCACGTCCTGGCCGCCCTGACGTGGCTCGGGATCGTCGCCGTGGTAGCCGCGCGTGGCGGCTACACCGGCGAGCGTCACGTCGCACTCTCGGTGTGCGCGATGTACTGGCACTTCGTCGTCGGGCTGTGGCCGGTGCTCTATGTGCTCGTCTACCTGACGTGAGGGCGTGTTCCGACATGACGACAAGGAGAAGCCGATCGTGACTGACGTCGCGCTGTCGCATCCGGGCGTCGAGCCGGCGGAGTCGCCGCTCACGCCGGAGAGCTGGGGCAAGCTCGGGATGTGGATCTTCCTCGCGGGGGACGCCGTCGGCTTCGGCGTCCTGCTCGCGTCGTACGGCGCCGCCCGGGCCTCCAGCGCCGACTGGCCCCCGCCCTCGAAGGTGCTGGGCATCGGGCTCACGGCCCTGATGACCTTCCTCCTCATCTGCTCGAGCGTCACGATGGTCAAGGCGCTCGAGTCGATCAAGCACTCCCGGCTCGGCGCGGCGCGGTGGTTCCTCCGCGCCACGATCGCCGGCGGTCTCGTCTTCCTCGGGCTCCAGGCCTTCGAGTGGACGCACCTGATCGAGACCGGACTCCGGATCTTCGGCAACCCGTGGGGCGCGACGCTCTTCGGCGCGAGCTTCTTCATCATCACGGGGTTCCACGGCCTTCACGTGACGGGCGGCGTGATCTACCTTTCCGTCATCCTGGGTGCGGTCTCCCGGTTCAAGGACACGCGCTACAGCTACATGATCACGGAGATCGCCGGGCTGTACTGGCACTTCGTGGACCTCGTGTGGATCATGGTGTTCACCTTCGTCTATCTCCTCTAGGGATCCGCGCCGGACGGAAAGGGAGCTGAGGGCGATGGCCGAGACACACGCCGCAACCACCGCGCACAAGGACCCGAACTACATGGCGATCTTCTGGTGGCTCGCCGCGCTCACCGTGATCGAGATCGCCGTGATCTACACGCCGCTGGCCCGCTTCGTCATCGGCATGCTGCTGGTGGCCCTCGCCGTGTCCAAGGCCGCGCTGGTGGCCATGTACTTCATGCACCTGCGCTTCGAGACCCGGACGCTCGGCTACATCGCGCTCACCCCGCTGGCCATCGCCACGCTCCTCGTGTTCGTCCTGCTGCCCGACCATCGCGGGGTCGAGCACCGGACGGCCGACGAGGCGAAGGTCGCGGCGCCGGCGGCGCACTGAGCGGTGCTCTCCCTCCGGGGAGCGGCGGCGTGAGTCGAGCGTGGACCTCCCACGGCTGCGCCGGGTCGTCGCGCGGGGGCTCCGTCTCCGCTGCCCGCGCTGCGGCGCGGGGCGGATCTTCGCGGGGCGGTTCCGGATCCACCAGCGGTGTCCGGCCTGCCAGCTCGTCTTCGAGCGCGAGCCGGGGTACTTCGTCGGCGCGATCTACCTGAACTACGGGATGACCGTGCTCATCGCCATGCCCGGCTACTTCGTCCTGGACGC
This sequence comes from Candidatus Rokuibacteriota bacterium, assembly GCA_044866005.1. GTDB lineage: Bacteria > Methylomirabilota > Methylomirabilia > Rokubacteriales > DASRDR01 > JBIOTN01. The sequence continues at coordinate 25,580 of JBIOTN010000019.1, read as the reverse complement.
CTGGCTTCACCCGCCGCTCGGCCTCCAGCTCCTGCTCTGGGGCGCCTTCGCCGTGGCGTTTCCCCTCTGGTTCTTCCGGTACAGCAAGAGCCTCTGGCTCAGTCTCGACTACCTCGTCGATCCGGTCGACGATCGGCCCCCGCGGTGAGCCCCGCGCGGCCGGCGTCGCGGGCAACCGTGGGGGGAGGCCAGCGCGCAGGATGCGAATGATGGCCGGCCGGCTCGTCGTCGCCCTGGCGCTGGCTGCCGCGCCGTGTCCCGCCCGGGCCTACGTCGAGGCGCCCGTCGCCGACGGCGGGACGCTCCTGGGGCGGGTCCGGTTCACGGGGGAGCCCGTCAAGGGCGAGCCCATCCCGGTCCGCAAGAACCTCGACGTGTGCGGCGAGTCGAAGGCGTTCCAGGCGCTCGTCGTCGGCCCGGAGCGGGGGGTCAAGAACGCGGTGGTCTACCTCGAGGGCGTCGAGCGCGGGAAGAAGCCCGCGGAGTTCGAGCTCGACAACGCCAAGTGTCTCTTCGTGCCGCACGTCGCCGCCGTGATGGCGGGCGCGAAGGTCCGGATCAAGAACGCCGATCCGATCCTCCACAACACCCACGGCTTCCACGACAAGGTCACGGTCTTCAACGTGGCCCTGCCGAACAAGGACCAGGTGATCGACATCACCCAGCGCATCAAGAAGGTGGGCGTGATCGACGTCCAGTGCGACGCGCACACCCACATGCGCGCCTGGATCCTGGTCCGTGACAATCCCTACTTCGCGGTGAGCGACGAGGGCGGTCGGTTCCGGATCGGCGAGATCCCGCCGGGCCGGTACCGGGTGGTGGCCTGGCACGAAGGCTGGCTCGTCGCGGGCAGGGACAAGGACGGGCGCGTCGTCTACGACGCGCCTCGCGTCCTGAGCCAGGACGTCACGGTGCCGGCGAAGGGACAGGTGACGGTCGACTTCGACCTGAAGTGAGCCGCCGCGGGCGTGCGTCGCAACGGCGCAGAGTCCTCGAACCCGTAGCTGGGGAGAGTGCCCATGTTCCGGAAGATCTACGTGCCGGTCGACAACTCGGACTACTCGAACCGCGCGATCGACCTGGCCGTCGAGCTGGGCCGCGCGTGCGGCGCGTCCCTCGTGGGGTGTCACGTCTACGCGGCGCGGCTCCACGACTACCGGTTCAAGCAGATGGAGTACACGCTGCCGGACGAGTACAAGGACGAGACGGAGCTCGAGCGGCAGCGGAAGATCCACGACTCCCTGATCGCCATGGGGCTCCAGCTCATCTCGGACTCCTACCTCGACGTGATGGCGAGGAAGGCCGAGGCCGCCGGCCTGCCCTTCGAGCGCCGCATGATGGACGGCAAGCACTACAAGGCGCTGATCGACGACGTCCGCGGCGGCGACGCCGACCTCGTGGTCATGGGCGCGCTCGGACTCGGGGCGGTCCGGGACAGCCAGCTCGGCTCCGTCACCGAGCGCTTCGTCCGGCGGGTCCCCATCGACACGCTGGTCGTCCGGAGCACGGACACGCTGGAAGCCCGGCAAGGCGCGATCGTCGTGGGGCTCGACGGCAGCCCGCAGTCCTTCCAGGGCCTCCGGATCGGCCTCGCGCTCGCGCGCGCGCTCGGCCGGCCGCTCGCCGCGGTGGCGGTGTACGACCCCTACCTCCACTACGCGATGTTCAACGGCATCGTGGGCGTGCTCTCCGAGAAGGCCTCCAAGGTCTTCCGCTTCAAGGAGCAGGAGCAGCTCCACGAGGAGATCATCGACACGGGCCTCGCCAAGATCTACCAGTCGCACCTCGAGATCGGGCGGAAGCTCGCCGCGGAGGCGGGCGTGGACATGGCCATCACCCTCCTCGACGGGAAGTGCTTCGAGAAGATCCTCCAGTTCTGCCGGAAGGAGCAGCCGTGGCTCCTGATCCTGGGGCGGGTCGGCGTCCACTCGGACGAGGGTGAGACCGACCTCGGCTCGAACACGGAGAACCTGCTCCGCCTCGCCCCGTGCAACGTGCTCCTGACCGGCGGCAAGTTTTACCCGCCCCTCGACGTCAAGGCGGAGGAGATCATCTCCTGGACCGAAGAGGCGGAGGCGCGCATGAAGCGGGTGCCGGCGGCCGTGGCCGGGGTCGCCCGGACCGCGCTCCTCCGCTACGCGATCGAGCAGGGGCACACGGTCATCACGTCCAAGGTCATCGACGAGGCGATGGCGATCTTCATGCCGGGCCGCATGGCGGAAAAGATGCAGATCCTCGCGGAGGACCTGGCCGTGGCCAAGCTCCGCGCCGAGGAGACGGCGGTCTCCGCGATCTGCTCCGTCTGCGGCTACGCGGTCAAGGGGCCGAACCCGGTCGTGAAGTGTCCCGTCTGCGGCGCGGGGCCCGAGCGGTTCGCGACCATCGACCGCGGCGTGGTCGAGGCGATCGCGACGGCGGAGGGCGGCATCGCCGAGGAGGAGGTCATGCCCGGCGTGACCGTGCGCTGGGCCAACGAGGCCCGGGAGGGCCTGCGCGAGGTGACCGACGCCTACCTCCGGCGCCGCGCCAAGGCCCGCATCGAGAAGTATGCCCGGGCGCGGAAGATCCCGGTGATCACCAAGGAGCTCGCCTTCCCCTTGATCGAGGAGACGGTGGGCCGCGACAAGCTGGGGGCGGGCTGGGAGACGCTCATCGCCCACACCCGGTTCGAGCCGGCGAGCTTCGCGGAGGTGTCGAGCCCGGGCGGCGAGTTCACCTGGACCGAGGACGCCGTGGCGCGGCTCGGCCGCGTCCCGGCGGGGTTCATGCGCGACATGACGCGCGAGGAGATCGAGAAGGTGGCGCGCGCGCGGCAGGTGGGCATCGTCGACCTGGCCCTCTGCGAGGAGGGGATCGGCCACGCCCGCACCACGATGAACGAGGTGATCGCCGGCTACATCCAGCAGCGGAAGCCGTCGTCCTGAGTTGACGACCTACACCGCCTACTCGGTCTCCTGGAACCTCACCCAGCGCTGCAACCTCGAGTGCGCGCACTGCTACATGTCGGCCTTCGCCGGCGCCGACACGCGCGGCGAGCTGTCGACGGCGGAGTGCCGGCGGGTGATCGACGAGATCGCCCGCGTGAACCCGCACGTCTTCCTGATCCTCACCGGCGGCGAGCCGCTCCTGCGGCGCGACCTCTTCGAGCTCGCCGCGCACGGGCGCGACCGCGGGTTCACGGTCGTTCTCGGGACCAACGGGGTCCTGCTCCGCGAGAAGCAGGCGCGGCTCATGCGCGCGCACGGGATCCAGGGCGCCTCGCTCAGCCTCGACTCGACGGACGCGGCGCGGCACGACGCCTTCCGCCACCTGCCGGGCGCCTGGGAGGGCGCGGTGCGGGCGACCCGGGCGCTCCGCGGCGAAGGGCTCGACTTCTCGATCCACATGAGCGTGACCGACTGGAACGTCGGCGAGATCCCGGCCATGATCGACCTGGCGCGCGAGCTCGGCGCCCGCGTGCTCAATTTCTTCTTCCTGGTCCGCACGGGACGGGGCGAGCGGCTCACGGACATCACCCCATCGCAGTACGAGGCCATCCTGGGCTACCTGGCGCGCGTCCAGGGCGTCGGACCGCCCGCCGCCCCCCCGGCGGTCCTCGACCGCGAGGACCCCTGGAGCGTCCCGGCGGGCCGGGCCGGCGACCTCCTCATCCGGGCCAAGTGCGCCCCGCACTTCCGGCGGATCCTCTGGGAGCTCGATCCCGGCTCGCCGCTCCTGGCGAATTACGCCCATGGCTCCTGCCCGGCCGGGAAGTACTACTGCCGGATCACGCCGACCGGGGACGTCACCCCGTGCCCGTACCTGCCCGTCGCCGCCGGGAACCTGCGCGAGGCCGGGTTCGCCGAGCTCTGGGAGCGGGCCGCCCTCTTCGCCGAGCTCCGCGAGCCTCGACTCGGCGGTCGCTGCGGCGCCTGCGAGTTCCAGGTGATCTGCGGCGGCTGCCGCTGCCGGGCCTACGCCGCGTCCGGCGACTACCTGGCGGAGGACCCGGCCTGCGCTTACGAGCCCGGGCGGTACGGCGGGGCGGTCCTCCGCCTGCCGGGGGAGCAGACCTTCGGCCTGGAGGTCCGGCTGACGCTCCCCTGGGAGCCGGCCGCGCGGGCGCGGCTCGACGCGATCCCCGGATTCGCCCGCGGCATGGTCGTCCAGGCGGTGGAGGCCTACGCGAGGAGCCAGGGCGCGGCGGCCGTCTCGCCGGGCCTGATGGCCGAGGTGCGGGAGCGCTGGGGGCTCGGCGCGCGCCGCCCCTTCACGCCCCGCGCCCCGGCGCCCGCCCCGCCCGCGGAGTGAGGCGTCATGACGACCCGCGAGGCCAAGTTCCGCCAGGCGGCCTGGACGTACTTCGGCTATGGCCTGGTCTACCTGGTTGGCGCGGTCTACCTGACCGCGATCGGAATCGGTGCCCGGGGCGCCACGCGCTCGAGCCCCGCGTGGCTCGCCCTCTTCACCATTACGATCGGCGCGCTCTTCGTGGTGCTCTTCCCCTGGCTGATCGGCCGTGGGGCCCGACACCGGGGGTATCTCTGGTTCACGCGGCTCCTGGCGCTCTTCCTGCTGGTCCGCGTCGTCGGGGTGGTGCAGGTGGCGTGGGCGCCGAACGTCCCGACCGTGCCCCTGCCGGGCGGCGGCGAGGTCTCCATGTCGCTCGGTGCCTGGGTGTTCGCCGCGATCGCGCTTATGGCAGCCTTCATGGTGGCGCGCGCGGGGTGGAATTTGCCGCCGTGAGCGACTGTCCCGCCGCCGAGGGCGGGCCGGCGGGAGGACCGGACGCGCCCGCGATCAGGTGGACTGCGGAGGCCGAGGCCCGGCTCCGGCTGGCCCCCGCGTTCCTCCGCGGCATGGTGCGCCGGCTGGCCGAGCGCCGGGCGCGCGCCGAAGGGATCGCCGTCATCACGCCGGAGCTCTTGACGCGCTACAAGCAGGAGATGATGGGTCTGGCCGCTGCAGGCGGGTACGCCGTGCCCGGGGCCGCGCGTCCGTGGACGCCCGAGGCCGAGGCGCTCCTCGTCGGGGTCCCCGAGTTCATGCGCCCCATCACGCGGCGGATCTGCGAGGAGCTGGCAGCCGAGCAGGGCGCGTCTCACGTGACGCCGGAGCTGATCCGCGCCGCGGAGTCGCTCGCCGAGGGCGAGGCGAGCGCGACGCCGCTCCCCTGGACGGCCGAGGCCGAGGCGCTGCTCCTCGGCCGCCTCGGCCGGACCCCGCCGATGATGGCGGACTTCGTCATCATGCTCTTCAAGCGCGACGTCGAGGTGGAGGCGCGCCGGGCCGGGGCGCGCGTCGTGACGGCGGAGGTGTTCCAGCAGGTGTGGCTCGCGGAGCGCGAGGAGCCGCTCGAGTGGGCGCCCGAGGCCTGGGCGCGGCTCCAGACCGCGCCCGAGTTCGTGCGCGAGGGGATCCGCAAGGCGGCCGAGCGCCGGGCCCGGCGCCTGGGCGCCCGCGTCATCACCTCGCCGCTCCTCACGCGATTCCGCAACCAGGCGATGATGAAGGCGGTGAAGCGCATCCGCGAGCTCGGGTTCACCGAGCTGACCTTCGACGCGTTCGATGCCGCCAAGGAGCGGCTCCGCCTGGTGAGCCTCAACCCGGAAGCGCAGGAGCGGCTGGAGGCGATCCGCCGGTACTTCGAGACGGAGCGGCCGGGCGCCTCCGGCGACGTCCTGGGGCCGGAGCTGATGCGGCGCTTCCGCGCCTACCTCCAGGACCCCGCCGCCGCCCCGCTCGAGGGTCCAGACGACGTAAGGGAGTGAGGAGTCATTGGGCGATATAGCAGTAGCAATAGTCGGCGCGGGTCTGGCTGGGTTGTCCGCCGCCTACGAGCTCCGCGGGCGGGCGCGGGTGACGGTCTTCGAGCGGGAGGCCCGCATCGGGGGACGGCTGTTCACATCCCACCGTGGCTACTACTTTCGCGGTGAGCCGCTGTCGGGGTTACGGACGCACGCAGCCGCAGCGAGACAATTGCTGCGGCATCGGGCCGTGAAGCCTGTCTTACGCCTGCTCAGCGGCACGCGCATTCCCCGCGGTGGCGAGAGTCTCGAGAGGGTAGTTACGCCATGAAGCGCTACCGGGACCTCGCGGGCGACGGCGGCTCCGACATCGTCGGCCAGATCGAGGCGCAGCAGGCGCGCCTCCGCGCGCGCATGGCGACGGTCCGGCGGACCATCGCCGTGGTCTCGGGCAAGGGCGGCGTCGGGAAGAGCGCGATCACGGTGAACGTGGCCGCGGCCCTCGGCGCCGAGGGCTACGCGGTCGGCGTGCTGGACGCGGACCTGAACGGCCCGTCCATCGCCAAGATGCTCGGCGTGCGGGGCGAGCGGCTCCAGGTCACGGACGCGGGCGTGTCGCCGGCCGTCTCCGCCGACGGGGTGCGGGTCCTGTCGATGGACCTGCTCCTCCCGTCCGACGAGACCCCGGTCGTGTGGGACGCGCCGACCCAGGCCGAGGCCCACACGTGGCGCGGCAGCATGGAGGCGGGCGCGCTCCGCGAGTTCCTCACCGACACCACCTGGGGGACGCTCGACGTCCTGCTCATCGACCTGCCGCCCGGGGCCGATCGGCTGCCGACCGTGGCCGGGCTCCTCCCGGAGCTCACGGGGGCGATCGTCGTCACCATTCCCTCCGAGGTCTCGCATCTGGTCGTGAAGAAGTCGATCGCGCTCGCGCGCCAGGCCGGCACGCGCCTGCTCGGCCTCGTGGAGAACATGGCGGGGTACGTCTGCGTCCACTGCGGGAGCCTCGGACGGCTCTTCGACGGGCCGGGCGGCGAGCAACTTGCGGCCGAGGCCCGTGTCCCGTTCCTCGGGCGCGTCCCCTTCGACCCGCGCCTGGCCACGGCGGCCGATCGCGGGCGGCCCTTCGTGCTCGTCCAGCCCGACAGCCCGGGCGGCCGGGCGCTCCGGGAGGTCGCGACCCGGCTCGCCGACGCGCTCCTCCGCGGCTAACTCGACCGCAGTGGCGGGCGTGATGAGCCCCGAGCGGACCGGCGCGGAGTGGGTCGTCGAGGCGCTTCGCGCCGAGGGCGTGCGCGACGTCTTCGGCCTGCCCGGCATCCACAACCTCGCGATCTACGACGCCCTCCTCCGCCAGGCCGAGATCCGGCACTTCGTGACGCGGCACGAGGCGGGCGCGGGCTTCATGGCCGACGGCTATGCGCGCGCCTCCGGGCGGCCGGGCGTCGCGCTCGTCACCACCGGCCCCGGCGCGACCAACGCGCTCACGCCGCTCGTCGAGGCGTACGCGGGCTCGCAGCCGGTCCTCCTCCTCATGTCCGACATCCCGAGCGCGCTCGTGGGCCGGGACGTCGGCGCGCTCCACGAGGTCCCGAACCAGATCGACTGCTTCCGCCCGGTCTGCCGGTGGGCCGAGACGGTGACCGCCGCGCGCGACATCCCGGGGGCCGTCCAGGGCGCCTTCCACCTCTTCCGCACGGGGCGGCCCGGGCCGATCGCGCTCTCGCTGCCGACCGACCTCCTCGGCGCGCGGGTCGCCGCGCCGCTCACGCCCCCGGGACAGGGGCGCCGGCCGCCCTGCGACGTGCGGCTCGTCGAGGAGGCCGCCGCGCGGCTCCGCCGCGCGCGCCGTCCCCTCCTGATCGCGGGCGGCGGGACGGTCGCGGCGGACGCGGGCGGGGAGCTCCAGGCCCTCGCGCGACGACTCGACGCGCCCGTCGTCACCACGGTCATGGGCCGTGGGATCCTGGACGAGACCGACCGGCGCTGGCTCGGCGTCCTCCCCAACAAGCGGGCGACCCAGCCGGCCATCGAGGCGGCCGACGTCGTCCTCGCGATCGGCTGCCGCTTCGCCCACCGCTCGACGCGCGGGCTCCTCCTCCAGCTCGCCTTCCGGCCCGACCAGGCGCTGATCCACCTCGATCTCGACCCGCGGGTGATCGGCAAGATGCACCCGCCGACGCTCGGGCTCGTCGGCGATGCCCGCGACGGGCTCGCCGCGCTCCTCGACGCGCTCGGTCCCGGCCCGGCGGCGTCGGCCTGGGACTGGAGCGCGCTCCAGGGTTGGCGCGCGGCGCGCGGCCCCCGGTACACGGACACCGTGGCGCGGCTCATCCGGATCCTGCGGGAGGGGCTCGACCGCGACGCCATCGTCGTGAACGACCAGACGGGGATCAACTACTGGATGGAGTGGCACTTCCCCGTCCACGCGCCCCGGACCTTCCTCTATCCGGTCGGCTCGGCGACGCTCGGCTACGCCGTGCCGGCCGCCATCGGCGCGAAGATCGCGCAGCCCGACCGGCCGGTGATCGCGGTCGTGGGGGACGGCGGCTTTCTCTTCTCGGTGAACGAGCTGGCGACGGCGGTGAAGTATCGGCTGCCGGTCGTCTTCCTCGTCCTGAACGACGGCGGCTATGGCGCGATCCGGTGGCTGCAGGAGGCGCTGTTCGGCCGGTCGGGGGACGCGGACCTCGTGAACCCGGACTTCGTCCTCCTGGCCCGCGCCTTCGGCGCCGAGACGGAGCGCGTGGCGGGGCTCGAGGGGCTGCCCCGCGCCCTGGAGAAGGCGCTGGGCCAGCCCGGCCCGACGCTGCTCGAGCTGCCCCTCGCCATCGACCCCCCCTGGGAGCTCTAGTTCGTCGGAGGGGGCCTCGACGGCCCCTCCGAGACCTCCCCCGAGAGCAAGGCGCGGCGGCAAAGACTATATGGAAGGACCGGCCTACCATATCGCATGATCGCGGGTTGTCCCCCGAGAGGGACAGAGCCGCAGGCGATAGGAGGCCGGTCATGAAAGAGGATACTACGTACGTGGCGCTCGATGACAGCAAGCGGAAGATCGTGGCCGGGACTCTGCGTCCCGGGCAGACGGAGCCCGAGCTGCGGGAGATGGCGAACGACCCGGACCAGATCCGGCGCTTCTTCCGACGGCTGACCCGGGAGGGGATTGCGGTGGCTGCCTGCTACGAGGCCGGCGTGTCGGGCTACGCTCTCTATCGCCAGCTCACGGGGCTCGGCGTGCGCTGCCAGGTGGTGGCCCCGTCGCTGACGCCGCGGCGGCCGGGCGAGCGGATCAAGACGAATCCCCGCGACGCCAAGAAGCTCGTGCGCCTCTTCCGCGCCGGGGAGCTGACGCCGGTCCACGTGCCGGGCGAGGCGGAGGAGGGGGTGCGGGACCTGGTGCGCTGCCGGGAGGCGGTGCGGCGCGAGGTCATCCGCTGGCGCCACCGGGTGGTCAAGCTCCTCTTCCGCCATGGCCGCAGCTACCCGGGCCGGAAGAACTGGACCCAGGCGCATTGGCGGTGGATTCGGAGCCAGGGGTTCGACCAGGCCCCGCTGCAGCGCGCGTTCGAGGCCACGCTCTTCGCCCTTGAGCAGGCGATGGCGCGGCAGGCAGAGCTGGAGCGCGAGCTCGAGGCGCTGGCGGCCGGCGCGCCGTACCGGGAGCCGGTCGGGTGGCTGCGCTGCTTCCGCGGCATCGACACCCTGTCGGCGATGGTCTTGCTGGCAGAGATCGTCGACTTCCAGCGGTTCGGCCGACCGCGGGAGCTCATGGCCTACCTGGGCTTGGTGCCGAGCGAGCACTCGTCGGGCGACGCGCACCGGCGCGGAGCCCTCACGAAGGCCGGCAATCAGCACGCGCGGCGCATCCTGGTCGAAGCGGCCTGGCACTATCGCCACCGCCCCGCCCTCACGGGCCGGCTCCGGCACCGCAGCCAGGGCCAGCCGCGGGAGGTCCTGCACCACGCGTGGCGTGCACAGCAGCGGCTGCATCGCCGCTACCGGCACCTAGTCGGGCGCGGCAAACGCGCGCCCGTGGCCGTGGCGGCCGTGGCCCGCGAGCTGGCCGGCTTCGTCTGGGCGGCCATGACGCGACAGATCCCCGCAGCCGGGTAGGCGCGGGGGAAGAGGCGGAAGGGGACTGACGGCATGCTTGGTGTCCTGGGGGACGGCGGCGCCGGCGCGATGCGGGCACGATTGGAGAGCCCTCGTCGCGGCTATGCGACCCCCGGCTCTCAGGCTGGGGTGACTCGCGCGCAAAGACAGAGGCAGGCTCCCGACGGACCACAGTCCTGCGGCTCTGCCCTTCGGGGTAACCCGCGCATATCAGCGTGATTCGTCGTCGAAGCCGCCCCATCGGCCGCCGCGCGCCCCGGCCCTCAGGAATACGCTCGCAACCAGCGGGAGTTATGGACGGCGGCAAAGACACCCTTGACAAGCCGGTCCTTCCATATCAGTGACCCATCGGCCGTGGCACGGCCGACCCGGGACGAGTGAAAATGTGGGGGTCGCCCGGCCGACGCCGGCTCTGCTTGGTGCCGCGAGCCCGAATATCAGTGTGGCGTGGGAGCCTCAGGCACCCTCGACTGTGGCTACGAGCACGCAGCTCAGATTCTCTGCGACGAGGCTCCTCCGGACGACGGGAAGGAGCGACGCGATGGACCGGATCGTCGAACGCTGCGCCGGCCTCGACGTGCACAAGGACTCCGTCACCGCCTGCGTGCGCGTGCCCGGCGCGCACGGCGCCCGCCACCAGGAGACCCGGACCTTCGGCACGACCACGCGCAGCCTGCTGGCGCTGCACGACTGGCTGGCCGCCTTCGGCGTCACCGTCGTGGGCATGGAATCGACCGGCGTCTATTGGAAGCCAGTGTACGCCCTGCTCGAGGACGACTTCGAGCCCTGGCTGCTCAACGCCCACCACCTCAAGGCCGTCCCGGGCCGCAAGACGGACGTCAAGGACGCCGAGTGGATCTGCCAGCTCGTCGAGCACGGCCTGGTGCGGGCGAGCTTCGTGCCGCCGCGCCACATCCGCGAGCTGCGCGACCTCACCCGGTACCGCAAGGCGCTCATCCAGGAACGCACCCGCGAGGTCCAGCGCCTCGACAAGGTCCTGCAAGACGCCGGCATCAAGCTCAGCTCGGTGGCCTCGGACGTGCTCGGCGTCTCCGGGCGGGCGATGCTCGCCGGGCTCATCGAGGGTACCCGCGATCCGGCGGTCCTGGCCGAGCTCGCCAAGGGGCAGCTGCGCAAGAAGCTCCCGCAGCTGCGGGAGGCCCTGGAAGGCCGCTTCCACGCGCACCACGCGCTCCTTGTCGGCGAGCTGCTTGCGCACATCGAGTATCTCGAGGACGCCATCGACCGGCTCTCCCAGGAGGTCGAGCGGCACCTCGCCCCTTTCGTGGCTGAGGTCGGGCTCTTGGACACCATCCCCGGTGTCGACCACCGGGCTGCGGAAGTCATCCTGGCCGAGATCGGGGCCGACATGACCCGCTTCCCGACGGCCCGGCACCTGGCCTCCTGGGCCGGGCGCTGCCCCGGCAACGACGAGTCCGCCGGCAAGCGGCGCACGGGCCGCATGCGCAAGGGCTCGAAGTGGCTCGCCATCACGCTCATCGAGTGCGCCACCTCGGCCGCGCGCAGCAAGGGCACCTACCTCGCCAGCCAATACGCCCGGATCAAAGGGCGGCGCGGCCACAAGAAGGCCGTCGGCGCCGTCGCGCATTCCATCCTCACCATCGCCTACCACGTGCTCCAGCGCCAACGTCCCTACGCCGACCTCGGCCCTGACTACCTGCTGCTCCGAGACCACGCCGAGGCCTACACCAAGCGCCTGGTCCGGCAGCTCGAACGCCTCGGCCACAAGGTCTCCTTGGAGCCGCTCCCGCTCAGCGCGTGACGCCATTTTCAGCTCAGCCGCCGCTCGGAGTGGAACGTCGCACCAGTGGCGGCGATCCCGATAGGGTCGCGCGGTCGGAGAGCGGGGCTCGGGACAGCCCAGGCCGCACCCCTAGGTCGCGGTCACGAGCCACATCAACACCAGCAGGGCCAACCCGACGAGCGGACCGATGACGTGCTGTCGCATGGTCATTCCCTCCGAAGCGGCGGTCGCCGGGCGCCGATCCAGTTCCCCTGCCAGGCCGGCGGACCCTTCACCGCGGGGCGCCGACCCTAGCCGCCCAATCTGATGCCTCGGGCCCGCGCGCGGGTTCGCCGGTGCGCGGAGCCGGACAGGGGCGAACCGCTTCCCCGCCGGCCCGTATCTAAGCTGACATGGTGCCGGATGCGATCGGGACGGAGGGACGGTGGGGCGTCATCCTGGCCGGCGGCGAGGGGAGCCGGCTCCGGTCGCTGACCCGCCGGATCGCGGGGGACGACCGCCCGAAGCAGTGCTGCCCCGTCCTGGGCGACGCGACCCTCCTCGACCAGACCCGCGCCCGGGCCGGCCTCGCCATCCCGCCGGAGCGCATGCTCGTCGTGGTCAGCCAAACGCACGCGCGGTTCTTCGCACCGGGCCTGGCCGCGGTATCGCCCCGCGCCCTGGTTCTTCAGCCGGAGAACCGGGGGACCGCCGCGGGGCCCGGCCCGATCTCGTGATCCTGCTCGGCGTCGCGCCTGATCGGCCCGAGACCCAATATGGGTGGATCGAACCCGGTGACCGCATCACCGTCCGCGCGACGCCGGCGCCGGTGTTCCTCCGTGGGGTCCGCCGCTTCCGGGAGAAGCCGCCGGTCGCGCTGGCCCGACGGCTCCAGGCGGAGGGCGCGTTGTGGAACAGCTTCGTCGTCGTGGCGGGCGTGGCTGCGCGAGGCGCGCGCCGTGGGCGACGGAGCGCGCGAGGCGGGCGCCCGCGGGCGCCGGTGGTCGGTGGCGGCCGTCCGCTGATGTGGCCGGGCCTCGCGTGCGGCCCGAGGCGCGCTCGCGGCCTTGACAGTCCCGCGCGCGGACACGTAGACTCCGGCCACCTCACGGCCCGAGGGCCGCGCGGCCGGGGGAGCCCTCCCGGTCGGCGGCGTTGACGGAGACCGAGGCGTGCTGACCTGTAAGGACGTCATCGAGCTGCTCCTCGAATACCTGGAGGTGAACCTCGGCCCGGCGGAGGTCGCCCAGCTCGAGCGCCACCTGGCGGACTGCCCGCCCTGCGTCGCCTATCTGAACACGTACGAGAAAACTCGCCAGCTGACCGGGCAGGCGGCGCGGGTGCCGATGCCGGACGAGATGAAGGAGCGCCTCCGGCAGTTCCTGCTGCACCGCTTCCAGCAGGGCGCCTCGTAGCCGCGCGGTCGTCTGCGTCGGCGCCGCCTCGACGCCCCGCGCGCTCGTGCCCGGGCCCCGAATCCGACGGAGCCATCCCCGTGTCTAAGAGCGCGAGACCACGCAGGACCCCAACGAAGGGAGAGCGAGGCATGGACCATCAGCCCCTGACCGGACAGAAGGCCCTGGTGACCGGGGCCGGCTCGGGGATCGGCGAGGCCGTCGCCCGCGCGCTGGCCGCCGCCGGTGCCTCCGTCGTCGTCAACTACGTCGTGGACCCTGACGCGGCGCAGCGGATCGTGGACGAGATCAAGGCGACCGGCGCGGATGCGATGGGGATCCAGGCCGACGTCTCGAAGGAGGCGGAGGTCCGCGCGATGTTCCGGCAGATGCTGGACGCGTGGGGCACGATCGACATCCTCGTGAACAACGCGGGCCTCCAGCGGGACGCGGCGTTCACGGAGATGACGCTCGACCAGTGGAACCTCGTCCTCGCCGTCAACCTCACCGGCATGTTCCTCTGCTCGCGCGAGGCGGCCCGCGAGATGATCCGGCGCGGCGTCCGCCCGACGATCTCGCGGGCGGCGGGCAAGATTCTCTGCATGTCGTCCGTCCACGAGCGGATCCCCTGGGCGGGGCACGTCAACTACGCCGCGTCCAAGGGCGGCGTGAGCCTGTTCATGCAGTCGCTGGCCCAGGAGCTGGCACCGCACCGGATCCGGGTCAACTCGATCGCGCCGGGCGCGATCCAGACGCCGATCAACCGCGCGGCCTGGGAGACGCCCGAGGCGCTGAAGGCCCTGCTCACGCTGATTCCGTACGGGCGCATCGGCGTTCCGGAGGACATCGGCAACGCGGCCGTGTGGCTCGCCTCCGACGACTCGGACTACGTCCACGGGCATACCCTCTTCGTCGACGGCGGCATGACGCTCTACCCCGAGTTCGCGCGGGGCGGCTAGGGAGCCCTTCTATGACGGCGGAAGCTCGACGGCTGGCGGAAGCGGCGGCGCGGAGCGCCCACTGGAAGCGCTGGGGGCCCTACCTCTCCGAGCGCCAGTGGGGCACGGTGCGGGAGGACTACTCGGCCTACGGCAGTGCGTGGGACTACTTCCCGCACGACCATGCGCGCTCCCGCGCGTATCGCTGGGGCGAGGACGGCCTGCTCGGCATCTCGGACAACCACCAGCGCGTCTGCTTCGCGCTGGCGCTCTGGAACGAGAAGGACCCCATCCTCAAGGAGCGGCTCTTCGGCCTGACCGGGTCGCAGGGCAACCACGGCGAGGACGTCAAGGAGTACTACTTCTACCTCGACGCCACGCCGACCCACTCCTACATGAAGGGGCTCTACAAGTACCCGCACGCCGCCTTTCCCTACGCCCGGCTCACCGAGGAGAACGCCCGGCGCGGCCGGCAGGCGCCGGAGCTCGAGCTCCTCGACACCGGGGTCTTCGACGACGACCGCTACTTCGACGTCTCGGTGGAGTACGCGAAGGCGACGCCCGACGACCTCCTCGTGCGGATCACGGTGACGAACCGAGGCCCGGACGCCGCGCCGCTCCATCTCTTGCCGGTGGTCTGGTTCCGGAACACCTGGGACTGGGAGGCGGGGGCTCTTCGGCCCCGGCTCGCCCCTGACGCGGGGGCGCCCGGGACGCGGGCGGTGCGCCTCGACCACCCCGGCCTGCCCGGCCCGTACCGGCTCTACGCCGAGGGCCAGCCCGAGCTCCTGTTCACGGAGAACGAGACGAACGTGCGACGGCTCCACGGCGTCGACGACGGCCGGCGGTTCGTGAAGGACGCCTTCCACGCCTACGTCGTGGAGGGGCGAAGCGAGGCGGTGAATCCCGTCCAGGCGGGCACGAAGGCCACGGCGCGCTACCGGCTCCTCGTCGCGCCCGGCCAGAGCGCCGTGGTGCGCCTCCGGCTCACCGACGGCGAGGCCGCGGCGCCGTTCGGTCCGGCGTTCGACCGGCTCGTGGCCGAGCGCCAGCGGGAAGCCGACGAGTTCTACGCCGGCGTGACGCCGGCCAAGCTCTCGGAGGATGCCGCCGCCGTGATGCGCCAGGCCCTGGCGGGGCTGCTCTGGTCCAAGCAGTGGTACCACTACGACGTCGCCCGCTGGCTCGCCGGTGATCCGGCCCAGCCCGCGCCGCCGTCCGAGCGCCCGGGCGGCCGCAACCGGGAGTGGACGCACCTCTACAACGAGGACGTCATCTCCATGCCGGACAAGTGGGAGTACCCCTGGTACGCGGCGTGGGACCTGGCCTTCCACACGATCCCGCTCGCGCTGGTCGACCCCGACTTCGCGAAGGAGCAGCTCATCCTGTTCCTGCGCGAATGGTACATGCACCCGAACGGACAGATCCCGGCCTACGAATGGGCGCTCGGCGACGTCAACCCGCCGGTCCAGGCGTGGGCCGCCTGGCGGGTCTACAAGATCGAGCAGCGGATCCGCGGCGCCGCCGACCGGGAGTTCCTGGAGCGCGCGTTCCACAAGCTGCTCCTGAACTTCACCTGGTGGGTGAACCGCAAGGACCCGGAAGGCCGCAACGTCTTCCAGGGGGGGTTCCTCGGGCTCGACAACATCGGCGTGTTCGACCGCTCGGCGCCGCTGCCCACCGGCGGCCACCTCGAGCAGTCCGACGGCACGGCGTGGGTCGGGATGTTCTGCCTGAACATGCTGACGATCGCGCTGGAGCTGGCGCGGGAGAACCGCGCGTACGAGGACGTGGCGTCCAAGTTCTTCGAGCACTTCGTCCACATCGCTCACGCCACCAACGACATGGCCGGCGAGGGGATCGAGCTGTGGAACGAGGAGGACGGATTTTTCTACGACGTCCTGCACCTGCCCGAGGGGGCCCGCCCGCTCAAGGTCCGGTCGATGGTCGGCCTGATCCCGCTCTTCGCGGTCGCGACGCTCGAGCCCGAGACGCTGGCCCGCCTCCCGAAGTTCGCAAGGCGGATGGCGTGGTTCCTCGACAACCGGGCGCATCTGCGCGAGCACGTCGTGCGCCAGGAGACCGCGGACGGCCGCGCGCGCTGGCTCCTGTCGCTGGTGAACGGGGGCCGGCTGTCGCGGGTCCTCCGGTACGTCCTGGACGAGCGCGAGTTCCTCTCCCCCTTCGGGGTCCGGGCCCTCTCGCGCTACCACCGGGAGCATCCCTACGTCCTGGCGGTCAACGGCCACGAGCACCGGGTGGACTACGAGCCCGCGGAGTCGTCCACCGGGCTGTTCGGCGGGAACTCGAACTGGCGCGGGCCGATCTGGTTCCCCGTCAACTACCTCCTGATCGAGTCGATCCAGAAGTTCGACTATTTCTACGGCGCGGACTTCCGCGTGGAGTGCCCGACGGGCTCCGGGACGCGCATCACCCTCTGGGACGTGGCGACGGAGCTCTCCCGCCGGCTGACGCGGATCTTCCTCCGAGGGGAGGACGGCCGGCGTCCCGTCCACGGTGGCGCGCGGAAGTTCCAGGCCGACCCCCACTGGCGGGACCTCGTGCTCTTCTACGAGTACTTCCACGGCGACGACGGCGCAGGCGTCGGCGCGAGCCACCAGACGGGGTGGACCGGGCTCGTGGCCAAGCTCCTGCAGCAGAGCGGCGCGTGACGCCGGACAAGCGCGAGCGCCGAGGGAGAGCGGGATGACACGGATTGTGATCCTGGGGGGCGGCTTCGGCGGGATCTACGCGGCGCTGCGCCTGGAACGGGCGCTCGCCCGGGACCCCGGTCTGGACGTCACCCTCGTCAACCGCGAGAACTTCTTCCTCTTCACGCCGATGCTCCACGAGGTCGCCGCGAGCGACCTCGACATGACGCACATCGTGAACCCGATCCGCAAGCTGCTCCGGCGCGTGAAGTTCGTCCAGGGAGACGTCGAGGCCATCGATCTCCGCGCCCGGCGCGTCGTGATCGCGCACGGCGACGAGCACCACGATCACGAGCTCGAATACGACCACCTCGTGATCGCGCTCGGCGCCGTCACGAACTTCTACGACCTGCCCGGTGTCGAGGCACGCGCGCTGACCATGAAGTCGCTGGGCGACGCGATCTGCCTCCGCAACCGTCTCATCGACCAGCTCGAGCAGGCCGACTTCGAGTGCGCCGCCGACGCGCGCGCGCCTCTCCTCTCCATCATCGTCGCCGGCGGTGGGTTCGCCGGCGTCGAGACCGTCGCAGCGGTGAACGACTTCGTCCGCGAGGCGCTCCGGTTCTACCCGCGCCTGAGCGAGGAGGCGCTGAGAATCGTGCTCGTGCACGACGGCCCGGTCGTGCTGCCCGAGCTCGGCTCGCGGCTCGGCGCCTACGCCCAGCGGAAGCTGGCGGAGCGCAAGGTCGAGATCCATGTCGGCCGTCGCGTCGCGGGGATGTCCGAGCGGGGGGTGGAGCTGAGCGACGGGACCGTGATCCAGGCCCGAACGCTCGTCTGGACCGCGGGGACGTCCCCCCATCCGCTGGTGGCGGGGCTGCCGTGCGCGAAGGAGCGCGGCCGGCTGATGGTCGACGACTGCATGGCCGTCCCCGAGTGGTCGGGGGTGTGGGCGCTCGGCGACTGCGCCGCGGTCCCCGACCGGCGGACGGGCCGGCCCTGCCCGCCGACGGCGCAGCACGCGCTGCGACAGGGCACGGTCGTGGCGGAGAACATCCTCGCCGCGATCCGCGGGGAGCCGCCGCGGCCGTTCGTCTTTGCCACTCTCGGGCTGCTGGCCTCGATCGGCCGGCGGACCGGCGTCGCGAACATCCTCGGGGTGAACTTCTCGGGCTTCGTGGCCTGGTGGCTCTGGCGGACGATCTATCTGAGCAAGCTGCCGCGCGTCGAGAAGAAGGTCCGCGTGGCGCTCGACTGGTGCCTCGACCTCGTCTTCACGAAGGACCTGGTCCAGTTCCAGACGCTCCGGGGGCCGGCCATCTCGCACGGGGAGGACGGGGCGCGACCGGCCGGCGTGGCCTCGGGTCGGGCGTGACGGCAGGGCGCGTCCTCGTGGAAGCTCCGGCCGGGACGGCCCGGGTCCCGGCGCGGCCGGCGGCCGATCCGATCGCGGCGCTCCGGCGCCACTGGCCCGAGTACCTGATGGAGGGGGTCGGGCTCGGGCTCTTCATGCTCTCGGCCTGTCTCTGGGCCACCCTGCTGGAGCATCCGGCGTCGCCGATCCGGCAGGCGATCGCGACTGCCGTGGTCCGGCGGATCCCCATGGGGCTCGCCATGGGGCTCACCGCCGTGGGCCTCGTCTACTCGCCGTGGGGGCGGCGCTCGGGGGCGCACCTGAACCCGGCCGTGACCCTGACCTTCTGGCGGCTCGGCAAGGTCGCGGGCTGGGACGCCGCCTTCTACGCCGTCGCGCAGTTCGCCGGCGCCATCGCGGGCGTGAGCCTGGCGGCGCTCCTCCTCGGCGGCGCGCTGGCGGTCCCCGAAGTCGGCTTCGCGGCGACGGTGCCGGGCGGGGGCGGCGCGGGAGGGGCGTTCGTCGCGGAGCTCGCCATCGCGCTCGGGCTCATGGCCGCCGTCCTCGGGGCGTCGAACAGCGCCCGCCTGGCGGGCTTCACCGGCCTCTTCGCCGGCGGGCTCGTCGCGGCGTACATCGTGCTCGAGGCCCCGCTCTCCGGGATGAGCATGAACCCGGCGCGCACGATGGGCTCGGCAGTGCCGGCGGGGGTCTGGACCGGGCTCTGGATCTACTTCACCGCGCCGCCGCTCGGTATGCTGGTGGCAGCGGAGCTCTACGCGCGGCTCCGGGGCGCGCGGCGCGTCCGTTGCGCGAAACTTCACCACGACGCCGGACAGCGCTGCATCTTCCGGTGCGGCTACCGCGAGGAGACGTGAAATGGTCACGCAAACGGGGTCTGAGGAGGCGATCGGGATTCCCGGGCGACACCCGACCGTGGCGACGACCGAGCCCCGCTCCCGGATCGGCTGGCTCACCGCGATGGCCCCGCTCTGGCCGCTCGGGCTGGCGCGGATCGTGTACGGGTTGCTCTGGTGGCAGCAGTCGAAGTGGAAGGTGCCCTCCGACGACTTCGGCCGCATCTCGGGGGGCGGGCTCTGGTACTGGGTCCACGAGGAGATCCAGCACCCCACCCTGACCGCCTACCGGGACTTCCTGGTCAACGTCCTGATCCCCAACTGGACCTTCTTCGGATGGCTGACGCTGATCACCGAGACCTTCATCGGGGTGTCGCTGATCCTCGGGCTCCTGACCCGGTTCGGCGCCCTGGTCGCCCTGGGGATGGCCGTGAACATCACGCTCGGCATCCTGAGCGTCCCCCACGAGTGGGTCTGGACGTACGTGATGCTGATCATGTTCGCCGTAATCTTCCTGCTGACCGGCGCGGGACGGAGCTTCGGCCTGGACGCCTTCCTCGCGCCTCCCCTCGAGCGCGCCGCCGCGCGCGGCAGCCGGCTCGCGCGTCTCATCCGCTGGCTGGTCTGAGACTACGGGGCGGAACACCCGGGCACCGGATCGCGGGCGGCGCCACGGGCCCGGGAGTCCGAGTGGAGACGACGCGAGCGCGCGCGTCTGACCGGCTGACGCCCCGAGCGGCCGCGACCCCGAGCCTGGAGCGACCGCCGGTGCGGTCGCGCTGGGCGGTCGCGACGCTCTTCTTCGTCAACGGCGCGGTGCTCGCCAGCTGGTTTCCGCACATCCCTGCGATCAAGGACGAACACGCGCTGAGCGACGGGCGGCTCGGCGCGGTGCTTCTCTGCATGGCCGTGGGCGCGGTGCTCGCGCTGCCCCTGGCCGGCTGGCTCGTCGGCCGGGTGGGGAGTCGGGTCCTGACCTCGGGGGCTGCACTCGGACTCTGTCTCCTGTTACCGCTGCCCGTGGCGAGTCCGAGCGTCGCGTGGCTCGCGCTCTCGCTGGGACTGCTTGGCGCGGCCAACGGATTGCTCGACGTGTCCATGAACGCCCAGGCCGTCGCCGTCGAGCGTCGGTACGGCCGGCCGATCATGTCCTCGTTCCACGGGCTCTTCAGCCTGGGGGGCGTCGCGGGCGCCGCGGGAGCAAGCCTCGCGATGTCGCGTGGCGCGGGGCCGTGGCAGCACGTCGGCCTCACCGCGCTCGTCTGCGCGGGCGGGGTGGCGTGGTCGCTGCGGTGGCTCGTGCCGTCGAGCGCCCGGCCCGAGAGCCCGGGTCCGGTCTTTGCCAGGCCCGCGCGCGCATACCTCGGCCTCGGGCTCCTCGCCTTTGCCGGCCTTCTGGCGGAGGGCGCGATGGCCGACTGGAGCGCCGTGTACCTCCACGACGCGCTTGCGGCGAGCCCGGCGGTGGCGGCGACCGGCTTCGCGGCGTTCTCGCTGACGATGGCCGCCGGGCGCCTGGGCGGAGACCGGCTGGTCCGGCATCTGGGCGCCGGCCCGCTGGTGCGCGCGTCGAGCAGCCTTGCCGCGCTCGGGTTGACCGCGGCCCTGGTGGTCGGCGAGCCGCTCGTGGCGATCGTCGGCTTCGCCCTGGTGGGGCTCGGGATCGCCAACATCATTCCGATTCTCTTCAGCGCGGCGGGGCGAATGGAGGGGGCCCGGGCGGGGACCGCGCTCGCAGCGGTGGCCACGACCGGCTACGTCGGCTTCCTGGCCGGGCCGCCGCTGATCGGGCTCGCGGCCGAGGCCGTGAGCCTCCGCGTGGCCCTCGGGCTCGTCAGCGTGGCCTGCACCCTCGTCGCCGTGGGCGCCGGCGTCCTGCCCGGCCGCCGCGGCCGGTAGCCTTCCTGCCCGGGCCCGGGCACGACCGGCCGGCGTCCGCTCCCGTCCGCTCCGGCCATTCCCGCGCTTGCGCGCTGCGGGCGGTACCGCAGGCTGCTCGCCCGCGGCAAGCACCCGAACACCGTGGCCGCCGCCATCGCGCGGGAACTCGCGGCCTTCATGTGGGCGATCGCCAAAGCGCAGCCAGTGAGTGCGGCGAACGCATCGGCGCTCAGCCGCGAGCCGCGCGTCCGTGCCGCGCACGATGCTAAGGCGCTGAGCGCGGCTCGTCGGCTGCAGCGCCTGTTAGGCTGCGCTGACACAGGCTTGCCGCAGCCTCGAACGCCTCGTTGAAAAGTCAGACTCCCTGTCGCGACCCCCGATCGCGCCGGCGTTTCGCAGCGGGCGTTCACGCCACCGGTGTGCACGAAGACGTTCTACACAGCAAGTTGTTGCTCTATCACCGTCTTCTCTTGAACGACGAGTGCGTATGTTCTTTGCATGTCTAGAAACCGCTTCGCGTCCTCAACGGCAGCTCCCATCTGCGGCGACTTCATCGCCTGTTCTATCGCCTCTGCATTGTCAAACCATAGTTCGCCGATACCATCGGCCGCCGCCTCACTGGGTACCTGGACGACGTGGTTCTGCACCCATTTCTTGAGGCCTGGAACTTCCCTCACTATGGAGGTGTGCCTCGGCCCGCTCCACTCGGCCAAGGCCTCTTCATGGGTCAGGTCGGATCTCCTATACAGAACGAACAGCACTTTCATCGTTCCCTCCCTCCTTCGTGAAGACAATCCCGGGCCAGCGAATCCTGGTAAGCAGCCTAACGTTGGCGGTGAGCAGCCGCGGCGAGCGAATGCGAGCCAGCGGTCTGCTCGACTGCGTTGTTAGCCATCGAACTCCTTGAAGAAGGCGTGATCGACTTCGTACGTCTTCACAGGTCGGACGCCGAGCTCGAGTTGTTCAAGCATGTCGATGAGTTTCTCACCGTCTATGAGTTCGATCGGTGGTACACCATCACGCGACGCCTCGCGCCGTGCTTCAGCGGTGAACGCGCCGGTTTTGAGAATGATCCCCTTGTCCGCGCGGCCAGCCATCCCTCCGCGGAAGTCACGGACGTGAGATGGCGAGACGGACTTGCTGAAGCGCTTGCACTGGAACAGGACCTTGAACGAGACGAGCGGATTTACGGAAAGGGTGCCATATCCGTCGATGCCCCCGTCGCCGCTGCGCCCGGTGACGACCACCTGCGTGAAGCCCGCCTCGCGCCGGACGCGTTGGCAGAGTCGCTCGAACCCGGACGCTGGCAGCTTGAGGGGGACGTCCATGACAGCACTTCTGTAGTCCTCGGGTGTCGTGGCGGCCGCCTCGGCAACAATCTCCTCAGGTGGCTCGGCCTTCATCGCCTTCGCGCGCCGTTGTTCCTGAAAGATACGGACCCATTTCAGGAAGATTTCGTGCGCCTGCCGATAAGTCAGCGTCGTGGAACGCCCGCGTTCGGTGAGACTCCAGACGCCTCGTCTCGAGGAGTCGAGCAGACCCTCTCGCACGAGATAGAACCTGGCCCAGTGGACTTGATTTCGATAACGAGGTTCGCCGGATGGAAGGAGTTCATTCTGGAGCTCGTCGGAAAGCTTGAGGTCGGCCGCGATCCGTTCGACGACCTCGTCCGGGCTCCCTGATCCGCCGAGCGCACGAAGCGCATCGAGTAGGGGTCCGAAGTAGCGAACGAACTGGGCGCCCTCTACTGGACTCTGCTGCTTCGCCTTGGCCATATGCCGTGCTGACCTCGATGGCTAACGCTCAGTTGGGCAGCCTGAGCTTCAGAACCGCTCACTCCTTCTTCGCAGGCCGGATGACGTATCCGCCCTGAAGCGGGATGCCGCCATCTGCAAGTCTTCCGGCTTCGACTCGCACCGCATCTGCCGGGATCTCGTCCTTTGTCAGGATGAGGTCACCAATCTGATAGATGGCGGCGCCCGGGAGCGGCACCACTTTGCGTGGGGGCCGATCGTCTTTAAGGATCTCGACGCGAACGAACCGGCAGAGACGCAGCAGGGCAAGCGGTCCGCCGTAATGCCGCCAGTCAAACGCGGCACCGTGGAGACCCGTGGTATCGAGCACGATTACATCGGGAACGGTGAAGACCTGGTCACGGCAGTCTGGATCGATCGACCACGTCGGGGCGAATGGGGCGTGAGCAAAGGCATTCCGAATGAGCCGCGAGATCTGATACGCAGATCGCACGCCGGGATCGGTGGATGCCTTTGGATCGGGTACGGCCGCGCGAATCGCATCCTTCATGGCTATAGCCATGAGAAAGGTTGCCGACCGGTGAAGGAAGCACGCAGCGTAGTCTGCTTGGTCAGGGCGCAGCGCGACCTCCTCATACTTCACGCGATGCTGGCCGTGAGTCCACTCCATCGGGACGTCGAGGGGCTGAAGGTTCCTTGTCGTGGCGAGCCGGACCGCAGACGCGAGACGGAACTGAAGCTCCGCCGTGAAAAGCTGAGCGATCTGCTTGTCACACGCGTTCATCAAGCACCTCTGTCTGCCCAACGCTGCCAGTGAGCGGCCCGCCGACGGCGGGTCCGCTCCACAGGCTGGTTGGGCGTCATGTATCAGCCCGTCGAGTGCGGCTCATTTCACGTTCACTTCCGGCTATCTCACTGAGCAGCGGGCATCGCGGAATCTCCGGGGCGTGCCACAACGATCATTGCCGAGCTTACTCGATCACCTCGTCGGCGAGCGCGAGCAGGGTCGGCGGCACGCTCAGGCCGAGCGCCTTGGCTGTCTTCATGTTGATGATCAGCTCAACTCTTGTGATCTGCTGGACCGGTAGATCGGCCGGCCTCTCGCCCTTGAGGATACGGCCGGTATAGAGGCCGACCAGGCGGTACCCTTCCATTAGGCTTCCACCATAGCTGATCACGCCGCCGGTCACAGCGAAGTCGCGATCCTGATAGATCGCAGCTATCGCGTGGCGGAGAGCAAGCGCGCCGAGCTGTTCTCTTCGGGCCGTGAAGAATGAATCAATGGCGATCACGAGCGCGCTTACTCGTAGTCGGACTAGCTCTGTAAAAACCGAATCGAAGTCGCGTTCGGTGCTGGCGCGCAGAGTATGGAGCCGCAGGCCGAGGCTACGGGCCGCCTCCTGTAGTCTTCTCGCGGTGGATTCGGCAAGCACGGGATTGCTCGGGTTGACGAGCACGGCGATGACGGTCGCCGTGGGCATGAGCTGGTGCAGCAGTTCCAGGCGCTTCGGCGCAAGGTCACCGCCCAAGGAGGTCGCGCCCGTGGCGTTGCCGCCCGGGCGGCTCAGGCTGGAGACGAGCTTGAGCGCAACCGGGTCACCCGCCGTAAAGAACACGATCGGAATCGTCGTGGTTGCCGCCTTTGCGGCAAGTGCGCCAGGAGTCGTACCAGGTGTAGCAATTACGCGCACTTGGCGACGAACCAGATCGGCCGCCAGGGCAGGCAGTCGATCGTTTTGGCCCTCGGCCCAACGATATTCGATGGCAACGTTCCGACCTTCGACATAGCCCGTTTCGCTCAGCCCTTGACGGAACATCCGTAGATGGCTTGCGAACAGGGCAGGCGATTCGCTGCCGAGGAACCCGACCGCCGGCATCGACGTCTGTTGCGCACGCGCAGCCACCGGCCATACCACAGCGACACCGAGAACCGTGACGAACTCGCGCCGTGTCATTCGATCAACCCTGAAGATGCCTCCGGCTCGGTCGAGCACGAATACGGTATCCATGACGCCTAACGTCGCGTATCAGCGGCACGGCGCAGCCGCGTCCGCTGCGTGCGCTTGTTCGCCCGGCCGCTCACTGGCGCACGGGCGTGACGCTGAACACGCGGGCGAGACGGGAAGCGCCTTGGATATCTCCACGCCGCAAGGCCTCCCGCACGTCGTCCAGCTTGCGTGCGTCATCACGAGAGAGATACGGTGACCAGCCGTTGCCCTCTTCGATCAGCTCGACATCAACCTCTGCGGCGTACGGGCCCTCGCGGACGAACTTTGTATGACGCCTCGTGTTCATGGCCTCCTCCTCAGGAAATCTTCTGTCCAGCGAGCGGGATCCGGTCGATAGGCAGTGACCAGGACCGCCGGCGACGTCTGCCCGCTCGGTATACCCCAGACTACGTGGATCGGGCTTCCCCTTCTATCCCGCTGAAGAACGAGAACGCACGGCCCCTTGGGGTAGGCAGGGTAGTCCTCAACAGCGACTGCAGCTCCGACACCGTCGATCACCTCACCGGCAAGGATACCGTCCTCGGCCATCTCATCGTATCCGTGCGCGGAGATCAGAACCTCGCCCCTCTGGATGAGGTCGAGGATCCGCCGAAACGTGTCGCTCATCGCTTGGTCGGGTCCGCCTGGTCGTGGGTGACTTGCCCCTTCAAGGCGAACGCTGCGCATAGCCCGCGGCGGGCGGCGCCGGCGAACCCCGGCCTGCCCTCCGAGCGTCGCCCGCCGACGGGTTGATGCGCTTGTTAGCCACCATTCTCACGTGGATCGGGCTTCTGATTCTTCCAGAAGTCCTCAAGGCGCGTCACACGAATTCCTCCTACGTTGCCGAGCAGATTGGCCGCGCTCTTGAGGACAAGGCGCGCCTCCTTTGTAGGACCAAGAAGGTGCACTGTTGGTAACGAGAGCACGCCGACCGCCCAGGCAACCTCGTTCAAGCAGACGAGAAACCCGTCCTCGCGGTAATAGCCTCCGAGCGTCGGACGTCGCTGAGCTGCAAGTGTCTGCGGGGCAGTGCTCGGTGTTACATGGACACCGAACTCAGAGAGCAGACTGTACTCACCCTCATTGACCAAAACGCCAGCGTCCAGGCGCATGAGCTTCCGACGAACCTCCGCGGGTCTGAAGGCATTCCACCTGGCTCGGTCATCGAGACTCAGCC
>JBIOTN010000018.1:0-4484 GCA_044866005.1 Candidatus Rokuibacteriota bacterium | reverse complement strand
TCGTTCGACGGCCGCGAGTACATCGGCTTTCCGCCGGCGAGCCTCTCGTGGCGGTGGTACCGCGCGCTGTGGAATCACGCCCAGATCCTCGACGCCGCGCTGGTGAGCCTGCGGGTGGCGGCCCACGTCATGCTGCTCTGCCTCGCGCTCGGGGTGCCGGCCGCCTACGCGCTGGTGCGGGGCAGCTTTCCGGGGAAGACGGCGCTCGCGGCCTTTCTGGTCTCGCCGCAGATGATGCCCGGGCTGGTGATCGGCATCTCGGTGCTCTTCTTCGGCGCGTACTTCGCCTTCCGCGCCTCGCACGCCATGCTGGTCCTGAGTCTCACGGTGTTCTGCCTCCCCTTCGTCGTGCGGATCGTCATGGCGCGGCTGGCCGGGCTCGACCCGGCGCTGGAGGAAGCCTCCGCGACGCTCGGGGCGGGGCGCCTCCAGACGTTCCTCCGGGTGACCCTCCCGCAGATCCTGGCGGCCGTGCTCGGCGCCGCGGCCGTCGTCTTCATCGAGGCCTTCGACAACGTGACGGTGGCGCTCTTCACCGCCTCGCCGCGCGCCCGCCCGCTCTCCGTGGAGCTCTACTACCTGGTCCAGTACGACTCGAGCCCGCTCGTGGCGGCCGTCTCGGCCTTCGAGATCCTCCTGGCGTTCGTCGTGGTGGTCATCGCGTCGCGGACGATCGGCCTGGAGAAGATCGCCCGGTAGCCCCGTGGTCGACCTTCTCATCCTCGGGCAGGTGACCGTGGACCACGTCGTCCCCGCCACGCCCGGGCCGTGGCGGGAATCGGTCGGCGGGAACGCCCTCTACGCGGCCGCCGGGGCGCGACTCTGGTACGATCCGGCGCGGATCGGCCTGGTGACGCGCCTCGGCCGTGGGTTGCCCGTGGACGTGGCGGCGCTCCTCGCGGCGGCCGGTCTCCCCACCGACGGGCTGGCGGAGGTCGAGTCGGCGCATCTCGTCGAGTGGATCCTCTACGAAGCGGACGGGAGCCGGCGCGCGCTGCCCCGCGACCCGGCGCTGCGCGAGCCGGCGGCCGACGCCGTCACCCTCCGCGCGCGGTACCTGGCCCGGCTCGAGGCGCAGAGCCCCACGGCCGACGACATCCCGCCGGCGTGGCGCCGGGCGCGCGCGGTGCACCTCGCGCCCCAGGTGGCCGCGCGGCACCGGGCCAGCGTCGCGCGGCTCCGCGACCGCGCGCCGTTCCTCTCCGTCGATCCCTCGCCGCACTACGCGCGCGATCTCGACGAGCGGGGCCTGGCCGGCCTGCTGGCCGGGGCGAGCGCGTTCCTTCCGAGCCGCGCGGAGCTCGCGCACCTCGCGGCGGCCGGCGACTGGCCACGGGTCATCGCGCGCCTGCGGGCGGCCGGTCTGGCGGAGGTCGTGCTCAAGCTCGGCGCCGAGGGGTGCCTGGTGAGCGGGCCGGGGGACGGGCCGCCGGAGCGGATCCCGGCGGCGCCCGCGGCGGTCGTCGATCTGACCGGCGCCGGCGACGCGTTCTGCGGCGCGTACGCCGCGGCCCGGGCGCTCGGCCTGGCGCCGCGCGAGGCGGCCCGCCGGGCCGCGGTCGCGGGCGCCATGGTGGTCGAGCACGCCGGGGCCCCGGCCGCGCTGGCGCTCTCTCCCGCCGAGGCGCGCCGGCGACTCGGCGCCGGCGCGGGCACGGCGGCGCCCGCGCGCGAGGCGATCGAGGGCGGATGACCGGGCGGCCGCGGGACTTCCGGGGCTACGGCGGCGCGCCGCCCGACCCGCGCTGGCCCGGCCAGGCGCGGCTCGCGGTCTCGGTCGTGGTCAACGTCGAGGAAGGCGCCGAGTGGAGCCGCTCCCTGGGCGACGAGCGGAACGAGAGCCGGTACGAGGTGGTGGAGGAGGTCGTCGGGGCGGTGGATCCCTGCATGGAATCCCACTTCGAGTACGGGACGCGCGCGGGCTACTGGCGCGTCATGGCGCTGCTCTCGCGGTTCGGCGTGCGCGCGACCGTGAGCGCCTGCGCCCGCGCCCTCGAGCTCTCCCCCTGGCTCGCCACGGACGCGCTGGCGCGCGGCCACGAGATCGCCTGTCACGGCTACCGGTGGGAGACCCACGCCGGCATGCCGGAGGCCGCCGAGCGCGCGGTGATCGCCCGGGCGGTCGAGACGATCCGGCGCGTCGCCGGCGTCCGCCCCGTCGGGTGGCACACGCGGTCGGCCTCGAGCGCCAACACGCGCCGGCTCCTGGTGGAGGAAGGCGGCTTCCTCTACGATTCGGACGCCTACGACGACGACCTGCCCTACCTCCTCCACGTGGGCGGCCGTCCGCACGTGGTGATCCCCTACGGCTTCGACACCAACGACATGCGCTTCCAGGCGGGCGGCGGGTTCACGCTCGGGGAGGAGTTCGCGGGCTACGTGACCGACGCCTTCGACTGGCTCTGGCGGGAAGGGGAGGGCGCGCCGAAGCTCCTGTCGATCGGCCTCCATCTCCGGATCATCGGCCGACCGGGCCGGATCGCCGCGCTCGAGCGGATCCTCGCGCACGTCCTCGCCCACGAGCGCGTCTGGATCGCGCGGCGGGACGAGATCGCGCGGCACTGGCGCGCGCTCCACGGGCTGCCGGCGTGAGCGGGCCCGGGCCGATCCCCGTCGCATCTCGGCGTCCTGCATCACGGCCGGGACGCGCTCGGCTTGCGGCCTCGCGGCCGTCCCGGCCTCTGGGGCCCTCGGCGAGCCTCAACGTATGCGGCATACGCCTCGGCCCGCCTCGGGCCTGCGTCCTTGACCTGCTCGGGTCTCGGCCCGGTCTCGTGCCACCAGAGCCGGAGCGTCCATCGCGCAGGGGACGCCAGTGAGCGGGCGGCCCGGCGAGCCCTATCCGCGCGACCTGGTCGGCTACGGGCCGAAGCCGCCTCAGGCGAGCTGGCCGGGCGGGGCGCGGCTCGCGCTCCAGATCGTCGTGAACTACGAGGAGGGCGGCGAGCGGTCGATCCTCCACGGCGACGAGCAGTCGGAGGCGTTCCTCGGCGAGGTCGTCGGCATGGCGCCGCTGGCCGGCGTGCGCAACGTCCAGATCGAGTCGATCTACGAGTACGGCTCGCGCGTCGGGCTCTGGCGCCTCCTCCGGCTCTTCGCCGAGCGGCAGATCCCGATCAGCGTCTTCGCCGTCGCCATGGCGCTCGAGCGTCACCCGGCGGCGGCCCGGGCGATCGTGGAGGCCGGCCACGAGGTGGTCAGCCACGGCTGGCGCTGGATCGACTACCAGTTCGTCGACCCGGCCGTCGAGCGCGAGCACATCCGCCTCGCCGTGGAGACCCTGACCCGGTTGACGGGGCAGCGACCGCTCGGCTGGTACACGGGGCGCCTCAGCCCGAACACCCGGCGCCTGGTCGTGGAGGAGGGCGGCTTTCTCTACGACGCCGACGCCTACAACGACGATCTGCCGTACTGGGTCGTCGAGGCCGGCACGCCGCACCTGGTGGTGCCCTACACGCTCGACAACAACGACATGAAGTTCGGGGGCTACCAGGGCTTCAACAGCGGGGAGCAGTTCTTCGCCTACCTGCGCGACGCTTTCGACGTGCTCTACGCCGAGGGGGCGGCGACGCCGCGGATGATGTCGGTCGGCCTCCATCTCCGGCTGGTCGGCCGGCCCGGACGCTTCGCCGCGCTCCAGCGCTTCCTCGACCACGTGAAGCGGCACCGGGACGTGTGGATCTGTCGCCGCGTCGACATCGCGCGCCACTGGATCGCCCACCATCCGTACCGGGGCGACAGCCGCTGAGCACCTGAGAATCTTCGACGGCCTGACGCGTGCAGCGACATACACTGCCAGGCAGGCGCTGATCGCGCCGGATCGGCCGTGATCGGGAGGCGAGAGGAAAGGAGACCGGCATGAAGCAGTTCTGGGAACGCGGCATGACGCGCGTCCGGGAGACCAGCGTGAAGCATGCCTGGTACCTGGCGGGTCTCGGCGTCTTCGTGGCCGTCGGGCTCGTCGCGATGTTCCAGTTCCCCGCGCGCGCGCCGCGACCGGCCGCGCCGCCGACCGTGGCGGCCGATGGGGCCGGCCCGGCCGCCGTGCTGGCGCAGTCCCGGGTCGTGGCGGCTCCGACGAAGCACGCCGTCGCGGCGAAGCCCGCCGTCCCGCGCAGGGCCACGGCGGACGCCCCGTCCGTCTCGGACACGAAGACGACGCCGGCCTGGCGCGACTGGCGCCACTGGCGCGACTGGGTCAAGCGCGAGCCGCCCAAGGAGTTCGCCGCCTGCCACCCGCGCTCGTTCACGGATACCCAGTGCGGGCAAGGCGGCGGCTGAGAGGCTCCCGACAGCGCATCGCCCAGGACGGCGCCGTCCCCGATGACCTGACCTGCGCCCGAGCCCCGTGGCCTCCGGCGTGCCGGGTGTCGCGAGACGGGTAGGGCGATCCGAGCATGCCAGGGTCGAGATGCGCGCCCCGGGCGATCGCCGGGGAACCGCCGGGCGCGACCCGAGGGAGGAGCGTCGACGATGGCCAGGTG
>JBIOTN010000017.1:0-5364 GCA_044866005.1 Candidatus Rokuibacteriota bacterium | reverse complement strand
CCGACGGCGTCGATGTGGCCGGATTGTTCCTTGCCCAGGAGATTGCCCCCGCCGCGGATCTCCAAATCGGCCGCCGCAATGCGGAAACCGGACCCGAGCTCCGTGAAGTCCTGGATCGCCTGGAGGCGCTTGTGCGCGTCGTCGGTGAGCGTCTCCTCCTCGGCCACCAGGAAATAGGCGTAGGCCTGGTGGGCGCTGCGCCCCACGCGCCCCCGGAGCTGGTAGAGCTGGGCCAGCCCGAGACGGTCGGCGCGGTTGATGACGATCGTGTTCGAGGCCGGGATGTCGAGGCCCGACTCGACGATCGCCGTGGCGGCCAGGACGTCGAACTCGCCGGCGACGTATCGCGTCATCGTCCGCTCGAGCGCCGCCTCCGGCATCTGGCCGTGGGCCATCGCGATCCGCGCCCGGGGCGCCAGGCGCTGGATGAAGCGGACGAGCGCCGGGAGCGACTGGATGCGGTTGTGGACGACGAAGACCTGGCCGCCGCGCGCCAGCTCCCGCTCGATCGCGTCCTTGACCAGGTGCGCGTCGAAGCGGCAGACGACCGTCTCCACGGCCAGGCGGTCCGCGGGGGGCGTCTCGATCACCGAGAGGTCCCGGATACCCGACAGCGCCATGGAGAGGGTCCGCGGGATGGGGGTCGCGGTCAGCGTCAGGACGTGCACCGTCTTGCGGAGCTGCTTGAGGCGCTCCTTGTGGGTCACCCCGAACCGGTGCTCTTCGTCCACGACGAGGAGGCCGAGGTCCTTGAAGACGACGTCCTTGGAGAGGAGCCGGTGGGTCCCGATCACGACGTCGACCGTCCCGGCCGCGAGCCCGGCCAGCACCGCCTTCTGCGCCTTCGGGGAGCGGAAGCGGGAGAGCATCTCGACGCGAACCGGGTAGGGCGCGAACCGGTCGCGGAACGTCGTCCAGTGCTGCTGGGCGAGGATCGTCGTCGGCACGAGCACGGCGACCTGGCGGCCGTCCATGGCCGTCTTCATGGCGGCCCGCATCGCGACCTCGGTCTTGCCGTAGCCGACGTCGCCGCAGACCAGTCGGTCCATGGGCCGGGGACGCTCCAGGTCGGTCCGCACCTGCGCGATGGCCTCGAGCTGGTCGGGCGTCTCCTCGAAGGGGAACGCGGCCTCGAACTCGTGCTGCCAGGGCGTGTCGGGGCCGATGGCGGGCCCTTCCAGCACCTGGCGGGCGGCGTAGAGCTGGAGGAGATCGCCCGCGATCTGCCGGACCGAGGCCCGGACCGAGTCCTTGGTCTTCTGCCAGCTGGTCCCGCCGAGCTTGTCGATCCGCCCGGCGCCGTCGCCGGCGCCGACGTACTTGGAGACCGCCCCCATCCGCTGGACGGGCAGGTACAGCCGATCGCCTTCGGCGTAGTCGAGCAGGAGGTAGTCCCCCTCCTGCCCGTCGACGGTCAGGGTGACGAGCCCGCCGTACCGGCCGATCCCGTGCTCGACGTGGACGACGAGATCGCTCGGGGCCAGGTCGGTGAACGCCGCGACCGTGCTGCCGCGCTGGTAGGCGGGGCGGCGCCGGCCGCTCCGCCGCGCGCCGAAGAGCTCGGTCTCGGTCAGGCAGATGAGCCCCAGGGCGGGGCACTCGAAGCCGGCGTGCGCGCCGCCCACGGCGATGGCGAGCGGCTCGGACCCGAGGAGGGCCGGCACGACCGGGGCGTCGCGCTCGTGGTCGAGGAGGATCTCGCGGAGCCGCCCCGCGGTCTGCGGGTCGCCGGCCAGGAACCGCACGCGGAAGCCCTCGGCGCGCCACGCGCCGAGCGCGGTGACGAGACGACGGAACTGGCCGTGGAACCCCTCGACCGAGCGGGTCTCGAGCCGGAAGGTGTCGGCCGAGCCGGTGAGGAGGAGCCCGCACTCGACCCGCGGCCGCCCGGCCAGGGCGGCGACGAGGTCGGGCTCCCCGTCGGCCGGCTCGAGGAGGCGCGGATCTTCGACCACGCACGCCGCCTCGCGCGGCAGGTAGGCCAGGAGCGTGGCGGGACCGGCGCCGGCCGGGACCATGGGCAGCACGGTGATCGAGGGGAGCGGCTCGGTGGAGCGCTGCGTCGACGGGTCGAACGCCCGGATCGACTCCACGTCGTCGCCCAAGAGCTCGAGCCGCACCGGCCCGGAGCGCGCGGGCGAGAAGAGGTCCACGATCCCCCCGCGCACCGTCCACTGGCCGACCTCCGTCACGGTGCTCACGCGCTCGTACCCCGCCCCGGCCAGGTGTTCCCCGAGCGCGTCCCGGTCGATCGCCTCCCCGACCGCGATGGTGAGTCGCTGCCCGCCGACCGCGTCGGGGGCGGGCAGCGCGCCCGTCAGGCCGCGCGGGGTGGTCACGAGCCAGAGCGGCTCGCCGGCGAGGAGCCGGGCGAGGAGGGCCGCGCGTTCGGCTTCCTCCTCGCGGTCCGCTCCGCCGCGCCAGAGCGCGGCGTGCGGCGCGGGGAACGCCAGGATCTGAGCATGCGCCTTGAGGCCGGTGAGGCCGGCGAACGCGCGGAGGTCGTCCACCGTGCGTGGCACGGCGAGCCCGGCCGGGACGAGGATACACGCCGGCCGATCGGGCGGGAGCACTCCGACCAGGGCCAGGCCCTTGGCGGAGCCCCAGAGCCCTTCGAGGACGACCCGGCCGGCACCGCCGTGGACCGCCTCGCGCGCACGCGCAAGGTCGCCCCACTCGCGGAGCATGGGCCTGGAAGAGGTCAGGAGCGAGGACACGAGCGGAAACGGGGCGGTCTGCGCCGCCACGACTTCACGTATACCACCCGCGGCAGGCGGGGTCAAACGCCGGTACCTCCGGGGGCGGCTCGAGAGGTCGTCGGGCGAGCCTACCGAAGCCCCTGGACCAGGTGGAAGGAGAGGTTTTCCAGCTCGATCGAGAGGTCCACGTTCTGGAGGCGAACCTCCTTCGGCACCTTGAGCCGCACCGGGGCGAAGTTCAGGATGGCCCGCACGCCGGCCGCGACCAGTCGGTCGGCGACCGGCTGCGCCGCCTCGGCGGGCACGGCGATCACGCCGATCTGGATGTTGGTCGATTTGACCACGCGCGGCAGCTCGGCGACGGGCAGGATGGCCAGCCCGTTCACGGTGCGCCCGGCCTTGGCCGGGTCGTCGTCGACGATGGCCCCGATGCGGAACCCTTGCCGCGCGAAGCCGCGGTAGTGGAAGAGGGCCGAGCCGAGGTTCCCGAAGCCCACGAGCACCACGCGCCACTCGCGGTCCAGGCCGAGCAGCCGCTGGAGCTCGGCGCGCAGGTGGGAGACGTAGTAGCCGATCCCGCGGATCCCGAACTCGCCGAAGTACGCCAGGTCCTTGCGGACCTGGGCGGAGTTCAGGTTGAAGCGTTCCGCCAGCTCCTGGGAGGAGATCGTCTTGACGCCGTCCTCGTCGAGCTGGGCGAGGCAGCGCGAGTAGATGGACAGCCGGCGGATCGTCATCTCGGGGATCTTGGGGATCCGGGAGGCGGGGCGCGGCATGCTGGACCGAGTGGATGTGGCGGGCGACCGCGCGCGGCCGCCCGCCCCGCGTGGCTAGAGGCCCGGCTTGACGAACAAGAGGATGATGGCGACCACGAGCATGTAGATCGCGAGCGACTCGATGAGCGCCAGGCCGATGATCATCGCGGTCTGGATCCGGGCGGCGGCGCCCGGCTGCCGCGCGATGCCCTCCAGGGCGGCCGCGATGGCCCGGCCCTGGCCGAGGCCGCAGAGACCGGCCGCGACGGCCATGCCGATGCCCGCCGCGAGCACCGTGAACGGCGACAGGAGCGTGGCGCCCTCCCGACCCGCCGGCGCGGCTTGCTGCGCGGCGGCGACGCCGCCGCCGAGGCCGAGGGCGAGCACCAGAATCACCAGGACGATACGCACGGTCCCTTCTCCTTTCCCGCGTCGCGACGCGCGGTGACCATCAGTGGTGGACGGCCGGCTCGGCCTCGCTGCCACGCGCCTGGCCGTGGCCCGGCTCGTGCTCGGTCTCGAGGGCGCCCGCGATGTACATCATCGAGAGCATGCAGAAGATGAAGGCCTGCAGGAACGCGACCAGCAGCTTCAGGGGGAACAGAAAGCCCACGGTGAAGGCGACGGCGATGGCCGTCCCGAAGCCGCCGACCAGCCACCCCAGGACCCCGGCGATCCCGCTCAGGGCCCAGCTCGCCAGGCCGACCGTCATGAAGAAGAAGGCCCCGAGCAGGATGTGTCCCCCCAGCATGTTGCCGAAGAGCCGCATCGTCAGGGACAGCGGGCGGGCCAGGTGGCTGATCAGCTCGATCGGGACCATGAGCGGAGCCAGGGCCGGCATGGGACCGGCGAAGTGCTTGAGGTATGGCCACAGCCCGTGCGCACGAATCCCGATCCAGTGGTAACTGAAGAAGACGACCACCGCGCACGCCGCCGTGGTGTTGATGTTGTCGGTGGGCGCGGTGAACCCGGGGACGAGCCCCATGAGGTTGGAGGCGAAGATGTAGAGGCCGAGCGTCGCGATGAGCGGGAAGAAGCGCCGGCCCTCTCGGCCGATCACGTCGTCGAGCAGGGTCAGCACGAACTCGAGCGCCGCCTCCATCGCGTTCTGCAGGCCGGTCGGGACCAGCGCGGGCCGCCGGGCCGCCGCGACGCCGAGCGTGATGAGGATCGCCATCACCAGCCAGCTGAAGGCCACGTGGTGAGGGATCCCGAAGGTGTGGAAGACCGGCGTCTCGAGTACGCCCATCAGCCAGTCGAAGGCGCGGGAGGGGTCGCCCGCAGTCCGGCCGTGACCACGACCACCGGGAGCGCGGCCAGCGAGACCAGGAGCCCGATCAGGCCGAGACGGCCGCTCGCCGCGGCCAGGCCCAGGGCGAGACCGACGGCGCCGAAGCGGGCGGCGCTCCCTCCTACCCAGAGCGCCCGTCGCAACGGGCCGCCGGCCGCCGTCCGGCGGAGCGCGAGGCCGGCCGTCCAGCGGAGCCAGAGAAAGTCGGCGATCGTGACGGCCCCGCCCACGAGCGCGCCGGCGGCCTCGGCGATCCCGCCGAACGACCAGCCAGCCAGGGCGATCGCGCCCACGAGGGCGCCGGTCACGATCGCGACCCGGCGCGCCAGCTCACGGTCATCGTTCACCGTCTCGCTCCCCCTCGAACCGACTTACCGCGCGGAACAAATTGACAAAACCCGCCGCGATGCCGAACAGCAGGCCGACCAGCTTGAGCCAGGGATGGGTGCCGAGCCACTTGTCGAGGTAGTAGCCCCCGGCGAAGCCCAGCATGGTGGAGATCACCAGCGTGAGCCCCACCCCGCTGAGGACGCCGAGCTGCCGGAGCCAGCGTCGGTCGCGCGAAGGCCGCTCGTCGGTCACGCCCGGCTCCCCGGGACACGGGGCGGGACGCTTGTGA
>JBIOTN010000016.1:0-5957 GCA_044866005.1 Candidatus Rokuibacteriota bacterium | reverse complement strand
ATAGGGAGGGTTCCACGGTCACGCCTGATCCGGAGGGAGGAGCACGATGGCGAAGCTGGTGGCGATCCTCGTGGTGCTCGCGTCGTTCCTGCTGGTCGCACCCGTGATCGAGTCGGGGTCACCCAGCGCGGTGCACGTCTTCCAGGCCGTCGGGAACGCCGACGACGGCGGCTTTTAGGGCCGCAGTGTCCCGTGCCCGCATGAGCGGGCCCGAGCCCGGCGGGGAGGCGACGAGCAGGCGGCGTCTCGGCGCCCCCCGCCTGGTTCTGCTAGCCCTCGGCCTGCTGGTCGTGAGCGTGAGCCTTGCGTGGGCACAGCGCGCTCCGGATTCGGGCGGGGCGGTCGATGGCGGGGCCTACCGCCGGCCGCTCGGCAACGATCCGGCGACGCTCGACCCGGCGCGCATCGCGGACGTCTACAGCCGCTCGGTCTCGCAGCAGCTCTTCGACGGCCTGGTCCAGTTCGATCACACCCTGACCGTCGTCCCGGCGCTGGCCCAGTTCTGGAAGGCCTCGCGGGACGGCCTCCTCTGGACCTTCACGCTCCGGAGAGGCATCAAGTTCCACCACGGCCGGGAGGTCACGGCCGACGACGTCATCTACTCCTTCACCCGGATCGTGGACCCGAAGACCAGATCCGGCGGGGCGGACCTGTTCCTCGCCATTCAGGGGGCTCAGGAGTTCCGGGAGGGCCGGGCGAAGCAGGTCGCCGGCCTCTCCGCGCCTGATCCGTATACCGTCCAGGTGAAGCTCGTCGAGGCGGCGGTGCCCTTCGTGTCCGTCCTCGCGGTCGGCCACGCCAAGATCGTCCCGCGCGACGTGGTCGAAGCGCAGGGCGATGCTTTCGGCATCCACCCCGTGGGGACGGGCCCCTTCAAGTTCGTCCGCTGGGAGCGGGGCCGCGAGATCGTCCTGGCCGCGAATCCCGAGTACTTCGACGGCCCGCCGCGTCTGTCGCGCCTCGTGTACCGGATCTTCCCTGGCGAGCAGTTCGACCGCGTGTATCAAGAGTTCCAGGCGGGCGGGCTCGAGGACACGCCACTGCCGTCGAAGGACTACCGCCAGATCCTCGCGAGCCGGAAGTACCTGTACGTCAAGCGCCCGATGTTCAGCCTGCGGCACTACGGATTGAATACGCGCGTGAAGCCGCTCGATGACCGGCGCGTCCGCCAGGCGATCGTTTACGCGATCGATCGGGAAGCCCTGAACTCGGAAATCTTCCTCGGCCGGCACGCGTTGGCGCGTGGAATTCTCCCACCGGGGACCCAGGGGTTCAACCCGAAGCTGCGGGGCTATCCCTACGACCCCGCACGGGCACGCGAGCTGTTGGCCGAGGCGGGGTATCCCGAGGGTCACGGCCTGCCCCCGATCCCGATCTGGTCGAGCGTGAGATTCGATGACATCGTGCGCGAGCACGACCGCATGCGCCGGGACTTGGAGGCGGTGGGGATCCGGACGGAGATCCAGTACCTGACCGACTGGCCTTCGTTCTCCAGGATGATGGCCGAGCGGAAGTTCCCGGTCTTCCTGCGTGCCTGGTACGCCGACGTTCCAGACCCCGAGAATTTCCTTTATAAGCTCTTCTACTCGCAGAGTCCCCGCAACTACATGGGATACGCGAACCCCATCGTCGACGGCCTGCTACTCCAGGCCCGGGTGGAGACCGACCCGACCCGCCGGGTCGAGCTCTACCGGCGGGCCGAGGAGGTCATCCTGGACGACGCGCCGATCATCCCGGTCTGGCACTACACCTACGAGCGGCTCTTCCAGCCCTACGTGCGGAGCGTCGAGGTCAGCGGGCTCGGCGACCCCTACATCCCGCTCCGCAAGATCTGGCTCGAGCGCCCGGGGGTGCGGCCGTGACCGGCAGGCCGCGGATCCGCTTCGTCTCCCTCCAGACGAAGTTCCTCTGGGGCACCGTGCTCGTGCTCGGCCTGGTGATGGGAACGCTCATCGGGATCGTCGAGCACCGGCAGCGGGGCGCCATCATCGACGAGGTCCTGCGCCGCGGCATGGTCGTCGTGAAGAACCTCGCCGCGGTCTCCAGCGGCCCGCTCCTCCTCTACAACTTCACGGCCCTCGAGCAGAACGTGGTCCGCGTGGCCGACGACCCCGACGTCGAGTACGCCATCATCCTCGACGCCGAGGGGAAGGTCGCGGCGTCGAGCGAGCGCGCCGATCAGGTCGGATCCCGGCTCGATGACCCGGTGTCGGCGCGCGCCGCGGCGGCGACCGGCCCCGTGGTCCAGGAGCGGACCCCGGCGCGGAACGCCGAGACGTTCTACGACTTCTCGGTCCCCATCGAGGTCCACGGCCAGCGCTGGGGGACGGCGCGGGTCGGGCTGTCGAAGCGGCGCGTGGAGGCGCAGATCGCGCAGACGCGGCGCGAGCTGGCCCTCCTGGCCGGCCTGATCCTCGTCGGCGGCGGGCTGGCGTCCGCCTTCGTCGCGCGCCGCATCGCGCGGCCGGTCCGGCAGCTCGCGGACGGCGTCGCGGCGATCTCGCGCGGCGAGCTGGCGCAGCGGATCGAATCGGTGACGTCCGACGAGATCGGGCGTCTCGCCCTCGCCTTCAACCACATGGCGAGCCAGCTCCTGCAGCAGCGCGCGGCGCTCGAGGCGGCCCACGGCGAGCTGGAGCGGCGCTTCGCGGAGCTCTCGGACCTCAAGAGCTACACCGACGACATCCTGGGCTCGCTGACGAGCGGGATCGTCACCCTGGACCTCGACGGGCGGGTGGTGACCATGAACGCCGCCGCCGAGGCGCTCACGGGCCGGCTCCTCGCGGAGGTGCGCGGCCGGCCGTGTCGCGAGGCCTTCGCCCACGTCCGGGAGCTCGGCGACCTCCTGATGGAGACGCTCGCCACGCGCGCGAGCGGGGCCCCTGCCGCGGTGAGCCTGGCGAGGGGCGACCGGGCGCCCATCCCCGTCGAGCTGACCACGGCGCCCTTGATGGGGGCCGAGGGAAAGGACCTGGGGGTCGTCGCGGTGCTCCGGGACCTCAGCGCGGTGCGGCAGCTCGAGGAGCAGCTGCGCCGGTCCGATCGGCTCGCCGCCCTCGGGACGCTCGCCGCCGGGCTGGCCCACGAGATCAAGAACCCGCTGACGTCGATCCTGACCTTCAGCCGGCACCTGTCGCGCCGCTTCCACGACGAGCGCTTCCGGCAGCGCTTCCAGAACGTCGTCCCGCGGGAGCTCGAGCGCATCAACGGCATCGTGGACGAGCTGTTGCGGCTGGCGCGCCCGACCCGTCTCAGCCTGAGCCCGGTCCAGCTCCCGCAGCTCCTCGACCAGGTCCTGGAGCTCTACGGGGAGCAGATCGAGACGAAGCGCATCGCCGTCGCCCGGCAGTACGGGGGCGAGCTGCCGGCCATCCAGGCGGACCGGGAGCACCTCTACCAGGCGATCGTGAACCTCGTCGCGAACGCGCTGGAGGCGATGGGGGAAGGGGGCGCCCTCACGCTTCGCACCGCGTGGGCGGATACGGGGGCCGGCGCCACGCGATGGCCGTGGCAGCGGCGGGTCAAGCTCGAGGTGGAGGACAGCGGCGCCGGGATCCCGGCCGCCGACGTCCCCCACGTCTTCGACCCGTTCTTCACGACGAAGCCGAGCGGGACCGGCCTCGGGCTCGCGCTCGTGCACAAGATCATCGAGGACCACGGCGGCACGATCACGGTGCGGAGCGTCCCCGGGAGCGGCACCACCTTCACCGTGGTGCTCCCGCTCACGCTCGGGCCGTTGGCCGAGCGCCGGCCCGGGACGGGCGCCCCGCTCCACGTCCCGAGGATCTTCGGGTGAGCGCGCCGCCCGGCCGGGGATCGCGGACGCGGCCCGAGGTCCCGGCGCCGCGCCGGCTGACGCCGCTCGCCGCGCCGTCCCGGGCCTCGTCGCGCGGCGGGAGGCTCGGCGCCGACCGGGCGCCGGTCCGCGTGCTCTGCGTCGCGGCGGCCCAGGCCGAGGTCGAACCCGTCCGGGCCGGCGTCGCCGGGCGCGCGCTGGGAGGGCGCCTGGAATGGCTGGCGAGCGAGCCCGCGGCGGTCGAGCGGCTGCTCGCGGAGTCGGTCGACGTCGTGCTGCTCGACGACGGGGTCCGGCAACCACCGGGGCTCGAGCTGCTCCGGGCGCTCCGGGCCGCGCGGCCCGGTCTCCCCGTCGTGTTCCTCGCCCGTGACGACGCCGATGCGACCGCGCGTGAGGCGCTGCGACTGGGGGCGTACGACTGCCTGGCCAAGCGCGACGGCTACCTCCCGCGACTGGCGCGCGTGATCGAGAACGCGGCGGCGTACCGGCGACTCAGCGAGGAGCGGGACCAGCTCGCGGCGAGGGCCGCCGCGCAGGATCGGCGCGAGCACGAGGCGGCCGCCCGACACGAGCGGCTGGCCACGCTGCTCGAGTCGACCCGGCGCCTGGCGGCGTACCGTCCGTACCGCGAGCTGCTCTCGCTGATCGCTCAGGCCGCGCCCCGCCTGCTCGGGGCCAGCGGCGCCGTGGTCCGGCTCCTCCAGGAGGGCGAGCTCGTCGTGGTCGCGAGGAGCGGCGCCCTCGACACGCCGCCGCGCCTCGCGGCCGGCGAGGGGCTCGCCGGCCGCGTGGTGGCCTCGGGACAGCCGCTTCGGATCGCCGACCTCCAGGACGGCGAACGGGAGGCCCCTTCGCCGCCCGCCCGGCCGGTCGCTCGCGGGATCCGTGCCTATCTCGGCGTGCCGCTCCGCGTGCGCGATCGCGTGTCGGGCGTGCTCTCGGTGTACGCGATGGGGCCGGTCCGCTTCACCGACGAGGACGCCGCGCTCCTGGCGGGGTTCGCCGGCCAGGCCGCCGTGGCGGTCGAGCACGCGCGGCTCACCGAGCAGCTCCTCCACACCGAGCGGCTCTCGACCGTGGGCCGGATGGTCGCGGGGGTCGCGCACGAGCTGAACAATCCCCTCGCCGTCGTCCTGGGTACGCTCGAGCTGCTCCAGCGGGAGCCGATGGACCGCCGGGTGGCCGATCGGCTGACCCGCGTCACCGCCCAGGCGCGGCGCGCCGTGAAGATCGTCCGCTCGCTCCTCGCCTTCGCGCGCAAGAAGCCCTCGCAGCGCCAGGCGGTGGAGCTGAACGAGCTCATTGCCCGCACGCTGGACCTCGACGCCTACGAGTTCCAGGGGTCGGCGATCTCCGTGGAGCGACGCTTCCAGCCCGACCTGCCGCCCATCCAGGCCGATCCCGATCAGCTCCAGCAGGTCTTCACGAATCTCTTCCTGAACGCCTCGCAGGCCATGCGCGACGCCCACGGCGGCGGGACGTTGACCGTCACGACCGCCGTCGCGTCGGCACCGGACCGGATCGCGGTCAGCGTCGCGGACGATGGGCCGGGCATCCGGCCGGAGCACCTGCCCCAGCTCTTCGAGGCCTTCTTCACGACCAAGGGCGAGGGGAAGGGCACCGGGCTCGGGCTCACCATCTGCCGGCGGATCGTGGAGAGCCACGAGGGGCGGATCGGCGTCCGGAGCGAGGTGGGGCGCGGGACCACCGTCACGGTCGAGCTGCCCATCGCCGGCGCGAGCGCGCGTGTGGAGACACCGATGCCGAACGAGCCCCCGGCGCCCTCGCAGAGCATGCGGGTCCTCCTCGTCGAGGACGAGCCCCTGGTGGCGGAGTTCGTGGAGGAGATCCTGGTCCAGGAGGGCCACGAGGTGGACCAGGCGACCAACGGTCGCGAAGCGCTGGCACGGGTCGCGAGCCGCTCCTACGGCCTGATCGTGAGCGACGTCCGGATGCCGGACCTGGACGGCCCTGCCTTCTACGCCGAGCTCTCCGGCATCAGCCCCGCTCTCGCCAGCCGCGTGGTGTTCATCACCGGCGACGTGATGAGCGCGGACACCCGCCGATTCTTCGAGGAGACCGGGCTCCTCTACCTCGAGAAGCCGTTCGGCGTCCCGGAGTTCCAGACCCTCGTCCGCCGCGCCCTCCGCCGGTCCTA
>JBIOTN010000015.1:0-22540 GCA_044866005.1 Candidatus Rokuibacteriota bacterium | reverse complement strand
CCCCCCCCCCCACGGCCCTCGCGGCGAAGCCGCGGCGTTCGCCCTTCGGCGAACGCATCGGGCCTGCCTCCCCCCGGCCGCGCGGTTCCGGGGCGACCACACCATGGCAGCGGCGTCGCCGGTCGTTAGGCTCGAC
Source organism: Candidatus Rokuibacteriota bacterium (assembly GCA_044866005.1). GTDB lineage: Bacteria > Methylomirabilota > Methylomirabilia > Rokubacteriales > DASRDR01 > JBIOTN01. The sequence continues at coordinate 22,404 of JBIOTN010000015.1, read as the reverse complement.
CGGCCTCCCGACAGCGGCGCCCTGGTGGCGGCACTCGCCGGGACCCGCGCCGCCTTGCCGGACTACCTGCGGGCGCAGCGGTGGTTCCGCGGCAAGGGCCGCGCGATCGCCGCGACCTCGGTCGCGGACAGCGCGGAGCTGGCGGCCGGCGACGTCCCCGCGGCGCTCGTGCTCCTCGACGTCGCGTACGCGGACGGGCCGGCGGAGGTCTACCTCCTGCCGCTCGCGGCACGGCCTGCCGCCGCCGCGCGCGCGAGCCTCGCCCCCTCCGTCCTCCCGCTGGCGCGGCTCCGGACGCCCGACGGGGAGTGGCTCCTCTACGACGGTCTGGAGGATCCCGCGGTCTCCGGGGCGTTCCTCCGGCTCGTGGAGGACGCCGGCCGCCTGCCCGCGCGCGCCGGCGTGTTCGCGTTCGACCGGACGCCCGTCCTGTCGCAGGCCACGGCCGGGGCGCACCCCATGCCGATCGCGGAGCTCCGGCGACTCCGGGGCGAGCAGAGCAACACCTCGGTCGTGTGTGACGACCGCCTCGTCCTCAAGGTGTTCCGCCGGCTGGACCCGGGCGAGAATCCCGAGCTGGAGATCACGCGGTTCCTGACGCTCCGCACGCGGTTTCGCCACGTGCCGCTCCTGGCCGGCTTCGCCCTCTACAAGGCCCCGGACGCCGAGCGCACGGTCGCCGTGCTGCACACCTTCGTCGAGAACCAGGGGGACGGCTGGACCTGGGCGCTGGGCACGCTGCGCGAGTTCTATGCGGCGGCGCGGGGCCGCGGAATGCCCGGCACGAGCGACGAGGCCCTCGCCGTCGTGGCCAGCCTCGCCGGCCGCCATCTGGCGGGTGTGCGCCGCCTCGGGGAGGTCACGGGCGAGCTCCACGTGGCGCTCGCCTCCGATCCTGACGACCCGGCCTTCGCCCCGGAGCCGGTGACCGCCGCCGACCTCGGGGCGTGGAGCGCCGCCATCGAGGCGCAGGTCGCGCGAGCGCTCGCCGACCTCCGCGCGGCGATGGGGCCGGCGGCGGGCAAACCCGCGCCCGAAGTCGAGCGTGTCCTCGCGGCCTCCGATGCGGTTCGCGTGAAGCTCGCCCAGACGATGGGCCGCCTGGCCGGCATCCCGTTGTGGAAGACCCGGCACCACGGGGATTACCACCTCGGCCAGGTTCTCCGCGTCGCGGGCGACGGCACCGACTTCGTGATCCTCGACTTCGAAGGCGAGCCCGCACGCTCGCTCGCCGAGCGGCGCGGCAAGCACTCGCCGCTCCGCGACGTGGCCGGCATGCTGCGGTCGTTCACCTACGCGAGCTACGCCGGCCTCTTCGAGGCGGCGCAGCAGGACCGCGACGCGGCGCGGGCGCTCGCCCCCTGGCGCGCCGCGTGGGAGACCGCGGCGGCGGATGCGTTCCTCGACGGCTACCTGGCCGTGACCGTCTGGCGCGGGGTGAAGATCGTGCCGGGTCCGGGCCCCCGGGAGGCGATGGCCCTGGTGCTGTCGGCCTTCTGCCTCGAGCGCGCGGCGTACGAGCTGAGCTACGAGCTGAACAACCGGCCGGCCTGGCTCCCCATTCCGCTCGCCGCCTTCGAGCGCGAGCTGGCCGCCTAGGATCATCGGAGGGGGCCTCGACGGCCCCCTCCGAAACCTCCCCTCGGTTGCGGCGGCAAAGCCGCCGCCCGGAGGACGGCGCAGCCAGCCGACGACGGTCGTGACTGGCGTTTCGCACGGCACGGGGCCTCCACCGCCGGAAAGCTTGACATGGCGCGCGCGGCATGACTCACTAGGAAGTAGAGGGGGGGAGCCTGCAGCGTTCCCCCGGCCGGGCGCCTTCCGCACCAGGTGCTCTCTCAGCGGACCTGCGCCGCAACGGCGGCGCGCGGGCTGGTGGACAACCAGGTCCCGGGGTTCCCCACCCGGGACCGCCGAGCGAGGAGAGCCTGATGGCCGACGCCGACCGTTACCGGATCCCCGACGTGTTCGAAGCCGCGCACGCGCACGGCTTCGCCGGGCTGCCGCTGGCGGCGAATCCGGACAAGCTGCTCGACGGGGATGGCCGTCCCGTGGCGCCCGAAGCCTACAGCCACGAAACGGTGCTGAAGCGCCGCGCGCCGAACGCGAACAAGAAGGCGACGCGTGCCGAGATCGAGGAGCTGAAAGCGCGCGCCGGAAGAGTGCTCGGCGCGGACCCTCTCGTCGTGCAGGCGGTCATCGGCGGCATGCCGGTGCTCCTCCAGACCAATTCCTTCCACGCGGCGAACTTCTGGGCCCGCAACTGGTTCCTGACCGAGCGCGAAGCGGTGGAGGAGGCCATCCACCGGTACGACATCCCGTGCGTGCGGATGTGGTGCGCCATCGAGCGCCGGGACCCCGCGTCCGCGGGCGCGTACTACTGTGCCGAGACCAACGAGTGCGTCTTCTGGAACACGGACTACTACGGGCAGATGAAGAGCTGGGCGCTCGGGGCGGCGGGGGCGGAGCTGGCCCGGTACGACATCCACTCGATCCACGGCGCCGTGGTGGAGGTCAACGAGCGCGGGGTGCTCATCATCGCGCCCACGGGCACGGGCAAGTCCACGTACACGCAGCTCCTCGCCCACATCAGCCGCCTGAACCCGAGCTACCGCGGTCGGATCAATTCCGACGACTGGGTCTATGTCAAGGACGGGGTGGCGACGCCGTCGGAGCGCCACATCTACGTGCGGACGAACGCCGTCCGGGACGACCTCGGCGAGCGCGACATGCCGGACGACATGCGCGAGCTCAAGCAGGTGTTCGACCGTCACCCCGCGGAGAACGTGCCCGTCCGGGATGGGCGGCGCTTCTACGGCGAGGTCCCGAACTCGCGCTGCATGATCGATCCGGCCGCGCTCGCGCCGGTGACGCACGCGACCCCGATCGACCTCGTGGTGCTCCTCCGTCGCACCCCGGCCGCGCCGTTCGAGCGCACGCTCACCACCGAGGAGGCGCTCGCCGTCCTCGAGGAGGGCGAGTTCACCGTGCAGCCCGGCGCCGGTCCGAAAGAGGACTGGGGCAAGCTCTCGAACGAGCCGTGGTACAACCCCTACCTGCTCCGGCCCGATCGTGACTTCGAGCGGCGGATGTTCGCCTCGTATCCGGAAGTGCACGGCGCCCGCTACGTCATCTACAACACGAGCGCCGAGGCCTGCGCGCGGGAGTTCGGGGTGACCAGGCCCATCACGGCCCTCACCCCGGAGGACTACCGCCGCTTCATCGAGAAGACCGCCGAGCGGATGCTGGCGCGCCTCGAGGAAGTCACGCCGGCGCGTCACCGCAGGGCCGCCTGAGGGCGGGCCGGCGCGTCGGCCGAGCCCCGGCTCGCACCGGCTCGACACGAGACGCGGCGCGGTGCGGGCGGGGCCGGCGCGTCCCGCGACGATGCGGCCAAGCGAACGAACCGACCTGAAGGGCCAAGTCGCCCTGGTCACCGGGGGCGCGCGCGGGATCGGCCGCGCCTGCGCGCTGGCCCTCGCCCGCGATGGGGCGGACGTGGTGGTCGCGGACCTGCTCGCTGCCGAGGAGACCCGCGCCGGGATCGAGGCGCAGGGCCGCCGCGCCCGCAGCGTCCGGCTCGACGTCACGGTAGGCGCCGACGTGCGCCGCCTCGTGGCGCAGGTCGTGGAGGAGCTCGGGCGGCTCGACATCGTCGTCACCGCCGCCGGCATCCTTCATCGCGACTCGCTCGAGGAGACCTCGGAAGCGACGTGGACGCGCGTCCTCGACGTCGTGTTGAAAGGGACCTTCTTCGCCGTCCAGGCGGCGGTCCCCGTCATGCGGGCGCAGGGCTACGGGAAGATCGTGGCGATCGCCTCGATCTCCGGCATCATCGGCGGGGCCGTGTCCCGGGCGGGCGAGGGACCCGAAGCGCGGCGGAGCCGCTCCGGGCCGGCCTATGCGGCCGCGAAGGCCGGCGTGATCGGGCTGGTCAGATGGGTCGCCAAGGACGTCGGCCAGGCGGGCATCTACGTCAACGCCGTCGCGCCCGGCCCGATCGACACCGAGATGACTCGTGGCCACGTCTACCCGGTGGAGTCGCTGCCGATTGCGCGGCTCGGCGAGCCGGCCGACGTCGCGGAAGCCGTGGCCTTCCTCGCCTCGCCCGCGGCGAACTATGTGACGGGGCAGGTGCTGTGCGTGGACGGCGGCTGGGTCGGGTGACGCCGTGCCGATAACCGTCGCATCGCGTCGTCCTCGGTCGTCGGAGCCCCTCAACGTATGCGGCGCCCACCGCCCGCCGCCGCGGGGCCGGTCGCCGGCTTGCCCCGGTCCGGCCGGGCTCCGTCACCCGTTCAGCCCCTTCCGCAGTTCTGGCGAACTGCGGAAGGACGCTGAAGGGGTCCCACTGCGCCCGGCCGGCTGCGGGGCGCCTCCGGCGCCATCCGCGGCGGCGGGCGGTGCGCTCGCCGAGGCGTAGGCCGGGGGGCCTGCGAGAGACCATGAAACCGGACGGGTCGATCCTGATCGTCGCGCATCGCATCCTGATCGCGACGGCGATCGTCTTCGGGATCTTCTTCACGGTGTGGGAGCTCGCCGCGTACCGGCGGAGCGGCGAGCTCCGGGACCTGGTGATCGGCCTGGTCAGCGCGCTCGTCACGGTCGCGATGGCGTATTACTTGAAGAATCTGAGCCGCTTCGTGAGCTAGCCCCGATCCGACAATAACCCAAGCGGCTGGAAAGCGTGCGTCGTGTCCTCAGGCGCGTCACGACGCCTATGTGTCCGTGTGCGCTCTATTCCTCGCCGGCTGCTTCGACGTCCTTTATGTGCTGTCGGAAGCTATAGCGGGCGTCCCGGTCCCGCCGCGACATGTATTCGCTGAACCGCACTTGACTTCGGAAGCTTCGACCGGTCTTCATGGCCTCGATGTGCCGGCGTTCGGTGTCGCGGATGGCGACCGCGGCAGCGATGATGTCGTCGAGCCGGGCTTCCGGAAGAAAGAGAACGCCATCGGCGTCTGCGACGACGAAATCGCTGGGCGTGACGACGTGCGTGCCAACCGTGGCCCAGCCAAAGACATCTGCCGGCCTTGCGTCCAAACGCTGGGGCCCGGTCGGTAGTGCGCCCAAGCTGAAGAGCGGCAAACCGATCTCGCGGATCTCCCGGCTGTCGCGGTGGAGGCCCCAGATCACGATGCCGGCTATGCCCTCACCCTTGGCCTCGAGCGTGACGAGATCGCCAACGCATGCTTCGTCAAGGCGCCCTCCGTTGTCGACAACGAGGACCTCTCCTTGCGCCGGCCCCTGAAGAACCTCGAGGAAAACATCGATGCTTCCGACGTGGCGGGCCGGTCGCGCGCGCCCTGCGCACCGCATACTCCCCACAATCGGCCGCAGGCCCGCTGGCGCACAGCGGACAGGAACGGTCGTTCTCAGGCAACCGTCCGCCAGATGCGGCGTGCCGAGATTGCTCAGCTGATCGATCAGTGTCTCATTCATGGCGACCTCCTCCATGCTTCGGAGTGCTGGTCCGCCGGCGGGCTCTCACCGGACGATGAGGACGATCGAGAGCGCGAGAAGCGCGCCCATCGCGATGTTGAAGATTCGCAGCCGGCGACGACTGTGAAGGACGTGCTGGACCGCGGCGCCGAACGCCAGCCACAGAAAGCAACTCGGCAAGGCGGCCAGGACGAAGAGGCCCCCGAGGGAGGCCGCCTGCACGATCGGGCTCCCCGCCTCCGTGCTGAGAAAGGTGCCGGCCGCGCTCGCCGTCACCAGCCACGATTTCGGGTTGACCCACTGAAAGATCGCCGCCCCCAGGTAGCCGACCGGGTCCCGGGCCGGCGCCGAGTCGATGCGGCTTCCGGACGTCGCGATCTTCCATGCCAGCCAGAGCAGAAACGCCGCGCCGCCCCAGTGGAGCGCCTCGAGGACCAGGGGATGCTCGAGCACGAGACTCCCGAGCCCGAGCGGCACGACGAACATCATGACACCCATGCCGGTCATGACGCCGAGCAGGCAGGGCAGGCCTCTGAGGACGCCGGCCTGCGCGCCGACTGCCGTCAGCATGAGGTTGCTCGGCCCCGGCGTGATGGCGGCCACGACGGCGAAGAGCAGAAACGCCACGATCTGTTGCGTCGTCGTATCCTATCCTCCACGGATCGGGAGGCCTCCCGGGGCCTCGCGCGAGAGTGCGAGTGATGCGTCTGAACGAAACCAGATCGGCCGGCGAGGGTCTTGAACGATCGTGCCGGGGCACGGTCGCGGGGTGGCTCGCCAGCTCGGGGCCAGCCGGGGGCGTCGAGCTCTTCAGCGCATGGTTCGCTGGCGCGGCCTATCAGAAACATCGCCACGACACGTATGCGATCGGTGTGACCGACTCCGGCGTCCAGGTCTTCGACTACCGGGGCTCCGTCCATGCGAGTACGCCAGGGCAGGTGGTCGTGCTGTACCCGGACGAGGTCCACGACGGACGCGCGGGCACCGACGAGGGGTTCGGCTATCGGATCGTCTATGTGGAACCGTCTCTTCTCATAGATGCGGTACGGACGCTCCGCGGAAGGCCCTATCCGCTGCCGGTCGTGAGCGAGCCCGTGTCGACGAGCGCGATGCTGTCGCGGGCCGTCGACGCGGCTTTTCGCGCTCCGCTGGAACCGCTGGCCGTGGACAGCCTCATCGTGGCCCTGGCGCAAGGGCTGATGGCCGGAGAGCGCGGTGGCGCCGGATCCGTGACCTCCCGACGGGTCGACGTCCGGGCCGTCGAACGGGCCCGGCAGTTCCTGGACGCCGAGAAGACCCGGGTCGTGCATTCGCGGGAGCTGGAGTCGGTCACGGGACTGACGCGCTACGACCTGTCGCGGCAGTTCAGGATCATGTTCGGGACCAGCCCCTACCGCTATCTGCTCATGCGCCGCCTCGGATTCGCACGGCAGCGGATTCACCGGGAGCGCCCGCTGGTCGAGGTCGCGCTCGAGGCGGGATTCGCCGATCAGGCGCACTTCACGCGAGCCTTCAGATCGGCGTTCGGGCTGACTCCCGGGCGGTACCGTGCGTTGAGGGCGAGCCGGCGTTCGTCGGCCGCGCCGGTCTGGGACCTCCCCGCGACGTCCTCGATGGGCCCGAGGCCTCGTCCCAGTCGCACGCGGGCTCATGGACGTTGACACCGCCGGGCGCATCGGTGACGCTCTCCCCGCGCTGCTCTCCGTCGGCGTGCAGACCTGGGGAACCGACGTGACGGCGCTCGGGCGGTCGGTATCGGGGTGGAAACGCCGCACCGAGTACCTCCCCGGGGTTACCAGCCTCCGCCCGGGGGTCTCGGAAAGCCCCGAACCCCCGCACGGACCAAGGTCTGTGGAGAGTGTCCGCCTCTTCGGAGCGGCGTGACCTCAGTCGGGGACGAGGACACCGGCGGCGCGCAGGCGGCTCGCCTTGAGAGCGGCGAGCGCCTGGTTGGCGGCGCTCAGCGGGAAGACCTCCACCTCCGGCCTCAGGGGGATCGCCGCGGCCAGCGCGAGCAGCTCCTCCCCGTCGCGCCGCGTGCTCGCCGTGACGCTTCCGAGCGTCCGCTCTCCGTAGAGCAGCGCGTAGTCGAGCGGCGGAATCGGCTCGAGATAGATCGCCGCGACCGCGAGCGTCCCGCCCGGACGGAGACGGGCGAGCGCCGGCGGCACCAGCGTGCCGGCCGGCGCGAAGAGGATCGCGCGGTCGAGCGGTGGGGGTGCGGGGTCCTCCACCGTCCCGGCCCAGGCGGCGCCGAGCTCGAGGGCGAGGGCGCGGTGCGCGGCGCTGCGCGTGAAGACGCTGACGGCGCAGTCCCAGTAGCGCGCCACCTGCAGGGCGAGGTGGGCGGAGGCGCCGAACCCGAACAGCCCGAGCCGCTCGCCGGGGCGGACGCGCGCCACCCGGAGGGCCCGATACCCGATGATCCCCGCGCAGAGCAGCGGCGCGGCCATCGCGTCGGACAGCGCGGGCGGCAGCCGGTAGGCGAAGGCCTCTGGCACGGTCATCGCGCCGGCGTAGCCGCCGTCGGCGTGGAACCCCGTGAAGCGGGCTTCCGGACAGAGGTTCTCCGCGCCGCGCCGGCACGCCGGGCAACGGCCGCACGTCTGGTGAAGCCACGCCACGCCGATACGCTCCCCGAGGGCGAACCGGCGTGCGCGGGGACCGAGCGCATCCACCACGCCGACGACCTGGTGGCCGGGGACGCGCGGTCGCGCGGGCGGGAGGAGCTCGCCCTCCGCGATGTGGAGATCGGTGTGACAGAGGCCGCAGGCGTGGACCGCGAGGCGGACCTCGCCGGGGCCCGGGGTCGGTCGCGCGGCCTCCTCGAGTCGGAGCGGTGCCGCCTCGATCGGGCCGGGGACGTGGAGGCGCAGCGCGATCACCGCGGGTCTGCGCCGCGGGAGCGAACCGCCTCCGGCGCCGGCCGCCTGCCGGCGGTCACGGCCGGGCTCCTCGCGTCGGGGTGAAGATCGGCTGCCACGCCGTGCGGTGGAGCACCGCCTCGCCCCGGCGCAGGACCACGGCGAAATCGGTCTCCCCCGGGGCGAGCAGCGGCAGGGGGATCGAGAGGATCGTGGTGCCGCCCGAGGTCAGCCCGGCGGAGAGCGGCTGGCTGGCCGCGACGCGGACCCGTCCGCCCCGGTCCCGCAGCACGCATTCGAGCTGCTCGTCGCCCCGGGCGCGCGCGACGATCGCGTGGACCTCCAGGACGGCGAGCTCGAGGACGAGGGCCTGGAGGATCTCCTGGGCGGCCAGCGGCGGCGCCACGAGGAGCGCCAGGCCGAGGACGAGTGCGGGTCGGCGCCAGCGCCTCATGCACCGAGGCGGGCCCGGACGCCATCGGGGATGGACCGGGCCTGGAGCCGGCCGTCGCGCCGCTCGACCCAGCCGCGCACCTCGTAGCCTTCGGCGCAGAGCGTCCCCGACTCGGCCGCGCCGGCGGGCCCGAAGACCCGATAGCCGAGGCGGATCGTCTTGTCGCGCACTTCCTCGACCACGGTCTCGATGCGCACCTGGTCGTCGTAACGGATCGGGGAGCGGAACCGGCAGTGGGCTTCCAGGATCGGCAGCCCGACCAGCCCGGCGTCCGGGAAGAGCCGAGCCCAGGCCAGACCGAGCGTTCGGAACAGCTCGTCGGCCGCGATGTCGAACCAGCGGAAGATCTGGGGGTAGAAGATGATGCCGGCGGAATCGACGTCGCCCCAGCGGACCCGGATCTCCGTCACGTGCCGCGCCACGATGCCGCTACGCTACCCCGCTCGCCGGGACGGGTCAACGCCGCGGTCGCCGACGCCGTGGCTCGGCGTCGCTCGGCGACGCGGCCTCAGTTGAGGCGCGCCAGGGCCTGCCGGAGCACCCGGAGGTCGTGGCGGACGCGGTCGGCGTCGGCCGCGTCGGCGGCGCCCTCCAGGTAGCGCTCCCAGTCGCGGATCGCCGCAGCCGCCCCGCCGAGCCGCGCGTGGATCGTCCCCCGGTCGCGGAGCTCGGCCAGCGCGTCCGGCCGCAGGGTGACGAGGCGATCGACTACCCGGAGCGCCCGCGACCAGTCCTCGCGGGTCGTGTAGATCGCCTTCAGGTTGGCGAGCATCCGGGCGACGATCTCGCTGGTCGTCACGGGGCGGAGCAAGGCCGGGTCGAGGCGCGCCTCGGCGCCGTAACGCCGGCGGAGGAGCGCCTCGCAGTCGGCCTCCTCGAGCGTCGCGCCCCCATGGAACGGGTCCAGGAGACGGCTCGCCCCGTGCCGCTCGGCGCGGATGAGGAAGTGCCCGGGCAACCCGACGCCGCGCACCCGGACGCCGGCCTGAGCGGCGACCTCGATGTAGAGGACGGAGAGCGTGATCGGGATCCCCAGCCGCCGCTCCAGCACGTCGTTCAAGAAGCTGTTCCGGGGATCGTAGTAGTCGGCGGCGTTCCCCTGGAACCCCTCCTCCTCGAAGAGGAGCTCGTTGAGCGCCGCCGTCGCTTCGTCCAGGTCCATCGGCTCCCGGATGCGCTGCGCGGCGGCGTGGCCGAGCCCGTCGACGGCCCGCAGCCACCTCCCGACCTCCAGGCCGGGGTACTCGTCGGCCGCGATCCACAGCGCGGCCTCGGCCAGACGGATCGCGCCGTCCGGGGCCCGCCCGAGCGTCTGGAAGCCGGCCGTCGGCGGCATGCAGCGGTCCCGGCTAGACCAGGAGGCGGGCGAGGAACCGGGGGGAGAGCACTTCGCGGGGCGGGACGAAGTCGCCGATGACGCCCAGGAGCAGCTCCAGGAGCGGCGGCCGCCGCGCGAGCCGTCGCGCGACGTGCACCGTGAGCCGGCGCCGCGCGATGAGCCGCTGCAGCAGGAGAGAGACGCGCTCCTTCGCGGCAAAGGCGGCAAGCCGCCGCGTGTGGGCGGCGGCCAGGGCCGCGGCGGACACGTTCCCCGCGCGGAGCGCGGCGTCGGCGACCTCGGCCGCGAGCTCGGCGGAGCGGAGGGCGGTGAAGATCCCCTCCCCGGTGAAGGGGTCGAGGAAGCCGAGGGCGTCGCCGACGAGCACGACGCCGTCGTGGCGCGGCGGCGCGACCCGGTAGGCGAGCGGCCCGAGCGCGCGCACCGGGCTCACCCGCCGGCCCGTCCGGAGCCGGGGCCCGAGGTGCGGGAGCGCGGCCAGGGTGCGGTCGAAGAAGCCGGCCAGGTCCGCCTTGTGCCGGGCGCCCTCGGCCATCGGCACGACGAGGCTCAGGTTGAGCCGGCCCGCCGCCACGGGGTTCAGGATCGAGTAGAACGGCGGGGCGACGAAGATCTCGCCGCGCTCGGGATCGTGCGGCACGCCCTCGGCATAGGTCATCAGGGCGAGCCGGTCGAGCCAGGGATGCGGGCGGACCAGGCCGAGCCGCCGCGCCACGACCGAGCTCCGGCCGTCCGCGCCGATCACGAGCCGGGCGGTCAGCCGCTCCGATGGCCCGGCCCCGTTGGCGCGCCCTTCGACGCCGGCGACGCGCCCGCCGTCGAGGACGAGGTCCGTCACCCGGAACCCCTCGCGCACGACGACGGGCAGGGCGCGCGCCCGGTCCACGAGCCGCGCGTCCAGCGCGCGCCGGGGGAGCGCGAGGGCGTGGTCGCGGTAGCCCCGGTAGCGCCCGACGCGCGGGTAGTCGCCGAGGAGCTCGGTCCCGTCCGGCGCGACGATCCGCATCCCGCGAAGCGGCTGGGCGCCGGCAGCTTCGACGGCCTTGAGCACGCCGAGGCGGTCGAGGATGCGGCTGCTTTCGGGGGAGAGGTACTCGCCGCACACCTTCTCCCGCGGGAACCGCGCCCGGTCGAGCAGCACGACGTCGTGGCCCTGCAGGGCGAGCAGGATGGCCGTGGCGGCGCCCGCCGGGCCGGCGCCCACCACGATGATCTCAGTCTCTGCGCGCATAGACACCGATGACGCGGAAGGGAAAGGCCCGGTGCCACCGGACGTCCGGCAATCCGGCGGCCCGCGACAGCCGCGCCAGCTCCTCCCGCGTGTAGGCGCGCCTCACGGACATCGGCCCGTCGTGGCGGGTGAGCCGGTTCCGCGAGATGAGCCGCGTGGCGAGCCACGCCGCGGCATAGGCGGCACGGCTGCGCCGGAGATCGCTGACGACGAAGCCCAGCCGGGCCAGGGACGCCATGAGGCGCAGCAGGGCGACCACGCCCTCCTCCGGGAGATGGTGGAGGGTCAGCGAGCAAACGGCGAGGTCGGCCGCGCCCGCGCGCAGGGGCGGTCGGAGGGCGTCGGCGGCGATGAGCTGCACCTCCTCGAGCCGGCGCGCCACCGGTGTCGCGCAGGCGAGGACCTCGGGTTGGACATCGAGCGCCAGGACGATCACCCGGTGGCCCCGCGCGCGCGCCCAGCGGACCAGCGCCACCGGGATGTCCGCGCCCCCCGTGCCGAGATCGACCACGCGGAGCCGCGCCCCGCGTCCCTCGGCGCGGAAGCGCGCGAAGAAGGGGGCGACGTGAGCGAGGAGGCGCCGGGTCGGGCCGAGCCGGTTGAGCCGCGCGATGTCGGCCAGCGTCGCGGCGAGCTCCCGCTGCGGCGTGCCGGGGCGGTCGAGCAGCTCCACGGCGGCGGCGTCCCGGCTGAGGGGAGCCAGCGCGCGCAACATCGACCGCCCGTCCGCCCTCACCAGCGCAGTAGCGCCCCCTCCGCGGCGAAGCCCGGGCCGAGCGCGATCATGACGCCCCAGTCGCCCGGACGCGGCTGGCCGCTCTGGAGCACTTCGTCCAGGACGAAGAGGACCGTGGCCGACGACATGTTCCCGAAGCGCCGGAGGACCGTGCGGGAGAAGACGAGGTCCTCGTCCGGAAGTCCGAGGGCCACCTGCGCCCGCTCGATCACGCGCCGCCCGGCCGAATGCAGCACCCAGAACCGCACGTCGGCCTGGGTCAGCCCGTGATCCTTGAGGAGCCGCGTCGCCAGCTCTTCCATCATCTCCGGGGCGATGCGCCGCACCTCCTTGCTCAGGCGCACCCGGTGCCGGCCGCCCGGGAACGTGAACCCCATCCGGTCGAGGTATTCGGAGCGGATCAGCGTCCGGTGAGCGACCATGGCGACGCCGTGGCCCTCGGTCCCGAGGAGCACGGCCGCGGCGCCGTCGGCGAAGATCGCGTTCGCGACCGCCGTCTCCGGGGAGTCGTCGAGGAAGTACGTGGCCGAGCAAACCTCCACCGCGACGACGAGCGCCCGGTGACCGGGAAAGGCGTGCAGGTGGTTGTACGCCTGCTGGAGGGCCACGATCCCGCTCGCGCAACCCGTGTCGCCGACGTGGACCCGCTGCATGTCGGGCCGGAAGCCGAGCGCCTGGATGAGGTGAGCGTCGAGGCTCGGGCAGAGACGGCCCGTGCACGTCGTCGTCACGAGGAAGTCGATGTCCGAGACGGCGAGACCGGCGTGGTCGAGGCAGGCCTGGATGGCCTGGGCGCCGAGCGCCACGCTGCCGTCGCGGAACCGAGCCGCGAGCTGGTCCACGTCCTCGTCGGGCCGCGCGTGGGCGGGGTCGACGAAGAAGTGACGACGCTCGATCCCGCTCCGGAGGAAGAAGTTTCGGCGCAGCGCATCCGTGTACCCGAAGATCCCGACGAGTTCGGCTTGGTCGAACGACGTGGTGGGAACCGCCGTGCCGATCGCCAGGATGCGTGGGGTCACCATGGTTGACCTCCTGGGGACAGCTTCGAGCGCTGCGCGCGGTGTCGCAGCACACATGGGTTCATGCTACCACGCGGGTCCAGGGACCTCGGGGCAGGGGTGCCCACGCGACCGGACGAGGCGGTTGACCGGCGGCGGGCGCCGACGGAGGTCTTCTATCCGGCTTGCCGGGGAAGCCATTCGAGCGGCGGCGGCGCCGCCGCAACCGAGGGGGGCAGGGGGGGAGTCTTCCGAGACCCCCCGAGAGGCTAACGGGTCGCGGGCTTCAGAAGATCCGTCGCGCCGGCGGGCGCGCTCCGCACGAGCTCGAGCGTCCCCGCCGGCCATTCGGCCTTCACGAGCCCGAGCGCCGGCACCCGATCCGACACCCAGACCCGCGCGCCAGCGGACGTCCCCGACACGGCGGGGAAGCGTCCGGCCGGCACCTCGACCTCCTCGCGCCGCCCGTCGCGCATACCGGCCTCCCGGAAGGGACGGAGACCCGACTCCGGAGTCGGGACGACGCCCTTGGGGCCCCGCGTCACGCTGCGGAGCGCTTTCCCCGACGCGCGGTTCACGGTCACCTGGGTGACCGACAGGGGTGCGCCCTCCGCCTCGTCGTGGGTGACGATCTGGAGCGTGTACGTCGCGCGGTCGCCGCGGACGATCGAGTAGGTCACGAAGACGGGCGGCGGCGCGGCCGACTCCTGGACTGCGGACCACGTGGCCTGCCCGCCGGCCTGGGGCTCGCGGACGAGGACCAGCACGGGCTGCCTCACGGCCGACGTCCAGCGGTACGTCGCCGAGGCGCCGACGCTCGGCGCCGCCGGGGCCGCGGCCTGGCTGGCGAGCGGGGCGGCGAGCAGGAGCCCGAGCGCGGCGACGAGGCGCGAGGGCCGGCGGGCCGCGCTCACGGCGCCTTCACCGCGAAATGGGCGCGCCGGTTCAGCGACCAGGCGATCTCGTTGTGCCCGGCGTCCAGTGGTCGCTCCTCGCCGTAGGAGATCATGTCGAGCCGGCTCGTCTCGATCCCGAGGTTGACCAGGTAGTCCTTCGCCGCCTCGGCCCGGCGCGCCGCGAGCGCGAGGTTGTACTCGGCCGTCCCGCGCTCGTCGGCGTGGCCTTCGATCAGGAGCGTCAAGGACGGGAAGGCCTTCATCGCCGTCGCGAGGTCCTCGAGGGTGCGGCGCGCCTCCGGCGTGAGCTGCCAGCTGTCGAACTCGAAGTGGAGGTCGCGCAGCGCCGCCCGCACCTGCGGCGGGAGCGACGGCGTCGGCACCGTGGTGGGGGGCGCGGCCGCGACCTGCGTGCCGGCTCCCGCGCCGGCGGTGCCCGCCTGTCCCGCCGCGTCGCCCGTCCCGCCCGCCCCGGCGCGCGGCCGCTCCGGCGGGCGGAAGAGCACCTCCAGCACCTCCTCGCGCCCGTACGTCTCGTTCTGCCCGTCGGAGGTCCGGATGGCATAGGTCGGGCGGTCGACGAGGCCGAGCAGCCGCTCGCCGTTCTGAAGCTCCACGAGGTCCCCGCGTGCCGAGCCCAGGATGATCCGCCACACGCGGCTCCGGTCGAGCCGCTGGCGACCGGCGTCGGTGGTGAGCTCGAACTCGGGGCCCACGAGCTCACCGTAAACGAAATCGCCGGTACGGAGCAGCAGGACGTCGGGCACCCGCTCGCCCCGCACGGGACTGCTGGCGCCCAGCACCACGACGGAGGCCTCGGCCCGCTCCACGACGCGCGTCTCGCCCCCCGGAAGCCGTAGGGTGTAGCGGCTCTGGTCGACGCGACCGGAGATGCGGTCGCCGTTGCGAAGCTCCACCGTGTCGCCCGCCGCCGTGCCCAGGACGAGGCGTGCGGTGTTGGCGCGAGTCGCGCGGTAGCTCGCCTGCGGGGTGTAGAGCGTGAACTCGGTTTCCTGGAGATCGCCGGCGAGGTACCGGCCGCTGCGGAGGATCACGAGGTCCGCGGCCTCCGCCCGCCATCCGCCCGCCAGCAGAAGCGTCGCGCCGACCGCCACCGCCACCACGACCCCAAGCGACTTCGCCATCGCGTGTCCCCCCTTGGAGCCGGGGCCCCGACGGAGCGCCCGGTGAGACGCCCGTGCCTGGGCCGGTCTCGAGAAAATCGGCGCTATTGTAGGCCACGCCCCCGGTGGCACCAAGCTTTCCCGTACGGGCCGACCCACCCCCGCTTGCCGGCCCCGCGGGGTCCGACGGCCGCGTCGCGACCGGCGCCCCGAGGGCTCTCCCACCTGAGACGTCCGGCACCGCCTTTGCTTCGGGCCTCGGACGAGTCCTTCACGGTCACGCGCGACGGCATCTTCATGGGCAGACGACCGGCCGAGATCCTCCGCTCCGGGCGCGCCCGGGTCGGCCGCTTCATTCGGCGGCGCTGGCCCTGGCTCGCCGCGGGGCTACTCGTGCCGGTCCTGCTCATCGTCACGCTCGACGTCCTGCTGGACGAGCCCATCCGCCGGCACCTCGAGCGGAAGATGAACGACCGCCTGCACGGGTACACGGTGCGCCTCGGGCGCGCCGACTTCCATCTCTTCGGCTTCTCCCTCGACCTCGAAGACCTGCTGGTCGTCCAGCAGGCGAACCCGGATCCGCCCGTGGGGCGAATCCCGCGGCTCACCGCGAGCGTGCAGTGGCGCGAGCTCGTGACCGGGCACATCGTCGCCGACTTCCGTTTCCAGGATCCGGTCGTCTACGTGAACCTGGCGCACTTCCGGCAGGAGCAGAAGGATCGGATGCCCGTCAAGGAGCGCGGGTGGCAGGCCGCGCTCGAGTCCGTGTACCCGTTCAAGATCAACGAGCTGAAGATCGTGAACGGCGACGTCACGTACCAGGACGAGGGACCCTTCAAGCCGCTCCACCTGACGCACATCAACGCCCGGGCCGTGAACATCCGGAACATCCGCTCCCGGGCGCGCACGTACCCCTCGGACATCCGGCTGGAGGCGGTGGTGTTCGACACCGGTCGGGTCGCCCTCGACGGCCACGCCGATTTCCTCGCCGAGCCGCACCTCGGGGTGAAGGCGGACGTGAGCCTGGAGAAGATCCAGCTCGACTACTTCCGCCCGATCACCCAGCGGTACAACCTGGTGGTGGAGCGGGGGGTGCTCTCCACGACCGGCACCATCGAGTATGCGCACGACGGCGCGACCCTGGCGCACCTCGGCGAGTTGACGCTCGAGAGGGCCCGGATCGACTACGTCCACAAATCGGAGACGAAGGAGAGCGAGGCGCGCGTCGCCCGGAAAGCCCGGCAGAAGGCCAGGGAGGTCAGCAATGCGCCGGCGACCCTGATCCGCGTCGACCGCGCGCGAATCGTCGAGGGCACGTTCGGCTTCGTCAACGAGGCGGCGACCCCCGACTACCGGATCTTCCTGGCAGACACCGACCTCGAGATGACCAATCTCAGCAACCAGTTCACGGAAGGCACGGCGGTCGCGAACCTGCGCGGGCGGTTCATGGGCAGCGGCACGACCGTCGCGACCGCCACCTTCCGCCCGGAGACGAACGGCGCGGACTTCGACCTCAACGTGCGCATCCACAACACCGACATGCGCACGATGAACGACCTCCTGCGCGCCTACGGGAAGTTCGACGTCGTGCGCGGGCTCTTCTCGTTGTACACGGAGCTCTCGGTGAAGCACCGGGCGATCGAGGGCTACGTCAAGCCCCTCTTTCGCGACATGAAGGTTTACGACAAGCGCCAGGACCGGGAGAAGAGCATCTTCCGCAAGGTCTACGAGGGGCTCGTCGGCGGCATCTCGAAGCTCCTGGAAAATCGGCCGCGTGAAGAAGTCGCCACGAAGGCCGACATCTCAGGCTCGCTCGACGACCCGAAGGCGAGCACCTGGCAGGTCGTCGTCCGCCTGCTCCAGAACGCCTTTTTCAAGGCCATCCTCCCGGGCTTCGACCGCGAGCTGGGCACGCGCCTCTGAGGCGCGCCGGCACTGCTCTTGCACCGGCTCGTCGGGGGGCCACACATCGCCCACCCGGGGGTCGCTCCATCGAACAGAACGTGCTCCTCACCAGGGTCAGGGACCTGCTCACCGCGGGCATGCTGCCGCGGCAGAGGTGCCAGGCGACGTGGTTCGGGCCTGGCCGGGGCCACACCTGCGCGGCCTGTGACCGCCCGATCGTCGCCACCGACATCGAGTGCGAATGCGACCTCCAGGGCGGGGCGACGCTTCGCTTCCACAAGCAGTGCTTCGAGGTGTGGGATCGCGCCCGCCAGACCGAGTGAGCCGCGGTCGCCTCCGGCGGGGGACGCCGCGCTTCGGGTACTCAGGCCGGGCGCGGCGTGTCGACGCCCGCGCGGGCCAGCCAGTGCTCCGCCACCTGCCCACAGGTGGCCCACCACACGTCCTCCCGCGCCTTCACGAACCGGATCAACGTTCTCAGCCAGCGCAGCCGCGACGGGTGGCCGCTCAGCTGGGGATGCATGGTCAGATTGAAGAGCCCGCCCCACTCGTAGAGCCCGAGGAACTCGTCCCGCCAGATCCCGAACACCGTCTCGGCGCTCTGGATCGGCCGGTTCACGAGTCGCGGATGGAACATGTAAAAGGGCGCGTCGTCGAGCAACCACTGGACCGGCAGCTCCACGATGGGCCGCCCCGGCCCGGGGTGAACGTAGGGGAAGACATCGTCCATGAGGTTCGAGGAGTACGTGAACCCGTGCTCGCGCAAGAGGTCCAGGGTGATCGGGGTCAGGTCCCAGCCGGGCGCGCGGAACCCGCTGGGGCGGACCCCGAGCACGGTCCGCAGGGCCTCGAGCCCTCGGGCGAAGGCCTCGCGCTCCGCATCAGGCTTGTCCGGGTCGGCGCGCTCGTGCAGGTAGCCGTGGTGCCCGATCTCGTGGCCGGCGTCCCGGATGGCGCGGGCGGTCTCGGCGTGGCGCTCGGCGACCCACCCCGGGAGGAAGAACGTCGCGGGAACCCCTTCCGCGGCGAGCAGCGCGAGGATGCGCGGTACGCCGACCTTCGCGCCGTACCGGCCCTGGGAGAGGATGCCCGGGCGCGCCGCGACCGTGGGATCGCGCGACAGCCACCCCGCCTCGGCATCGAAATCGAACGTCAGAGTGACGGCGCAGCGGCCGCCGCGTGGCCAGACCGTGGTCATCCGAGGTGGCGCCTCAGGCGCGTGGCGCGAACGCGATGACCGGGGGGTCGGCGGCGGGATCCGCCGGTCGGACGAACCGGACCGGCAGGCCTACCCGAAGGGCTTCGACCGGGACGTCCGTGAGCCGACCGAGCAGCGAGACGCCCTCGGGGAAGCGGACGACGCCCACGGCGTACGGGGCCTGGCCGGCGAGGGGCGCGGGCGGAACGCGGATCACGGTGAAGGACGCGACCTCACCCTCGCCGCGGAGGGGAACCCGCGTCCAGGCCTGCGCGTGGCACGCCGGGCAAAGCGCCTTGGGCGGGACCGCGAGCTCGCCGCAGGCCGAGCAGCGCTGGACGACGAGCCGCCCGGCCCGGACTTCCTGGAAGAACTCCTTCAGCGTGAGGGCGCCGCCGGGAGCCGCTGCCGCGTCCCGAGTCACCGCGGCATTCGTCCGAAGAGGCTGACGAGCACCGTCGCCGTGTTGCCGCCGAGCGTGTGGCTCAGGCCGACCGTCGCGCCCTCGACCTGCCGCGGGCCCGCCTCGCCGCGGAGCTGCGTCGTGATCTCGGCGATCTGAGCCGCGCCCGTCGCGCCGATGGGGTGCCCCTTGGCCTTCAGGCCGCCCGACGTGTTGACCGGCACGCGGCCGCCCAGGCTCGTCTCGCCCTTCTCCGCGGCGAGTCCGCCGACGCCCGGCTCCACGAGGCCCAGCCCCTCGGTCGCCACGATCTCGGCGATCGTGAAACAGTCGTGGAGCTCGACCACGTCGACGTCCTGCGGACCGAGACCGGCCTGCCGGTACGCCGCCTGCGCGGCCCGCTCGGTGGCAAGCGCCCGCGTGAGGTCGCGCTTGTCGTGCAGGCACATCGCGTCGCCCGCCTGTGCGGAGGCCAGGACCCAGATCGGCCGCCGGGTCCGTCGGGCGACCTCCTCCGAGGCGATCAGGACGGCGGCGGCTCCGTCGCTGAAGGGGCAGCAGTCGTAGAGCTTGAGCGGGTCGGCGACCTTGGCGCTGGCCAGGACCTGCTCGACGGTGATCGCCTTCTGAAACTGGGCCTTGGGGTTCAGGGCCCCGTGCCGGTGGTTCTTCACGGCGACGTGAGCCATCTGCTCCTCGGTCGTCCCGTACTTCGCCATGTGGGCGCGCGCGATCAGCGCGAAGACGCCGGGAAACGTCAGCCCCGCCGGTTGCTCGAAGACGGCGTCGGAGGCGTAGGCGAAGACCTCGGTGGAGCGGTCGGTCGGCATCGTGAGCACGCGCTCGGCGCCGCCCACCAGCAGGACGTCCGCCGCGCCCGCGCCGATCTCGAAGAGGGCGTGGCGGAACGCGGCATGGCTCGACGCGCAGGCGGTCTCGAACCGCGTCGCCGCCACGGACGGCAGGCCGAGCGCGGAGGCGAGCTGAGGGCCCATGTGGAGCTGGCGCTCGGCGGCCTCCCCCACGACGTTGCCGACGTACACGCCCTCCACCCGACGCGGGTCGAGGGCCGCGTCCTGCAAGGCCTCCACCGCGGCCTCGGCGAAGAGCTCCGCGCACGTCCTCTCGTGCTTGCCGAACGTCGTGACGCCGACTCCGATCACCGCGACCTTGCGCATCGTCGCTCCTTTGGCGGAGACCTCGGGGTGAACCCGCACCTTCATTGTACCTGACGCGACGCGTCGTCCCCAAACGCCGGGGCGAGACGCAAGCAGCCCCAGGACGGAGAGGAGGAGGCCGCCCGAGGCGTACGCGGTTTCACGTTGAGGGCGGCCGACGACCGAGGACGCCGGGATGCGACGCCTATCGCCCCCGCGGGGCGTGCTAGCATGCTCTCGCCATGCCGCGCGCCGTCGGGCTCTGCATCGTCGGCTGTGGCCGCTTCGCGACGTTTCACGCTCGCGCGGCCCGCCGGCTGGGCCGAGGCGTTGCGCTCTCCTTCGCGAGCCGGGATCCGGCCTGCGCGGAGGCCTACCGCCGGCGATTCGGGGGCGTGGCGGCGTTCGGCTCGTACGACGCGGCGGCCGCCGACGAGCGGGTTCACGCCCTGCTCTTCTGCACGCCGCACCATCTCCACCTCGACAACGTCCGGCTCGCCGCCAAGCACCGGAAGGCGGCGCTCGTCGAGAAGCCGATCGCGCGCACGCTGGACGAGGCGGACCAGATGCTGGCCGAGGCGGCGGCCGCCGGCATCATCTTCATGGTGGGCGAGAACTTCCACTTCGTGCCGGCCTTCGTGGCGGCGCGGCGGCTCCTGGCGGCCGGCGCGATCGGCGAGGTCCGCCAGATCGTCATCTCGGCGCGCGGCTTCCGCCGTCCCGGCGGCTGGCGTTGCCGGCGCGGCGCCGT
This sequence comes from Candidatus Rokuibacteriota bacterium, assembly GCA_044866005.1. Lineage (GTDB taxonomy): Bacteria > Methylomirabilota > Methylomirabilia > Rokubacteriales > DASRDR01 > JBIOTN01. The sequence goes on along the minus strand of JBIOTN010000015.1, from coordinate 1,906 downwards.
CGGCGGCGGCGTCCTGATCGACGGCGGGATCCACTACGTCCACCTCTGCCACGACTGGGGGGGGCCGATCACGGAGGTCAGCGCCGTCGCCCCCGCCAACCTCTTCGCGGAGTTGGAGGGCGAGGACACGGCGTTCGTCGTGATGCGCTTTCGCTCCGGGGCGGTCGGGATGCTGGCGAACTCCTTCGCCGCCCCGGGACTGCCCCACGGCCAGCGCGCCTGGGTCACCGGCCGCGAGGGCTCGCTCGGCGTCGATCCTCGCGGCCGCTCGCTGTGGCTTCGCCGGCGCGGCCGATCGCGGCTTCGGGTCTTCTGGCGTGACCGGCGTGGCCTCCGCGCCCAGCTCGCGGAGTTCGTCGCCGCGGTCCGCGAAGGTCGACCGCCCGCGCTCCGCCCGGAGGCGGCGCGGCAGGATCTCGCCGTCGTGCTGGCGGCCTACCGCTCGATCGAGACGGGACGACCCGCGAGCGTCGCGGGCTGACCCCCGCCCCGCCCCTCCGCCGCAGCGGCCCGTCGCCGATTCTCCTTTGTCGGTTTCCGCCCGGTAGCGTGAGAAGATTGCCGTGAGGGGCGCCGGGACCGGGGTTCCGGCTTACCGTTGGCGGCGGTCGGGAGGGAGGGCGGACATGGGGCGACCATCAGCAGCGCGCCTCTACGTGACGGGACTGATCGTGGTGGCCTTCACGGCATTCGGCTGTGGCGGCCCCAGCAAGACCACGGGCCCGACCGGCGGGGCTGGCGACGGCACGCTCACGCTCCAGCTCCGGGACAGCCCGTTCAGCGACGCCAAGGCCGTCCTCCTGACCTTCTCCGAGGTCAGCGCCCATCTGAGCGGCGGCTCCTTCGTCACGCTGGCGAGCGGCAGCCGGACGTGCGACCTGAAGAAGCTCGTGGGCGGGGCCCAGGCGGATCTCGGGACGGGGCCGTTGCCGGCCGGGCACTACACCCAGATCCGGCTCCTGCTGGCGAGCGCGACGCTCTTCTTCGACAACCCCTCGAGCGGCGCGGCCTGCGCGGCCTCCATCTCGCCGCCGGCCGGCGCGAGCGCGCCGGTGGAGATCCCCTCCGGCGACATCCGGCTGAACCGGGAGTTCGACGTGACGGCGAAGAACGTGACGACGGTCACCGTGGATTTCGACGGCGACCAGTCGATCAAGGCGACGGGGAACGGCCAGTTCATCATGACCCCCGTCGTCGCGGTGGTGAGCGTCCAGTAGCGGAGGGACGAACGCGGGCCGGCCGGGGGTCGACCGGCGCCGCCGAAGACGGAGGAATCATCCCATGCGTCGTATCGTGAGCGCGTTGATCGTGACGACCTTTGCGGTGGCACTGCTCGCCGCGTGCGCGGCCCAGCCGGAGCCTCTCGTCACCACGCCCCGGACCTACCAGGGCGCGGGCGCGGGCGCGGCGGTCGGGGCCGGCGCGGGGGCGCTGATCGACCGGAAGAACGCCTGGCGCGGCGCCGTCATCGGGGGCGCTCTGGGCGCGGTCCTCGGCGGCACCTTGACCGAGATCTCGTCCCGCGCCGCGCGTGAGGCCGCGGCCGAGAACCGGCCGGTCGCGTACCAGACTCAGGACGGCTGGCAGCGGGTGGAGGCCCACCCCCGGGGCGTCGCGCCGAGCGGGTGCAAGCAGATTCAGGAGCGCGTCTACCAGAACGGGCAGTTGGTCCAGGAGCGCACCCGCGAAGTCTGCTGAGGCCGGGCCGATAAGCGTCGCATCCCGGCGTCCTCGGGCCTCGGCGCCCCTCAACGTATGCAGCATACGCCTCGGGCCGCCTCGGCCCTGCGTCCTAGGGCTGCTCGCTTCTCGGCCCGGCTATTGGCGGATGCGCTAGCCCACACGGCGCCAACTGTGCGAGGCTCCTGGGGGGAGGCAGGCCCGAGCCGTTCGGCCGCGAAGAACG
>JBIOTN010000014.1:0-41405 GCA_044866005.1 Candidatus Rokuibacteriota bacterium | reverse complement strand
GCCGCGCCGGGAAGCGAGGCGCTCCCACCCGTCGTCATGGGATCGCACGTGGACTCGGTCCCGACCGGGGGCCGCTTCGACGGCGCGCTCGGGGTCGTCTGCGCGCTCGAGGCCATCCGCGCCCTCGGCGACGCGAGGGTCCGGACCCGGCACCCGGTCGAGCTCGCCATCTTCACCAACGAAGAAGGGGCGCGCTTCCAGCCGGCCATGCTCGGCTCCGCGGTCATGGCAGGCAAGGTCTCGCTCGAGGACGCCTACAACCAGCGCGACCGCCACGGCATCCGGCTGGTGGACGAGCTCGAGCGGATCGGATACCTCGGTCCCGAGCCCTGCGCCGCCCGCCCGCTCCGCGCCTACCTCGAGCTCCACATCGAGCAGGGACCGTTCCTCGAGGAGGCGGGGCTCCCGGTCGGCGTGGTCGAAGGCATCGTCGGCATCGCCTGGGGTCGGGTGACCTTTCACGGCGTCCAGGACCACGCGGGGCCGACCCCCATGCGCGGGCGCCACGACGCGCTCGTGGCCGCCGCCGACCTCGTGAAGGCCGTCCGGCACATCCCGCTCGAGATCGGCCGCGACATGGTCGGGACCGTGGGGTGGCTCGACGTCCACCCGAACATCGTCAACGCGATCCCCGGGAAGGTCGTCCTGACGACCGACCTCCGGGCGCCGGACGAGGCCCTTCTCGACCAGGCGCTCGCCGATCTCGAGATCGCGGTCCGTGACGCGGCCGCCGCGGAGGGCGTCCGGGTCGAGTACGCGCCGCTCATGCGCGTGCCGCTGACGCGCTTCGACACCGAGGTGGTCTCTGCCGTGGAGGAGGCGGCGAAGGCGCTCGAGGTGGGCCACCGCCGCATGCTGTCGGGCGCCGGCCACGACGCCCAGCACATGGCCACGATCTGCCCGACCGGCATGGTGTTCGTCCCCTCCATCGGCGGCAAGAGCCATTGCGAGGAAGAGGCCACCCACTTCGACGACATCGAGCACGGCGCGAACGTGCTCCTCCACGCCGCCCTCCGCCTCGCCGGGGAAAGTTGACGGGGACTCGGCCGCTCGCCTAGACTCGGACCACTTTGACCAGCCGGATCGCGCGCGCCTCGTGGTCCTGGCGTCCGCCGGCGCTCACGCTGATCGCCGCGGCCATGCTGCTCGCGGCCTGCGCGGGACTCCGCCCGGGCGGCCGCCCGCCGGAGCCCGGGACGGGCGCGCCGACCGGCCGGGCGGCTGCCGGGTCCGGCGACCGCGAGCGGCCCGGGAAGGAGCGCGAGCAGCTCGAGCGGGAACGCCAGAAGCTCGAGGAGGCGCTCCGGAAGGAGACCGCCGCCAATCGCGACCTCGAGGACGACCTCGCCCGCCTCCACCTGCTCCTCCTGGAGCGGGACGCGCAGATCCGGGTGCTGAACCAGAAGCTCGACGCGGCGATCCTCGAAGTGGTCCGGGCGCTGGCGAAGCTGCGGGGCCTGGAGAGCCGCGCCGAGGCCGCCTCGAACCTCGCCGAGGCCGAGGTCGCCCTGAAGCTCCTGCAGCAGGATGCCGCGAGCCACGAGAGGGACACGGAGCTCCGGCAGGCGCAGCAGCTCCTGAACATGGGCGCCGACGAGTTCCGGAAGGAGAACTATGGCGGCGCGCTCTACCTCGCCACCCAGGCCAAAGACTTGATCAAGCGGGACCGCGTCCGCAGCGAGCAGATGGCGCGGGTGGACGGCGAAGTGCCCTTCGCCCTGCCCTTGTCGCTCCGGGCGCTCGGCAAGAGCAACATCCGGGAAGGCCCCGGGCCGGGTTACAAGGTCGTCTTCGTGGTGGAGGAAGGCACGGCGATCACCGGCCACTCGTACAAGGGCCAGTGGGTCCGGGTGCGACGCGACGACGGGCGCTCGGGCTGGATCTTCTACAACCTGGTAGGCCAGCGCTGAGCGCGGCCCGCGCCTGCGGCGCGGGCTTGCTCAGGCGGGCCGGGGGTCGGCGGGCGCGCGCGCCACCCGGTTCCGTCCGCCCTTCTTCGCCTCGTAGAGCGCGGCGTCGGCCGCGGTGATCAGCGCCTCCGGCGCGTCGCCGTGCTCCGGGAACGCCGCCACACCGATGCTCACGGTGATCTGCACCTGCGCGTCCCCGAACCGCTCGCTCGCCACACGCGCCCGGAGCCGCTCGGCGGCCTGCATCGCCCCCTCCGGCCCGACCTCGTGCAGCACGAGCATGAATTCCTCGCCGCCGTATCGAGCCGCGTAGTCGATGTTCCGGATGGAGTCCTTGAAGACGGTGGCGATCCGGCTCAGCAGCCGATCGCCCGCGACGTGTCCATAGGTATCGTTGTAATGCTTGAAGTGGTCGATGTCGATCATGACGAGGGAAAACGTGTGGCGGAGTCGCCGCGCCCGGGCGGCCTCGCTCGTGAGCGCCTCGATCAGGTGGCGCCGGTTGTAGAGCCCGGTGAGGCCGTCGGTGACGGAGAGCTTCTGAAGCTCCTGGTTCTTCTCGCTCAGGGCCAGGTTCGCGGCGCCCAGCTCTTCCCGTCCCTGCCGGAGGCGCATCACCATGTCGTTGAACACCTGGGTCATGTGGCCGAGCTCGCCGTGGCCCACGATCGGCAGCGTCACGTCGAGATCGCCGGCGGCCACCCGGGTCGCCGCCGTGCTCAGCCGGTCGAGCGGAGGCACGATCGTCAGGCCGAGGAGGTAGGCGGTGAGCCCGATGCCGAGGATGAGGCTTCCGACCATCAAGACCATGAGGTTTCGAACCCGCGCCACCTGCGCGTAGGCCACCGCGCGCGGGATCTCGGCCACCGCGCCCCAGCCGAGCTGGGTGATGGGCTTGAGGCCGCCGATCACCGGCGTGCCGAAGGCGTTGTCGTACGGGAGCAGCGCGTCCTCGCCTCCGAAGAGGGCCCGGGCCGTGTCGGGCGGCAGCGCGAGCTGCGCGGCGGCCGCGCTCGCGCCGCGCGCCGTCGCCAGCAGCGTGCCGTCCGGGCCGACGAGATAGGCCTCCCCGGGGCGGTCGAGGGCGACGTGCTTGAGGATCGTCTCGACGGTGGTGAGGTTGAGCTTCGCCGCCAGCAGCCCGAGGAAGCGCCCGTTCGCGGTCTTGATCGGCACCGCGGTCACGAGCAGCCGCCGCTGCCGGGTCGGGTCCCAGTACGCCTCGCCCACGATGGCGCCCTCGGCCTGGGCCTGGTTGAGCCAGCCGGCCGGCAGTTTCGGGACGCTGGCCGTCTCGGCGCTGGTGAACAGCACCGCGCCCCCGGGATCCAGGACCATCAGCTCCTCGTAGTCGGCGAACTTCTCCCGGACCGATCTCAGGTACTCGGTCAGCCGGCGCTGGGCCACCGCCGTCCGGGCCGAGGCGCCCGGGGTGCGGAAGACCGCCTCGAGGTTCTCCGTCACCTCGTAGGAGCTGGAGAAGACGCGCATCTCGTAGAGGCGCTCCTTCAGCCAGAGGGTCACCTCGCGGACCGTGTGGAAGGTCGCGTTGCGCAGCTCTTCCGAGATCTTCTCCGTCACGAACCGCTGGTTGAGGAGGTAGGACTGCCACCCCATCGTCAAGGCCGGGATCAACGTCGCCACGAGCAAGAAGACGAGGACCTTGCTCTTGATCCGGTCCAGCCGGAAGAGATGCAGGACGGTGGAGACGCTCTGTTCCCAGGACGGCACTCCGGCCCCTCCCCGGCTCCGCTGAGAGCGGCAGCCGCGCATCCCCGGCTCGGGGGGCCGGGGCGGTGCCATGCTTGTACTACGGGCGCCGCGGTCCGATCCAGTAAAAAAAGCGGCCCCACGCGGCGTTGGGGCGCAGGGGACGCGCGGAACGCCGCGCGGACGGCGCCCCCCGCCTCGACGCGAGCTACGGCCCCGGCCGGCCCCCCCCGGGCCGCGCGGCGCCCACGAGCGCGACCGCGGCCACCATGAGCGCGACGATCGCGACGGCGAAGGCGGGGCGATAGCTTCCGGTCAGGTCGTAGAGCACGCCGCCGAGCCAGGGGCCGACCGCCGACCCGAGGCGATTGCCGAACGTGATGAGGCCGAGCACCGTGCCGTAGCTGCGCCCCCGGTAGACGTCGGCCGCCAGCGCGGCGACGATAGGGCCGCGCGCGCCGAGCGTCAGCCCGAAGGGCAGGATGAAGGCGTAGAGGAGCCAGCCGGGGCCGCCGGGCGTCATCACCGAGAGCGCGAGCGTGCCGGCCGCCGTGGACAGGTAGCTCGTGAGCGCCGCCGGCACCCGCCCCCACCGATCGGAGAGCGCCCCGAACCCCGCGCGCCCGACGCCCGAGAGCAGGCCCACCATGCCGAAGGCCGCCGCGGCCCACCCGGGATCGACGCCGGCCTCCGTCACCGCGGCGACCTGGTGGGTCGTCACCATGAAGTTCGAGACAGGCGTGAAGAAGAAGGCGCCGGCGAAGCACCAGAACCGGAACGTCGCGAGGATCGCTCGCAGCCGCGGCTCGCCCGGCCGGGCCTCGGCCGCCGCGGTCCACCGCGTGGGCTCGGGCGGCACGCGCGGCGTCAGCGCGGTGGTAGGCAGGAGGAAGAAGGCGGTCGTCACGCCGATCACGGCGAACGCGCCGCGCCAGCCGAGCGATCCGATGAGGAGCGCGCTGAACGGGGCGAAGAGGAACATCCCGATCCCCATGCCCGACAGCGCGAGCCCCACCACGGTGCCCCGCGCCGTCGGGAACCAGCGGCTCAGCATCACGGTCTGCGCCACGCTGCCGAGGACGCCGGCACCGAGGCCGGCCACGAGGCTGAACCAGAGGACGAGCCCGAGCGGCGACCGGGCCGTGCCCGTGAGCGCGACACCCGCGCCCAGGACCAGGCTTCCGCCGAGGAGGACGCGGCGCTCGCCGAGCCGCGCCATGAGCGGATCCACGGCGGTCGCGGTGATGCCCACCACGAGGTTGTGCAGCGACAACACGGAGGCCGCGACGCCGCGGAGGCCGCCGAACTCGATCGCCAGCGGGACCAGGAAGACGGGGTAGCTGTAGGTCGCGCCCTGGACGAGGACGAGCGTCAGGAAGGAGGCGCCGAGCGCGGTCCAGCGCGGTTCCCGCGCGAGCCGCCACCACCGCCCGGTCCCCATGCGCTGCAGCATGCCGTGGGCCGATGCGGCAAGTCCAGGCTGAACTCTCGTCGGACATCCACGCGCCGCTGTGTTCGATCGCGGATCGTCAACGTCCATCGTCCAACGCTCCTCGGTCTCTAGAGGCAAGACCTTGCGGCCAAGGCCTCATCTTCTCGACCTTGCGCCCGACGGGTCGGCACCGGTACGGGAATTGCTCGCGCGTGCCACGTCTCCGTGCCGTCTGCGCCCGCGGGAGGGACCATGTCCCAGTCGGTCCTCGAACAGCCGGCCCGCTGGTCGGCCCCCGGCGATTGCCGGGGACCCCGGGCGCGGGCGCCGCCCCGCTCGCCCTCCCGAAGATCCGCCACGGTCGCAAGCCTCAAGGCGGGCAGCAGTGTCGAATGGCGCCACCGACGCGGCGTGCCCTCGTCGGGACGGACGCCAGAGGAGAGTTGACAATGGTGTCGGGAGTTATGGCTCGCTTTGGACCCTGGCCGCTGCTGGTCCTCGCAGTCGGCATCGTCCCGGGTGCCCCACCGGCTTCGGCGCAGACGGCGGCGAACGCCGCCTGCCCCGGCGAGGATGTCTTCTTTGACCCTGGAAAAGCTCAGGACATCATCGTCCCGCCCGGCTATCAGGTCGAGGTGTTCGCCTCCGGCCTGAACTTCCCGACGAACATCGCCTTCCGGAAGGTGGGTAAAGGGTTCGAGGTCTTCGTGACGGAGGCGGGCACCTCGCTGCCCGGGCGCTGCAACGCGGCGGAGGGCTATCCGACCCCGGACGTCAAGAATCCTTTCCTGCCCCAGGTCCGGGTACTGAACACCAACGGCAAGACGATTCGCACCCTGGGGCGGCCCACCTCGGTTGCGGTGCGGGAAGACCCCGCCTTCCTGCACGCCCCGACCATCGGGGTCACCTTCGAGAATGGGTTCGATGGAGGTCGGCTGATCGTCACCGATTCACGCCAGGGCGTGCGGGGCGCGCTCGGCCCGAAGAACTCCTCGCGCATCGTGGAGCTGGATCCCAAGAACGGCAACCTGACCGAGCTGATCGTCGGGCTGCCGACGGGTGACCATCCGACCGAGCAGGTCACCGTCAACGGTGGCTTCATCGTCTGGTCGCAGGGCTCGGTGACCAACTCCGGGGTCGTCGGGCATGACAACGGCGCCCCGGTGGGCGGCCCCCCTGACGACGAGACCGGCACTCAACACGAGATCCCGTGCCAAGACGTCGTCCTGAGCGGCAACAATTCCGACTCCGGCGACGGCCACGTGACAGGGGCCTTCCTGCCGCACGGGGTGCCGGGCGTGGCAGGCCAGGTCGTGCCCGCCTTCACCGGGGCCAGCCAGGCCGGGATGTGCAGCGGCGCGATCCTGCGGGCCTCGCTGAGCGATCCTCAGAACACGGTGGAGCCGATATCCTGGGGCTACCGCAATCCGTTCGGCATCCGCTTCGCACCGTCGAGCCATGCGCTCGCAGGCGCCCTCCTCGTGACCGAAAACGGCGAGGACGAGCGCGGCGCCCGGCCGACCAACCAGTCGCCCGACCGCCTGCAGGTGACGCGCGGCGGGCTCGACTATCACGGCTGGCCGGACCGCTTCGGTTTCCTGAACTCGACGCAGGCCATCTTCACTCCGATCGGTGGACCAGCGGATGACTGTGAGGCGTGCGCCGCCGGGAAGCCGGTCCTCCCCACCCTCCTGTTTCCGCCGCAGCCGCCGGTGGCGCCGCTCGGGATCGAACCCACGGACGTCGCCGCCGTCGGGCTCGACTTCGCCCCGTCGGCGTTCGCGGGCGGCGGCAACCCGGGCGCGACCGTCGACACGGGTGACGCCCTCGTGACCCGGGAAGGCGACTTTGGCTTCTCTCCGAAGAACGGGACACCGATCGAAGGCCACGACATCGAGCGGGTCCAGTTCCTCAGTGACGGCAACATCTCACTCGAGCGGTTCGCCTTCAACTGTACGCAGGCCAACCAGGTCAGCGACAGTGACGGCCGCAAACGGTGCACCCAGGCCGCCGACCAGGCGTTCGTCGCGCAGATTCACGGGATCAACCGCCCCGTCGACGGCAAGTTCGGGCCGGACGGCGCGTTCTACCTGGTGGATTTCGGGGCCGTCCGGGACTTCGGCCGGGCCACGCCCGGCAGCAAGTTCAACGTCGCCGCCGATGCGCCGCTCGTCCAGATTCCGGGCACCGGCGTGATCTGGAGGATCAGCAGGAAGTAGATCGAGGCGAGCTCTTCACACGGGGCGGCCTCACTGGCCGCCCCGCCCCCCGGGGCTTCCCCATGCGCGCGGAGGCGACGGGCTGATGCGCCGCGGTCCGCGCGGACGTGGGCCAGCGGCGAAGCGGCGCCGGCCGCGCCAGCCTACTGACAGATTTGCTGGTTCTGGCCGGGCACCCAGATCGTGAGGCGCTGGCCGTTGGCCATCACGCGCGTCTCGTAGTGCCCTTCGACCCAGGCGGTCTGGCAGTTCTGGCTCGATGCCTGCGGCGGTGGCGGCGCGGCTGGCGGGGCGGCGCCCGACGGGGGCGGCGCCGCCTCCGCGCCACCCGGAGGCGCGGGGTAGAGCGGCTGGGGCGTGGGGCTCGTGGACGACGGCGGCGTGTACGCGGGCGGCGCCGGGTAGCTCGGCGCGTAGGTCGGATAGCTGTACGCCGGGTACGCATATGCCGGGTATGGATAGTACACGGGGTAGGGGTAGGCGTAGGCCGGCGGGTACCACAGGGGCGCGGTCAGCAGGGCCCCGACGCCGAGCCCGAAGAAGAAGGCGCCGCCCCCGAAGTGACGGTGGTGGTGGAAGCCGCCATGGCGGAAGCCGGTGTGACGAAAGGCACCCGCGCTCGCGGGGACCGCAAGGACGGGAACGAGCAGGAGCCCGACCAGGACGATGACGCCGACCTTCTTCATGGCCACCTCCGCCGAGGCGAGTCCCGGAGGGACTCGGCAGCTCCTCCCCCGACCCTTACTATACCGCAACTCCCCCGCCGGCGTCAGAGGCCCCGGCTCGGGCCGCCGCCCGGCCGGAGGCTCGCCGCCCAGTCTCGCAGCGCGTCCCGCGTGCTCGGAAACGCGAGCGCGGCCCAGGGGATCTCCGCGGGTCCGAAGTACGCCGCCTCCAGCACCTCGCTGGTCTCGGGCCGAGGGATCGCGCCCTCGGGGACCGCGGCGAGATACACCACGACCACGACGGGCGCGGCCGGGTACGAGTAGAGGCCGAGCAAGCCCGTGAGCTCGATCGCGAGGCCGACTTCCTCGAGCGTCTCGCGCCGAGCCGCGTCCCGGACGTCCTCGCCCCAGTCCACGTAGCCGCCGGGGAAGGTCCACAGGCCCCTCGCGGGCTCGATGGCCCGGCGAGTGAGCAGCACCTGGCCGTCGCGGAGGGGGAGCGTCCCGGCGACGACCTTGGGGGAGAGGTAGAAGACGAAGCCGCAGCCCCCGCAAACCGGCGGCTCGCGGCGTTCGGCGGAGGCCGTGCGGCTGGCGAGCGCCCCGCCGCAGAGCGGGCAGAAGCGCAGACGCCCCGGCTCCAGCTCCGGCGCGGGCGTCGCCAGCGCGCCGAGGCGGGGGACGCGGGCGCTGGCGGGGCCTACTGCGCGACCTCGAGGGTCAGGTCGGCGTAGGTCGGCAGATGATCCGAGGCCACCCGGGCCAGGCGGCTCCGGTGGACCTGGACGCGCTCCAGGCAGACCGCCGGGTCGTGATAGATCCGGTCCAGGGGGAAGACGGGCAAGAGACTCGGGTGCGTCCGGAAGCTTCGCCGCCGGCCGCAGGGGTGGCCGAACTCCGCCCGCAACAGGCGCGAGGCGTGGCCGTTGAACCACTCGTTGAAGTCGCCCACCACCAGCCGCGGCCCGGCCAGGCTGTCGCGTGCCACGATCCCGGAGAGCATCCGGACCTGACGGATGCGCTCGCTGTAGCGAAGGCCCAGGTGGACGTTGAAGATGTGGAGCGGCCCGGCCCCGTGGTCCACGTCGGCCCGCAGGCAGCCCCGGGGCTCGAAGGGCCGGCACGTGAGGCTGTAGCTGCGGTGGGCGACGAGCGGCAGCCGTGTCAGGCAGAGGTTGCCGTAGGGCCCCTGGGGCAGCACGCGCGTGGGGCCGAACACGACCTGCATCCTGGTCGCGTCGGCCAGCAGACCCGCCTGTGGCGCCAGCACCTCCTGGAGCGCGACGATGTCCGCATCCACCTCGCCGAGCACGTCGATGATCCGGTCCAGCCGCTCGGCCCCGTCCAGACCGCGGCCACGGTGGATGTTGTACGTCACGACGCGGATCCGTCTCACCCCTCCCATTCGCCCCCCCTCGGCTGCGCCGGCTCCTCGTGATAGCCGACGAACAACGGGTACAGGTCCGTCGGCCGCGACACGCTCTCGAAGTCGAACTTCACGTCCGGGGGCGCCATGACGAACGCGTACAGCTCGTCCTCTGACGGCCCCGCGTGACTGCCCCGCTCCCCCAGGTACGACACGCAGCCGTGGGCCGTGTAGTGCCCGAAGACCACGATGTCGCCGGCGCTCGGCATGGTGAGGAGGTCGCGGAGTCCCTCCACCACGAGCGGCCGGTCGGGCCGATCGAAGAGCGGACAGCCACTCGGCCCGGGCGGCGGCGGGATGCTGAGCACAGCCCCCCGATAATAGCACACCGGCCCCGCGCCGCCACGTGCCAAGACGAGGCCGATCCCCGGGTGCCGGCTCAGGGTCCGGAGCGCTCCGGGGTACCGGGTCTCGATCTCCTCCACCGGCGCATGGCCCACCGCGCCGGTGAGGTAGATGTTGATGTTGGGCCCGGCCGGCACCACGCAGAGTCCCTGTGCCCAGACCGCGTTCCGGTTCCGCGGCCGTCCCTGGAGGTAGGCCAGGTGCCGTTGCCAGACCGCGGCGAACGGCCAGAGGGGCACGGCGAACGGGTGGACGGCGTCCTGGGCCGCCTCCGCCGCGGCGGACGTGACCGGCTGGAACGCCTTCAGCACGGCGTCGACCACCGACTCGCCGCCGGCCACCGTCTCGAAGGGGACGGAGAGCGTCTGGCCGTGGTCGGAGAGGACGAAGACGTCGTACCGCAGCTCCGGCACGCGCCGCACGACGGTGACGATGTCCCGGATGCTCCGGTCCACGTACCGGAGCTCGCGGAGCGCCCCGGGGTGGTCCGGGCCGAGCTCGTGGGCGGGGACGTCGTAGTCCACGAAGTTCACGTAGATCGCCGGCACCCCGGCGTAAACGTCGGCCGTGACGCCGAGCGTGAAGAGCTCCCGGAGCCACCCGCTGATCAAGAGACGGATGAGCAGCCGCTTCGGGGACGTGATCCGGCGGCCGATCGAGAAGTCGCGGACCGCCGCGCCGGTCCAGCGCAGGATCTCGAAGACCGTCACGACCGTCGTCTTGAGCGTCACCCACGCCAGGACGAGCACCGGCATCAGCCGGGCCCGGAGGCCGAAGCGGCCCCAGCGCGGCGCGGGGCGCAGCAGGTGCGCGAAGGTCAGCACGGAGTCCGCCGCGCCGCCCCCGAAGACGCAGCCGTACGTCCGTCCGTCCGTCATGATCCCGCGCCGCCCCGTCGCGTGCGCGGCTTCGACCCGCGCGGAGGCCCACGGGCGTGGGAACCAGACGTACTCCCCGGTGCGCTTGTCGACGTACTCGAAGGCCGGGATGTCCACCGGCCCGCCGTACATGAGCCCCGCCTGAAACGCCGGGGTGGAGGTCGGCAGGCCGACCGGCAGGCGGACCAGCCGAAACTGACCGCGGCGCAGCAGGCGCCCGGCGAAGGGCATGTGGCGCCGGTCGAGCGCCTGCTTCAGCGTCGCGTAGGAGAGGCCGTCGATCTGGATTACGAGGAAGCGGCGACGCTCGGGCCTCGCGAGGCGCGGCATGCGGGCCCACCGGATGGCGCCGTCGCGAAGGCGGGCGATCGGACGGGCGATCCGCGACCGGCCAGCCATGGGATTCGATTCTAACATCCGGGGTCGGAGGGCGCGGGCGCGCGCCACGCCGGCCGCGGCCGGCGGCCTGCGGGCGGCGAGCGCAGTGTCGTCCGCGCGCCCGGCGCTTGCCAGGGCGCGGGCCGTCTGCTACCTTTCCCTCATCGCAGCGCCACCACCCCGAGGAACCGCAGGTATGTCTCGGAGCCTCCGCGATCGCCCATGGCCGCGTGTCGGCGCCCCCGGCGCCGAGGCCGCGCGGACGTGTCCGCTCCCGCGCGGACGGAAGGACGCGGACTGATGGCCACGCGCGAACCGCCCGGTCCATTCTGCTTCGATTGCGTCCACTTTCCGGAGGCGCCGGCCGACCTCGAGGAATCGGCGCCCGATCGCGCCGCGAGTCGGAGCCTCACCGCCGAGTTCTTCTGCCCCTGGATCCGCCGGCGCGTGGAGCCGACGTACGCCGCCCGCTGCCCCGAGTACCAGGAGCCCGCCGCCGAGGCGTGAGCGCGCCAGGCCGACGACCCTCGACATGAGCCCCGGGCGAGAGGATCCCCGGACGCCGGCCGCGGGCGGGAGCACGCCGTGAAGATCATCGTGATCGGGGCCGGCGAGGTCGGCTACCACATCGCCGAGCGCCTTGCCCACGAGGCCCACGAGATCGTGGTGATCGAACGCACCGCCGAGGTCTGCCGCCGGGTCCAGGAAAGCCTCCGGCTGCGGACGATCGAGGCGGACGGGTCGTCGCCCCGGGCGCTCGAGGAAGCGGGCGTCCGCGACGCCGCCATGGTGATCGCCGTCGCCGACGTGGACGAGGTCAACATCGTGGCGTGCGCGATCGCGCACCAGTACGGCGTGGCGACCAAGATCGCGCGGGTGCGCGACATCGAGCTGGGCGCGCACCCCATCCTCGCCGGCGGCAAGGTGCTGGGGATCGACCTCCTGATCAATCCCAACCAGGTGGTGGCCGACGAGATCCTCCGGGTGATCAAGACGGCGGGGGCGACGGAGGTCGCGGACTTCGCCGAGGGGCGCGTCCAGCTGGTGGGGGTCAAGATGGGGCCCCGGGCCCCCGTGGTGAACCGGCGGCTCCGGGACCTGCGCTCGGTCCAGGCCTCGGCCCCGTTCCTCGTGGTCGGCATCGCCCGGGGCGACCGCCTGATCGTCCCCACCGCCGACACCGTGGTGGCGCCGGACGATCACGTCTACGTGGTGAGCCGGCGCGAGTTCATCCCCGACCTCCTCGTGCTGCTGGGCCGGCCGACCGCGGCCACCAAGCGCGTCTTCATCATCGGCGGCGGCCGGATCGGGCTCCAGGTGGCGCAGGCGCTCGAGGCGGAGGGCATCGCCGTGACGGTCATGGAGCGAAGCCGCGCCCGGTGCGAGGAGATCAGCAAGCAGCTGGCGCGGGCGCGGGTCATCCACGGCGACGGGACGGACGTGCAGCGGCTGGTGGAGGAAGGCATCTCGGAGACCGACGCGCTCGCGACGATCACCGACGACGACGCGACCAACCTGCTGGCCGGACTCCTGGGCAAGCGCTACGGCGCCAAGAAAGGCGTCGCGCTCTTCAAGCGTCCCGACCTGATCCCGCTGGTCGAATCCCTGGGCATCGACGCGGCGATCAGCCCCCGGCTCCTGACCGCGAGCGTCATCTTGAAATTCGTCCGCCGGAGCCGGGTGATCTCGGTGTTCGAGCTGCCGGAGAGCGAGGCGGAGACCCTGGAGGTCGTCGTGCTACCGGGGACGCCGGCGGCCGGCCGGTCGTTCGAGGCGCTGCGCTTTCCGCCGGACGCGCTGGTGGGCGCGATCGTGCGAGGGGATGAGGTGCTGGTCCCGACCGGCGAGACGGTGCTGGAGAGCGGCGACCACGTCATCCTGCTGGCCCTGCCGCGGGCCATTCCGGAAATCGAGCGGCTGTTCGGCCCGGCTGGGCCCTGAGTGGACGACGCCGCTCAGGAGCCGGAGGACTCTTCGCGCGCCCCCTCCGGCGGGGGGACGTGGCCGCCCACCTGAGCATCCCAGTCGATGGGCGGACCGCCGCCCGACTCGTTCCGGTCCTGGGCCTCCTGCTGCTTCCGCTCCTGCTTCGCCTCGCGCTTGGCCTTGCGCGCGAGCTCCTTCCGCCGTTTCTCGCCGCTATAGGATCGCCGCCCCATCCAGACCTCCGGGGTGAGGGGGAAAGGTGAGCCCTCCCGGACCACCGGGAAGGCTCGGAGTAAGGGCTGGAACCGCGCCGCTGGGGCGCGCCCGCCACGTCGCTTCGCTGGCCGGCACGGCCGGCCGGATCCCATGGCCGCCCGGGTCGCCGGCCGGGCGCCCGCCGCGGTCGAAGCTCAGAGGACCGGCCCGATGATCCAGGGCGCGAACTCCTCCTCACCGATCCCGGCGAGCTCGCTCTTGGTCTTCTTGCCGGAGGCGACTAGGATCACCTCCTCGAAGATCTGGCGGCCCACGGCCTCGAGCGGCGTGCCTTCCAGGATCACGCCGCAGTTGATGTCCATGTCCTCTTCCATCGCGCGGTACACGAGCGAGTTCGTGGCGAGCTTGATGGAGGGCACGGGCTTGCAGCCGAAGACCGACCCCCGGCCCGTCGTGAAGCAGACGACGTTCGCTCCGCCCGCCACGAGCCCCGTCACCGAGACGGGATCGTGGCCCGGCGTGTCCATGAAGACGAAGCCCCGCGTCGTGATCGGCTCCGCGTAGAGGAAGACGTCCGTCAGGGGTGTGGTCCCGCCCTTCGTCACCCCGCCCAGCGACTTCTCGAAGACCGTCGTGAGCCCCCCGGCCTTGTTGCCCGGGGCGGGGTTGTTGTCCATCTCCGCGCCGAGCACGCGGCAGTAGTACTCCCACCACTTGAAGCGGTCGATGAGCTTCTTCGCCACCCCTTCGTTGATCGCGCGGCGGATCAAGAGGTGCTCCGCGCCGTAGATCTCGGACGTCTCCGCGAGGACCCCGGTGCCGCCGTAGCGGACGAGCTCGTCCACGGCCCAGCCGAGCGCCGGATTGGCGGTGATCCCGGAGTTCCCGTCGGACCCTCCGCAGTTCGTGGCCAGGATCAGCTCCGAGATGGGCTGCCGGCTCCGCCGCGCCTCGTCGGCGGCCGGCAGGAGCTGCTCCACCGCGCGCACCCCGGCCTCGACGGTCTTCCGGACGCCGCCCTGTTCCTGGATGGAGAGCACCGTCGGGCGCCCGAGCCTCTGGCGGTCGATGAGGGGGAGAGTCTGGTTCACCTCGCAACCCAGCCCGATGAGGACGTAGGCCGCCACGTTGGGGTGCCGGGCGTAGCCGCCGAGCACGCGCATGAGCGCCTCGTGGTCCTCGCCGAAGAGCTTGGTCCCGCAGCCGGACTTGTGGGTGATCGCGATGACGCCGTCGACGTGGGGGTACGCCGTCTGCACGTCGCGGAACCGCTCGCGGATGACCTGGCACACGCTCGCCGAGCAGTTGACGGTCGAGATCACCGCGACGTAGTTCCGCGTGCCCGCGCGGCCGTCGGCGCGGCGGAAGCCGTCGAAGTGGCGCATCTCGGCCGGGGCGTAGTAGTCGACCGGCCGGACGTCGGTGCCCACCTCGTAGTCGTGCATGATCTCGCCCACGGCCAAATTGTGCGTGTGGACGTGATCGCCCGCGACGATCGGCTGCGTGGCGAAGCCGATGACCTGGCCGTACCGGCGCACCGCCTCGCCCCGGGCCCGGGCCCGCCGGGCGATCTTGTGACCGGGCCGGATGTCGCACTGCACGGGGAGGCGCGTCGATCCCTCCTCCAGGACGGTGCCCGCCGGGACGGGCGCCTTCGCGATGAGGACGTCGTCCTCGGGGTGGAGGAGGAGCGCTTTTTCTCGGAAATCGTAGCTCGCCATGCTCAGGACCCTTCTTCTGCCCGCGAGAGCCCCGGCCGCCGGCCGCCGGGCCGGGGCTCCGGGACCCGCGGCGCGCGCCGCTCGGCGTCCACCTTCGCCAGCGCCCGAAGCCCGTTGAGGAACGTCAACGCGCCGCCCGGGATGACGGTCGCCTCGATGGCGCCGAGGACCTCGGCACGCGTGGCGCCGTGCTGGAGCGCGCGACGGATGTGGTAGACGAGCCCCTGGCTCTCGCCGCGGAAGGCCAGGATGCCGAGCGCCACGAGCTCGCGATACTTGACCGGCAGGCGGGCGTCGGTGGCGAGGGCCTGGCGGTAGAGCTCGTTGTAGGAGGCCACGAACTCGGGAGCCTCCCGCGCCACCAGCTCCCACTCGGGGTAGAGATAGCCGCGATCCCGCCGCATCGCGGCGATGAGCCGCTCGGCCCGGACGCTGCTCGGGCCGTCGGTCTTCTGCGCCCGTCCAGGTCGTCTGACTGCTGCCACTCGCCTCCCGTCCCTGCCTTTATACCACAGCGGACAGACGCGGCCCAGGCCCGTCGCTGCTCAGAGTGTGTGCAGTCCGCGCGCCGCGCTGCCTCCCGAAGCGGCAGCGCCGGGACGAGGCGCCGGGCCGCCGCCGCGACCGGCCAGGACGTAACCCTGCGCCAGCGCGGAGGTGCCCGAGAGTCGTCGCTTCCACGGCGCGAGACAGGCACAGCCGTTGCTTTCACCACGCGCAACCGCGACGCGCGTCGCGGGGGCACGGCAACGGCGCCTACCCAGGGGCGCCGTTTGCCTTTCGGGGTCCGAGCCACCGAAGAGGAGGGTGGAATGCGGCGCGGCAGAACGGGAATCGCGAAGGTCTGGAAGACGTCCGGGCACCGCGCGGGATGGGCGGCCGCCGCACTGGTGGTCGGCTGCGTCCTGGCACTCATCGGTGGGGCGCTCGCGGAGGACCGGCCGGCCGAGCAGCCGGCGGTCGGCACCGCCGCGCCCGGACCGGCCGCGCCCACGCCGGACCCCGGCGGCACGGCGACCGGAACGATCGCGGACGTGCCGGCCAAGGAGGCGGGCAAACCGACGCTCGCGGAGGTCGCCGAGGCGGTCGGGCACAACAAGGTGTCGATCAACCTCATGTGGACCCTGATCACCGGCTTCCTCGTGATGTTCATGCAGGCGGGCTTCGCCCTCGCCGAGACCGGCTTCACCCGCGCGAAGAACGTCGCCCACACGATGATGATGAACTTCATGATCTACGCGATCGGCATGACCGGCTACTGGATCATGGGGTTCGCGCTCCAGATGGGGGGCATCGGGGCGCTCGGCACGATGGGCGGGACGGGGGTCCTCGACGGCGAGTTCACGATCAGCCTGTTCGGCAAGGACTTCGGCCTCTTCGGCACCAAGGGCTTCTTCCTCGCGGGCTCGACCTACGACGTCGCGGTGTTCGCGCTCTTCCTCTTCCAGATGGTCTTCATGGACACCGCGGCGACGATCCCGACGGGGGCGATGGCCGAGCGCTGGAAGCTCTCCGCGTTCTTCGTCTACGGCTTCTTCATCTCGATGGTCACGTATCCCCTGTTCGCGAACTGGGTGTGGGGCGGGGGCTGGCTCTCGCAGCTCGGCAAGAACTTCGGGCTCGGCCACGGCTACGTCGACTTCGCGGGGTCCTCGGTCGTGCACATGGTCGGCGGCGTGACCGGCCTGGCCGGGGCCATGGTGCTCGGCGCGCGCATCGGCAAGTTC
The DNA here is from genome assembly GCA_044866005.1 of Candidatus Rokuibacteriota bacterium. GTDB lineage: Bacteria > Methylomirabilota > Methylomirabilia > Rokubacteriales > DASRDR01 > JBIOTN01. The sequence continues at coordinate 24,852 of JBIOTN010000014.1, read as the reverse complement.
AACAAGGACGGGACGCCGAATCCCATCCCGGGACACAACCTCCCGATGGCGATCCTGGGCTGCTTCATCCTGGCGTTCGGCTGGTTCGGCTTCAATCCGGGGAGCACGCTGGCCGGGACCGACCTCCGCATCGCCGTCATCGCGGTCAACACGATGCTCGCGTCCGCGGCCGGCGCCATCGTCGCGGCGCTCTACATGTGGGCGCGGTACGGCAAGCCGGACCCCAGCATGGCGGCCAACGGCTTCCTGGCCGGGCTCGTGGCCATCACCGCGCCGTGCGCGTTCGTCTCCAGCTTCTGGGCGTTCGTGATCGGCGCGGTCGCGGGCGTGATCCTCTGCTGGAGCGTCCTGTTCGTCGAGCGCACGCTCAAGGTCGACGACCCGGTCGGCGCCGTCTCGGTGCACGGCACCTGCGGCCTGTGGGGCGTCCTCAGCCTCGGCCTCTTCGCCGACGGCACCTACGGCGACGGGCTCAACGGCGTGACGGGCCCGGTGCGCGGACTGCTCCACGGGGACCCGAGCCAGCTGGTGGCCCAGGTCATCGGCCCGGTGACCGGTTTCGTCTTCGTGTTCGGCGCCTCCTGGCTCTTCTTCAAGCTGCTCGACGTGGCGATCGGGATGCGCGTCGCGCCGGAGGTGGAGCTGGACGGGCTCGACGTGCCCGAGACGGGCGTGCACGGGTACCCGGAGATCCAGGGACCGAGCATTCTGGTCCGCGGGATGGGGACAGCCGGCGGTGGGCGAGTGCCGCAGCCGGTTCCCACGACAATGATCGCCTCCGAGCCGAGCCGATGAACGCGGCAGCGACCGCGGGAGGGAGCGGACGGATGAGACGATTCGGGCGAGCGGTCGTGGTGGCGGCGTGGCTGACGGCGACGGTCGCCTCCGTCGCCGTCGCGCAGGAGAAGAAAGACGAGCCGAAGACCCTGTGGCAGGAGATCACGTGGTTCGGCTACGTGGAGAACAGCTACGTGTTCAACCTCCGGGGCAGCACGCAGGACACCAACAACCTGCGGCTCTACGACTTCGACGCGGGCTACACCTTCAACATGGCGGAGCTCAGCGTCAAGAAGGACCCGTCGGATCGGTACCCGTTCGGCTTCGGCCTCGTCCTGACGGGGGGCGAGGACGCCCAGAAAAATCACGTCATCGGGATCTTCCGGGACGATGACGACGTCTTCCCCTTCCGCGACACGCCGCGGTTCGACCTCCAGGAGGCGTACCTCTCGTACAAGGTGGCGGTCGGCAGCGGGCTCACCCTGAAGGGCGGCAAGTTCGTCACGCTGCTCGGTTACGAGGTGATCGAGTCGCCCAACAACCTGAACTCCTCACGGTCGCTCCTCTTCACCCTCGCCATCCCCCTCACGCACGTCGGCGCGCTCCTCTCCTACCCCGTCACGGACACCGTCACGGTCACCGCCGGGCCGGTCCTCGGCTGGGACGTCGCCGACGACAACAACGCCATGGTCTCGGGCATGGCCCAGGTCGCGGTCACCCCGATCAAGGACCTCGCCACGAGCCTCAACGTGATCGCCGGCCCGGAGAAGCCGGACAACGAGAGCGACATCCGCTGGGTGGTCGACCTCGTCGCGAACTACACGGGGATCAAGAACACGACGCTCGGCTTCAACCTCGACGTCGGCCGGGAGGACAAGGCCGCCCTCAAAGGCGGCGACGCGACGTGGTGGGGCCTCGCGGTCTACGGCGCTTACGACTGGACGGAGAAGCTCCGGACCGCGCTGCGCCTCGAGTACTTCGCCGATGAGGACGGCGCCCGCACCGGGATCGACGCCCTGGGCGTGTGGGAGGCGACCCTGACCGGCCAGTACCGGATCTGGAAGGGGCTCGTCGGCCGGGTCGAGTACCGCCACGACGAGGCCGACGAGGTCGCCTTCAGGGCGGCGGCGTCCGGGTTCCGGGACAAGAGCCAGGACACGATCACGCTCGCGCTCTACTACACGTTCTTCTGAGCCATGGGCGAGCCGACCCGCGACCGAGTCGAGGTGCGCGGCGCGCCGCGGCGGCGGGTCGCCGTGATCGACGACCACGCGCCCTCCCGGGCGCTGGTGACCGCGACCGTCACCGGCCTCGGCGGGATCGTCGTCGCCGAGGCGGAGACGGGCGCCGCCGGCATCGAGCTGGTCGCGGGCCTGCGTCCCGACGCCGTGGTCCTCGCGGTCGGCTTGCCCGATCGTGACGGGCTCGAGGTGGCCGCCCAGATCATGCGGCGGGCGCCCAGCCCCATCGTGTTGCTCACCAGCCGGGCTGGCGCCGATGTCGCCACCCGTGCGCGCACGGCCGGGGCCATGGCCTACCTGCTCAAACCCCTCCGCGCCGAAGAGCTGGGACCCGCGATCGAGCTGGCGGTCGCACGCTTCGGGGAGCTCAGCCAGGCGAGCCGCGAAAACGCCGCCCTCCGCCGCGCCCTCGAGGAGCGGAAGCTCGTCGAGCGGGCCAAGGGCCTCGTGATGCAGCGCCTCGGCCTGAGCGAGCCGGACGCCTTCCGCGCGCTTCAGAAGACCGCCATGGATCGCCGCATCTCGATGACCGCGCTGGCCGGCTCCGTGCTGCGGGGCGAAGCGGTCCTCCGCCTGGATCGCCGACCACACGGGTGACGGCTCGCCATGCGACGGACCAAGAAGCTCGCGCTCGTGGCCCACGACAACAAGAAGCGCGACCGCTGGAATGGGCGGCGTTCAGGAACATCCCGGTCGCGTGCAACCGGGCGTCGGCGGGCTTCATGGTCTCGTCCGCGCTGATGGCCGTCGAGTACGAACGCCTCCTGCCCGACTACGAGACCGACGGGCAATCGAGCCCGCGTGACCCGGGCCCGATGGTCCCCCGCCTCGCGCCTCCGCCCTGAGGACCGCCCGGACGGCGTGCGGAGCGGCGGGCCCAGGCCTCAGCCCAGCCAGGCGAGGAGGCAGTCGGCGAACGCCGCAGGCGCGTCGAGCGTGACGTGGTGGTACGCCCGCGGCAGCCCCTCGAGCCGGGCGGACGGAATCGCCTTCGCCATCCGCGCCGCGGTGTCGCGCGAGAGCACCGTGCTGCCCTCGCCGCGCACGATGAGCGTGGGCACGGCGATCCGCGGGAGCAGCGGCCAGGCGTCCACCGGCTCGCGCGTGGCCTCGAACGCCGGATCGAAGCGATAGACCCACCGGCCGGAGGGGAGGTGGCGGATCCCGCGCGCCGCCACCGCTCGCAGGAGCGCCGGCGGCGCCAGCGTCTCGGGCGGCGACAGCCTGAAGCGGCGAAGCGCCGCCGCGCGGCTCGGGAATTCGATCCGCGGCCGCTCGCCCCGGGCGCGCTGCTCGCGCAGCCGCTCGAGGTTCGCCATCGGCCTGGCGTCGACCACCACGAGCCGCTCGAGCCGCGCAGGGTGCCAGGCGGCGAGCGCGAGCGCCGCGTGCCCGCCCATGGAATGGCCCGCCACGACGACGCGATCGAGGCGGAGCCGCTCCACGACGCCGACCAGGTCGGCGACGAAGTCCTCGGTTCGATAGCGAGGCGGGCGCGGCCACTCGCTCCGTCCGTGCCCGCGCCAGTCGAGCGCCAGGACGCGGAGCCGCGGTGCGAGTCGCGGGGCGACGGGATCCCACCAGTGGGCGTGGGCCGCAGCGCCGTGGAGGGCCAGGCAGGGCTGCCCCGATCCGCCCCAGTCACGGTAGCGGAGGCGGAGCCCGTTCACCGTGACGAAGCGGTCGCGCGGCACGCACCCATTATACGGGCGCCGTCGCGGCGACGAGCGCGCCGCGCCGCGCGTGCTACGATGGCGCGATGGCGACCGTTTTCGTGACGGGCGGGACCGGCTTCGTCGGACGCGCCGTGGTCGCGGCGCTCGCCGCACGGGGCCACCGGCTGCGCTGCCTCGTCCGGCCGGGCTCCGAGCGCCGGCTGCCGGCCGGCGACGGCATCGAGCGGGTCTCGGGCGACGTGACGGAGCCGGCGAGGCTCGCCTCCGCGGCGCGCGGCGCCGACGCGATCGTCCACCTCGTCGGGATCATCCGCGAGCAGCCGCAGCGGCGGGTCACCTTCGAGCGGCTCCACAGCGAGGCCACGCAGCACGTGCTCGCGGCCGCACGCGAGGCCGGGACACGGCGCTTCCTGCACATGAGCGCGCTCGGCACCCGGCCGGGGGCCCGCAGCCGCTACCACCAGACCAAGTGGGCGGCCGAGGAGGCGGTCCGGGGAAGCGGCCTCGACTGGACGATCTTCCGACCGTCGGTGATCTTCGGCCGGAACGACGGCTTCGTGACGCTCCTGGCGCGGCTGGTGCGCTGGTTCCCCGTCGTGCCGGTCATCGGCGACGGCCGGAACCGCCTGCAGCCCGTGGCGGTCGAGACGGTCGCCGAGGGCTTCGCGCGCGCCCTGGAGCGGCCGGCCAGCATCGGCCAGGCGCTCGAGGTCGCCGGCCCGCGCGCTTACACCTTCGACGCGATCCTGGACGAGATCGGCGCGGCGCTGGGACGCCGCAGCGTGCCCAAGCTCCACCACCCCTTGGGGCTCATGGCGCCCGTCGTGCGGCTGCTGGAGGGCGTCCCCGGCTTCCCGGTGACGACGGATCAGCTCCTCATGCTCGGCGAGGACAACGTCGGCGATCCCCGGCCCTTCCAGGAGATTTTCGGGCTGGCGTCCCCCGACTTCGCGAGCGGCATCCGCGCCTTCCTCCGCTGATCGCCTTCCGCCCGCGAGGTATCAGGCGACGTCCTCGAGGCCGCGCCGTTCGGGCGCTGCGCCCGTCTGACCCACCCGGCGCCAGACCCCGCGGAGGTTCGTCACGGCCTCCTGCCACCGGCTGAGGACCGCGTCCGCGTCCCCGAGCGCCGCGTAGAGCGCCGCGACCTCGCGCTCCGCCCGCTCCACGTCCGCCTGCCAGGCCGGATCCCGCGCCGCGCTCTCCAGCGCTCCGGGCCGGTAGTCGCGCGCGATCTCCTTCACGAGCGCGGCCAGCTCGGCCTGCGCCACCCCCTGCAGGACTCCTTGTCCAGCCATGGGTTAGCACCCCCTCTTCAATGCCGACCCGAAGCTTAACACATGATGAGTGCCATCGCAAGCAACCTTTCGACCGGTGGATCGAGCCCAGGGCTTCAGGCGGCGCCGACCCGCCAGGCCGGCGCGCCGGAACCTTCCTTGTTGACTTCGAACAGGCCCTCACCGAACATATCGCCACCGCTGACGAGTGACGGCCGAGGACGACGGGAGAATCGCCCACCGGCCGGCCGCTCTCCGCTCACCGACGCGGGCGCCCGCGCGCCTACCGCGCCGCACTTCGACGACACCGTCGCCGGAACCCCGCGCGCCGGGGACCAACGGCCCACCGTGGCACGCGAGCCCCTGAACCCGGTCCAGCTCGAAAGCGCGCGGTAACTCTCGAGGGTGCACCCCTGCACGGCAGACCGCAGCTCACGGCCGAGGGAGGGTCAACATGAGCACGAAAAGTTTGGCGGCGATCGGCTTCATCGCAGTGATGGTCGTCCTTCCGGTGGCGCAGGCCGCGGGGATTACCGTGGCGCCGTTCAGCTTCGCGGCGCGAGGACTGGGGGCGTTCGTCCCGGGCGGCGGGCCGCCCGCGCTCGGCCGGTGGGAGAACGTAAACGGCGACTGGCAGCTTCACCTGGCGAAGAACGTGGACACCGCCGAGATCGCGGCGGCCGGGGCTCAGATCAACGGGGTGTCGGGCATAAGCGCGACAACGCTCAGCTTCGTGGTGGAGAGCGGCGATTGCGGAGCCGGCGCGCCTCGCTTCAACCTGCGTCTGCAGGGCGTCCCGGGCATCGTCTTCCTGGGATGCGCTCACGCGGACGTGACGGGCCTCACGCACAGCTTCACCGTCGGTAACACCTACGGCGGCGTGCTCTTCCCGTCGGGTATTATCGAAAGCCTCTCCATCGTCTTCGACGAGGGCCCCGGCGACGTGTTCCTGGACGACATCTGCGTCGGGGGCGACTGCGTGGGCGCGCCTGGCCACAGCGGGTAGTCGAGCCGCGTGGCGACAACGATGGCCCGTGGCCGGCCGCGTTCTGGCCGGCCACGCGGGGTTTTCGGGCCCCGCTGATCCGGCCCGCGCTCAGCGCGCGCGGGCGCGGGCGGCTCAGCGGCCGCGCGCGCGGGCGCGCGGGCTCAGCGCCATCATGAGGCGGTCGACGAGGCCGGGCGCGAGGTCGTTGGCCAGGAAGAGGAGCCGGGCCGGCGGATAGGGGTGGACCTCCGGGCGCGGCCGTCGCAGCGCGCGGACGATGGCGCGCGCCACGTGCTCGGCGCTCTGGACGGGGCCGCCGCGGCCCGGGACGCCCAGGCGGTTCTCCTCGACGTCGAAGAACTCGGTCGCGGTCCCCACCGGGCAGACGGTCGTCACGTGGATCCCCTCGGCGCGCAGCTCCATCCGGAGGGTCTCGGACAAGCCGACCAGGGCGAACTTGGAAGCGGTGTAGGCCGCCCGGAAGGGGCTCGCCCGCTTGCCGACGACGGACGCCACGGTGACGATGTGGCCGGCCCGCTGGCGGCGCATGTGGGGCAGCGCGGCGAGGACGCCGTGGACGGCGCCCAGGAAGTTCACCCGCATGATCGCCTCGAACTCCGCGGCGCTCGTCTGGGCCGCCGGCGCGAGCAGCCCGATGCCGGCGTTGTTGACGAGGACGTCGAGGCGCCCCCAGGCCTCGACCGTCGAGTCCACGAGCGCGCGGACGGCCGTCTCGTCGCGCACGTCGGTCGTCACCGCGCGGGCCTCGCCGCCGGCGGCCCGCACGGCGTCCGCCACGCGCGCCAGGCGGTCCGCGCGCCGCGCGCCCAGCGCCACGCGCATCCCCTCCCGCCCGCAGAGGACGGCGGTCGCCGCGCCGATCCCGCTGGAGGCCCCGGTGATGACGACGACGCCGCCCCGCAGGTTCCGCGGCATCGGGATCTACGAGAGAGGAGGGGTCACGCCCACACGCCCGGGATGGGCGTGCGACATGAGGGGCAGACGCCGCGGGTCGGCGTCACGCGGTCCTGACGGATCACGTAGCCCACGCGCTCGATCAAGAGCGCCCGGCACGACGGACAGTAGGTGTTCTCGAACGGACCCACCCGCCCGGGCAGGTTCCCCGCGTACACGTAGCGGAGCCCCGCCGCCACCCCGATCTCGGCGGCCCGCATCAGCGTCTTGACCGGCGTGTTCTCGCGGTCCCGCATCTTGTAGTCCTGATGGAATGCCGTGACGTGCCACGGGATGTCCGGCGAGAGGGAGACCAGAAACTGCGCGATGTCCCGGAGCTCGGCGTCGGAGTCGTTGAAGCCGGGAATCGTCAGCGTGACGATCTCCAGCCAGAAGCCGCGCGCGTGGATCATGCGGATCCCGTCGAGGATCGTCTTCAGCACGCCCCCCAGCTGCCGGTAGTGCCGGTCGTCGAAGGACTTCAGGTCGACCTTGTAGAGGCGCACGTACGGGCGGATGTAGTCCAGGACCTCGGGGGTGGCGTTGCCGTTCGACACGTAGGAGCAGACGAGGCCCCGGGCCTGACCCTCCTTGAAGATCTCGACGGCCCACTCGCTCGTGATCAAGGGCTCGTTGTAGGTGCTGGTCAGGATCCGCGCGCCGGCCCGCTTCGCGGCGGCGACCACCTGGGCGGGCGTCGCCTCCTGCGGCGGCACGCCCATGGCGGGATCCCGGAGCGCCTGCGAGGTCAGCGCGTTCTGACAGTTGTGGGTGGCGACGAGCTGGGCGAGGTAGGAGCGATCCTCTTCGACCTCGAGGTTGTAGACCCAGCCGTCGTAGGGGCGGGTTCGGATGGAGCGGAGCGGGATGTAGAAGTAGCGGCTGTCCTGGCGCAGCCACCGCCGGCGCCGCGAGGTATCGGCCAGCCAGTCCAGCCATAGGACGTACGGGGCAAGCTGCACCGTTCGCCCGAGCAGCTTGCCCTCCCGTGCCTGTCGCTTCCCCCGAATGCATGGAAACCGGCCGATCCTCAGCGCGAGCCACGCCAGGCCGAGCGCGAGCGGACGCGACACCGTGGCCGCGCGGACGCTGCCGCTGCGTGTGAGAGAGCCATCGCCTTCTGCATACGCGTTCACGAAGGCCTCGGCCACGGATGGGGGTGCCGAGAAGAGCTGCACGGGGACCCGCTTGTGGCGGGATCCCGTGCCGCAGAGCGTCTCGAAGAAGAGCGCGACCGATGCCTTGGCGACCACCACGCAGAGCGCCGTCTGGCGCTTCGAAAACGACGGCTGCACCCCGAAGACTCGGACGAAGAGCTTGCTGATTCGTTCCGCCAGCGCCTGTTCGTGATGGCCGAGCGAAAAAATCAGCTCCGCGCTATGAAGTCGCGATCGGGAATGCAGGACGCAGCCTTCCGCCGCGTAGTACCCGAAGAGCGCCGCCAGGTCCTCGTCGAGGAAGAGCCGGGCCGGCATCCCGGGCGCGTGCTCCTTCGAGAACCGCACGCGACGGCCTTCGACGAGCACCTCGGCCGGCTTGGAGTCGAGATCCGCCAGACTCCATGCTCCGCGGCGAAGCGTGCTCCGGAGACGGCGGACGTGCGTCGCGCTCTTGCCGATCCGGGCGCCGATCTGCCGCGAGGTCAGGCCGGCCTCGGACAGCGCGAGGACCTTTCTGAGGACCTTCGGGCCGATCACGTCGTGGGGATAGCGAATCCGCCCGGCCAGCGGTCTGAGGATCTCGGCGACGTCGTACTCGATCGGGTATCGGATCTCGAGCTCCTTGGGAACCGCGAGATAGTCCCCACGCCTCAGGTGTCCCGCCGGGACGAACTTCGGTGGCGAGCCCGCTTCCAGCTCGGCGTCCGAGATGGTCAGGACCTCATGGTTCGGCGTCACGCTCAAGGGCAGAAGATAGGCTGGCTTCAGCGTGACCAGCATGCTCGAGTACCGATGTCTGAACAGCGCGCGGACCGGGCGGGCGCGCCCGGTGTGGGTGTAAACCTCCAGCCCCGGCGAGACGCGGATCGATTCGTCCGGGATGCCGGGGGGCGTCTCCGCAGAGTCAAAGAGTTGTCCGATCTGAATGAGGCCCCTCGTCGTTGCGATCAGCGTATTTTTTCGAGTGCAATAACCGCAATGCAGATCGCATCCGAGCATCCCGAAGGACAGCGCCTTGGATCCGGGGTAGGCGTGGAAGAAGGGCTTCTTCTCGACGGGGTCGAGCTGGAGCCCCGCCACGTAGCCCCACGGCACGCGGAGGCGGCCGCCCTCGTTGTAGCGGACCTTGCAGATGCCGCGCTGGCCGGGCGGGATCACGCACCGGTGCCCGCACGCGTAGCAGCGGAGCCGGCCCTCGGGGAGCGGCTCCCATAGCTCCCCCTCGCGCGTGCGCGGGTCGATGAGCTGGGCCAGGCTGGGGGTCTCGACGGCCACGGTGTCGCCTCCCGTCAGACCCCCAGCCTACGCCCGCGGCCCGGCGCTGGCAACGTCTCTACGGCCGGTCCGGCACCACCGCGGCGACGGCCGCCCGCACGGTCTCCACGATCCGGTCCACCTGCTCCTCGGTGACCACGAGGGGCGGCGCGAGGAAGACCTGCTCCGCCGTGGTCCCACCGGGGAGGTTGAGCGAGCGGATGCGCGTGACGAGCCCGCGCTTCTCCATCTCGCGCTTCACCCGCGCGCCGACCTTCCGGTCGGCCGGGAACCCGGCCTTGCTCGTCCGGTCGGCGACCAGCTCGACGGCGGCCAGCAAGCCCTTGCCGCCCCGGACGTCGCCGATCGCGGCGAGGTCCTTGGGGAGCCGCAGCAGGCCCTCGTGGAGACGCGTCCCCATCGTCGCCGCCCGCTCCCAGAGCCGCTCGCGCTCCATGATCTCGAGATTGGCCAGCCCGACGGCGCAGCACGTGGGGTGCCCGGAGTAGGTGTAGGCGTGCATCCAGCGGCTCTCCACGGGCACCGCGTTCATCGCGTCGTGGACGTCCTGCGAGACGATGATGCCGCCCAGCGGCTGGTAGCCCGAGGTGACCGCCTTGGCGAAGGACATGATGTCCGGCTCGACCCCCCAGTGGGTGAGCGCGAACCACCGCCCGGTCCGGCAGAAGCCCGTGATGACCTCGTCGGCGATGAAGAGGACCTGGTGGCGCGTGCAGATCTCGCGGACGCGCGGGAAGTAATCGTCCGGCGGGACGATCACGCCGCCCGCGCCCATGATCGGCTCGGCGATGAAGGCGGCGACCGTGTCGGGCCCCTCGCGGACGATCGCCTCCTCCAGCTCCCGCGCGGCGGCCTGGCCGACGGACTCGCCGGGCCGCGCGCCCTGGTACCGGTACGGATAGGGCGCCGGGATGTGGACGAAGCCGGGCACGCGCGGCTCGAACATCTTCCAGTACGGCGCCATCCCGGTGGCGCTCATCGCCTGCAGGGTGACCCCGTGGTACCCGTTCTGCCGCGCGATGATCTTCACCTTGTCGGGCTTGCCCTTGGCCTTCCAGTAAAAGCGGGCGGTCTTGAAGGCGGACTCGTTCGCCTCGGCGCCCCCGCAGGTGAAGAAGACCGCCGAAAGGTTGCGGTAGGCGAGGCCCACGAGCTTCGTGGCGAGCTCCACGGCCGGGATGCTCGTGTGGCCGACGTACCCCGAAAAGTACGCCAGCCGCTTCATCTGCTCGTGCGCCGCCCGAGCCAGCTCCTCGCGCCCGTGCCCCACGCTCACGTTCCAGAGACCGGAGAGCCCGTCGATGTACTCGCGCCCCTGCATGTCGCGGATGACGGCGCCGCGGCCCTCGACGATGACGAGCGGCTCGGCGGCCTCCGAGGGGTGGTGGAGCGGATGGATGAGGTGCGACTGGTCGTTCTTGACGAGGTCGGCGGCATTCGCGGTGGCCATGATAGCCTCCTTCGCGCGACTCAGGGAGACTGCGGCCGGCGCGCGGCCGCGTGAACGCGCCAGTCACCGGATGGAACGCGCGGCCCCCGGCCGGGCGGGCCGTTGTAGACGTAGAGCCAGGCGGCCCGCGCCGGGCCCTCGGGCAGCTCGACCGGCGCCTGGCGGCGCACGTAGAGGCTCCGGGCCTCCGCCGCAGGCTCGTAGCCCTCCTCGCGGTCGAGCCCGGCGACACGGTGGTCGAGGTCGGGGACGCGATAGAGCTCGCCCCGCACCCAGCCGCCGTCGTCCAGTACGAGCCCGGGGTACTCGCCGAAGTCGTAGAGCGAGCCGCGGACGCGGGCGCGGCCCTCGAGGATCGCCGGCCCCAGGAGCGGGCGGCGGCTGAATCCCGTCATCAGCGTGCCGTAGACGAACAGCCGGTCGAGCATCGGTGTGGCGGCCGCGGAGGCGCCGGCGCGAGCCGGGCCGGGGGACGCGGGGCGGCGCTCAGGCGCGCGGGAACGGCTCGTCACCGCGGGCCGGCGCCGCAGGCTCCGCGGAAGGGGCGGCAGCACCACACGTCCGACCGGGCTTCGGCCCGAAGCCCCCGGGCGCGCCTCAGGTGGGCACGCCGAACCGTGGCAGGAGCCAGCGAGTGAGGACGAGCCACGCCGCCGCCAGGGCCACCACGATCCCGACCTCGCTCCAGCTCACCGAGCGCCCCCGGCGCCGCCGGCGGCCCGCAGCACCTGCTCCACGAACTGCGCCTCGGGAAGCGCGCCCTCGAACGTCACGGCCTCGTTCACGACGGTCTTCGGCACCGCCATCACGCTGTACCGCTGCGCCAGATCCGGAAACTCCGTCGCCTCCACGCAGTCGCCGCGAATGTGCTCGGACGCGACGGCCAGGTGGTGTGCCAGGCGCACGGCCCGGGGGCAGTAGGGTCAGGTCGGCGTGGTGAACACCTGGATGTGGACCGGCGAGGTCAGGCCGCGGAGCCGCTCCAGGGTCTCGGCGCTGAGCCGGGGCTCGCCGGAGGCTGCGACCAGCATGCCGTCGATCAGGTTCGTGAACTCGTAGCCCGCCGGGATCCCGAAAAAGCGGATCCCGTAGTCCCGCGCCCCCTCCACGACGATCGCGGGCACGCGGTCGACGCCGTACGCCGCGGCCTTTTCCCGGTCGATGTGGAGGTTGAAGACCTCCACGGCGACCTTGTCCGAGCACTCCGCGACTTCCCGGACCAGGCGCTCGTTCTCGACGCAGTACTCGGAGCCGAGCTCCTGGCTGAAGACGACGAGCTTGACGGGTCCCGCGAGCTTCTGGAGCTCGGCGTTGACCCCCGCTCGGTCCTTCTCCGTCAGGATCGCCATCGTCTCACCTCGCCGAGAATCATTATACCGGAGATGGCCGAGGCACGACGCCCGTCCGTGCCAGCTCCGCGATCTCCGCCACGCTGACGCCGAGGGCGGCGAGGATCTCCTCGGTGTGCTCGCCGAGGAGCGGGCCGGCGCGCTCGAGCCGTACGGGCGTCTTCGACAGGTGCACCGGCGACCCCGTGGCGCGGACCTTGCCGAGCGTGCCGTGCGCGAGCTCGACGACGAAGCCGCGCGCCCGCACCTGCTCGTCGCCCACGGCGGCGTCGATCGTGTGGAGGACGCCGCAAGGCACCCCGGCGCCCTCGAGCAGCCGGTACCAGTGCGCGCTGGACGCCTTCTGCGTCACGGCCTCGATGAGCGCGGCCAGCTCCTCGTGGCGCGCGTGCCGCGCCGAGACGCTGGCGAAGCGCGGGTCCTGCTCGAGGTGCGACAGGCCGAGCGCCTCGCACAACGCGGCCCACGTCCGCTCGCTCGTGGCCCCGACCGTGATGTAGCCGTCGGCGGTCCGCATGGCCTGGTAGGGCGCCGTCACCCGGTGCGCGGAGCCGAGAGGCTCGGCGACCTCGCCGGTGGCGAAGAACTGCGCCGTCTCCCACACCTCGAGCGCCATCGCGGACTCGAGGAGGCTCACGTCGATGTACTGGCCCTCGCCCGTGCGATCGCGGACGCGCAGGGCAGCCAGGATGGCGTAGGCGCCGAAGAGGGCGGCGGCGAGGTCGGCGATGGGCACGCCGACCTTGACCGGGGGACGCCCGGGCTCCCCGGTGATCGACATGAGGCCGCTCATCCCCTGGACGATCAGGTCGAGCGCGGCGCGTGGGCTGTAGGCGCCCGTCTGGCCGAATCCCGAGGCGGAGCTCATGACCAGCCGCGGGTTGATGGCGGAGAGCGCGGGGTAGCCGAGGCCCAGGTCGCTCATGGTGCCGGGCCGGAAGTTCTCCACGAGGACGTCTGTCGTGCGGACGAGCTCGCGGAAGAGGGCGTGGCCGCGCGGCTGCTTGAGGTCCAGGGCGAGGCTCTTCTTGTTCCGGTTGAGCGCCAGGAAGCCCGCGCTCTCGCCCTGCAGGAAGGGGCCCGTCTGGCGGGTGAAGTCGCCGCCCCGGGGGTTCTCGACCTTGATGACCTCGGCACCGAGGTCGGCGAGCAGCATGCCGCAGTAGGGGCCGGCGATGTAGTTGCCGAGCTCCAGCACGCGGATCCCCTCCAGCGGGTACATTAGCCTCGGAGGGGGGCTGCGCCCCCCTCCGATTCCTCCCCGCGGAAAGGTTGCGCTGGCGCAGCCGGCGCTCGGAGCGCCTGCTTGGGGCGCCAGAGGGCATTCGCTCGGTCCACGCCGTCGAGCCGCACGCCGCTACCGCCCGGTCCAGCGCGGCGGGCGCTTGTCGAGAAACGCGGCCACGCCTTCCTTGAAGTCCGCGCTCAGGTAGCACATGAGGATCAGCTCGTCGACCTCCTCGGGCCGGCCGTGCGCCGTCAGCCGCCGGATCGACTCCTTCAGCGAACGGATGGTGAGCGGGGCGTGGCCGGCGAGCTGCTCGCCGAGCTCGAGCGCCCGAGGCTCGAGCCGGTCGGCGGGGACGACCTCGTTGAAGAGACCGACCGTCTTCCCCTCGTCGGCCTCGACGAATCGCGCCGTGAAGAGGAGGTCCTTGGCCCGAGCGGGGCCGACGAGCGCGCAGAGACGCGCCAGCGCGGCCATGGAGAGCGTGTTCCCGAGCGTCCGGGCGATCGGGATGCCGAACCGGACGTCGGGCGCGGCGAGGCGGAAGTCGCACGCCAGCGCGATGCCGGCGCCGCCTCCGGCGCAGTAGCCGCGGAGCAGGGCGATCGTCGGCTTGCCGACCGCCTCCAGCCGATCGAGTTGGCGGTTCCCCTGACGCTCGTAGTCGAGCGCGTCCTCCGGGGTCGAGAAGCGCTGGAACTGGCCGATGTCGGTCCCCGCGACGAAGGCCTTGTCTCCCGCCCCGCGCAGGACCAGGACCCGCACCCGGTCGTCGGCGTCCACGTGCGCGCAGGCGGCGGTCAACCCCTCGTACATCGCCCACGTCATCGCGTTGCGCGCCTGCGGGCGGTTGAAGGTCAGGAGCGCGACCGCGCCGCGGCGCTCGTAGAGGAGCTCGTCGGTCGCGGGGACGAAGTCCCGCGCGGGCCCGGGCGCAGCCGCGGCCGGATCGGCGGCGGACACCGTGCCGCTCAGGTCAGGCGCGTCAACGCCTTCCCCATCTGGTCCAGGGCCCGCTCGATCGCGTCCCGCGAGGCGGCGTAGGAGAGCCGGAGGTAGCCCTCGCCGAACTCGCCGAAGGCGGTCCCCCAGAGGAGGGCCACGCCGGCCTCGTCGAGGAGGTAGGTCGCGATTTCCCGGGCCGGGCGCCGGAGCGCCTTCACGTTGGGGAAGACGTAGAAGGCGCCGCGCGGCCGGGTACAGGAGACGCCGGGCAGCCGGTTCAGGCCGTCCACGATGAGGTCGCGCCGGCGGCGGAACTCTTCCACCATGGCCTTCACCGGCGCGTCGTCGCCGTGAAGCGCCGCCAGCCCGGCGTGCTGGACGAAGGTCGCGGTGCACGAGGCGGAGTTGGTCATGAGCCGCGTCACGTGCTCGGCGAGCGGGACCGGCATCACGCCGTAGCCGAGCCGCCAGCCGGTCATGGCGTAGGACTTGGAGAAGCCGTCGAGGATGATCGTCTGCGGCTTCATCCCGGGCAGGCTGGCGATCGAGGCGAACTGCCCTTCGTAGAGGAAGCGGCGATAGATCTCGTCGGAGAGCACCGGGACGCGGTAGTGGCGCGCCAGCTCGGCGATCCGTCCGACCTCGTCGGGCGCCAGCACCCCGCCGGTCGGGTTCTGGGGTGAGTTGATGACGAGCAGCCGGGTCTTGCGGGAGACCCGACGCTCGAGCGCCTCGAGGTCGAAGCCGAACCCGGTCTCTTCCAGCAGCGGGATCGGCACGGGGACCCCGCCGACGAAGTTGATGACGGACTCGTAGATGGGGAAGCCGGGGTTCGGGTACACGACCTCGTCGCCCCGGTTGACCAGGGCGAGGATCGCGAAGAACATGATCGGCTTCGCGCCCGGCGTGACCACCACCTCGTCCGGCGACACGGCGATGCCGCGAGTCTCGCCGACGTGCCGGGCGATCGCCTCGCGCAGCTCGGGCAGGCCGGCCGACGGGCCGTAGTGCGTCGCGCCCGCGTCGAGCGCGCGCTTGGCCGCCTCGCGGATGTGTGCCGGCGTGTCGAAGTCCGGCTCCCCGATCTCCAGGTGGACCACGGGCTTTCCTTGCCGCTCGAGCGCCTTCGCCCGCGCCAGCACCTCGAACGCGGACTCCGTGCCGAGCCGCCCCATCCGCTCCGCCGCCTGCATCATCGTCTGGCTCCCGTTTCTGGCTGTCCTTCCCGCCCTCCCGGGGGGAGGCAGGCCCGATGCCGTCGCCGAAAAGCGACGGTCGCGGCTTCGCCGCGAGGGCCGTCGGAGGGGGCCATCGAGGCCCCCTCCGAGATCTCAGAACACGCCGAATTTCTCGTAGGCCTTGAGCGGCGCCATTCCGCGCCGGACGGCGTCCCGGACCTGGTTCTCGGTGTCCAGCAGCGCCTCGCACTCCAGCAGCACCGGGACGGCGAGCTTCTTCGGCACGACCGCGACCCCGTCGAGGTCGCCCACGACCATGTCGCCCGGCGCTATCCGCACGTCCCCGATCGTGACGGCGCGCCCCCAGCCGATCGCGCGCCACCGCGGCAGCGAATCCTGCGGCGTGCGGTAGCGGCAGAAGATCGGGAATTTCTCGCGCAGGATGTACGCGGCGTCGCGGGTCGCCCCGTCCACCACGACCCCGCGCACGCCGCGTGCCTTCATGGCGACGGCGGAGAGCTCGCCGAAGTGCGCGGCCACGTCGTCGTTGGCCTGGATCACGAGCACCGCGTCGCGCGGCACCGCCCCCAGCAGCTTGAGGAAGGCGCGGATCGGCCCCTCGGTCTCCGTGTTCCGGCTCTGCTTGCCGGTCGCGGGGAACGCGACGCCGGCCAGACGGGTCTCGGGCGCCAGCGGCACGATGTCGTGCGGGAGGGTCTGGTTGTAGAGGCCGTGCTTGTCCAGCACGTCGGTGATGGCCGCCGTGTAGATGCGGGCGTACCGGGCGCAGAGATCGGCCGTGGGGACCTTCGGCGCCCGTGCCTGCGGCGGGCGGCGACGGGACGTGCTCATCGTGCCTCCCCGGCCAACGCCGGACCACGTGGTGACGCGGCGGACGCGCGCAGGATCGTCACGCGCCGCCGTCCGGATGGACGGTCATCTTACCGCGCCGCGCCCGGCCTCTCAAGGCCCGCGGCGCGCGTGGGGCCGGCGGCGTCGCGCCGGTCGCCGGCTGGTCAGGCTCCGCGGCGCACGCTATAATCCCTTGCGCCTGGACAACTCACCTCGCCCGGAAAGGGGACTCGCCGATGCTCAGGGTCGCTTGCGCGCTCGTGCTGTCTGCCGTCCTCCCCCTCACCGGTGCGGCGGCCGCGCTCGCCGCCGAGCCGCTGCCCGCGCTCAAGATCCTCATCCCGGCGAACCCGGGCGGGGGCTGGGACCAGACGGGCCGGGCCATGGAGCAGGCGCTGCGGAACGAGAAGCTCGTGACCGGGCCGATCCGGCTCACGAACCGGGGCGGGGCGGGCGGGACGATCGGGCTCGCCGAGTTCGCGAAGAGCAAGGGCGAGGGCGGCTCGCTCATGGTCATGGGCCTGGTCATGGTCGGGGCCATCCTGACGAACAAGGCGCCGGTGACGCTCGACGCCGTGACGCCGATCGCCCGGCTGACCTCCGAGTACCTGGTCATCGCCGTGCCGGCCTCCTCGAAGATCCAGACCCTGAAGGAGTTCACCGACGCCCTGAAGAGAGATCCCGGCGCGACGGCGATCGTGGGCGGCTCGCGCGGCGGCTCCGACCACATCCTGGCGGCGCTCGTCGCGGAGTCCGTCGGCGTCCCCGCCGCGAAGGTCAACTACATCGCGTACGCGGGCGGCGGCGAGGCCGTGGCCGCGCTCCTGGGCGCCCAGGCGACGGCGGGCATCAGCGGCTACGGCGAGTTCCAGGCCCACATCGAGTCCAAGCGGCTGCGGGCCATCGCGATCAGCGCGCCGACGCGGCTCGCCGGCGTCGACGTCCCCACGCTGAAGGAGCAGGGCGTCAAGGTGGAGTTCGGCAACTGGCGCGGCGTGGTGGCGCCGGCCGGGATCAGCCCGGCCGATCGCAAGGCCTTGCTCGACGTGGTCGACGGCCTGGCCAAGTCTGGCTCCTGGAAGGCCGCGCTCCAGAAGCACAACTGGGACGACGCCTACCTCGGCGGCGATGCCTTCGCTGCCTTCGTCAAGACCTCGACCGAGCAGACGGCCAAGGTGCTGAAGGACGTGGGCCTGGTCCAGTAGCCGGGTGGTCCGTCCCGCCGGTCCTCTCCTCGTCGGCGTCGGCGTCACCGGGCTCGGGCTGTTCCTCCTCCTGAACGCCCGCACCATCCCGGGCGAGGCGGCCTACGCCGGCGTCGGGCCGCGGGCCTTCCCCACCCTCGTCGGGGCGGCGCTGGTCGCGCTCGGCGCCGCCTTTCTGGTCGCCCTGCGGCGCGGCGTGGAGTTCCCGAGCGCCGCGGCCCCGGCCGAGCGCGGCGCGCTCCCCTGGCTCCTCGGGGGGCTCGTGGTGGCGACCGTCCTGCTCACGCCGGCGGGCTTCCCGCCCGCCGCGGCGATCCTCTTCGTCCTCGCCGCGCGCGGGTTCGGGTCCCGACGGTGGCTCCGGAACCTCGGCCTCGGAGTCCTGATCGGGGTGGCCGTTTACGTCCTGTTCTCGCGCGGCCTCGGCGTCTCGCTCCCGGGCGGTCCGCTCGACCGCTGGTAGGGCGTTGGACACGCTCGCGGCGCTCGGACAGGGCTTCGCCGTGGCCGCCCAGCCCGTGAACCTCATGTTCGCCTTCGTCGGCGCCGTGCTCGGCACGGCGGTCGGCGTGCTGCCCGGCATCGGGCCGGCCCTGACCGTCGCGCTCCTGCTCCCCGCCACCTACAACCTGGCCCCCACCGCGAGCTTCATCATGTTCGCGGGCGTCTACTACGGCGCGATGTACGGCGGCTCGACCACCTCGATCCTGATCCGCACCCCGGGCGAGTCGGCCTCCATCATCACCGCGCTCGAGGGGCACCACATGGCGCGACGCGGGCGCGGCGCCGCGGCGCTGGCGACCGCCGCGGTGGGCTCCTTCGTGGCCGGCACGCTGGCCACGCTCGGCCTCACCTTCCTCGCGCCGCTGCTCGTCTCGGTGGCCCTCGCCTTCGGCCCGGCCGACTACTTCAGCCTGATGCTGCTCGCCTTCACCACCGTGTCCGCGGTGCTGGGCGAGTCCCGCTTGCGCGGGTTCATCAGCCTCTTCTTCGGCCTGGGCCTCGGCCTCGTCGGGATCGACACGCAGACCGGCCAGGCGCGCTTCACGCTCGGACTCCCCGCCCTGCTGGACGGCGTCGGCGTGGTGCTCGTCGTGGTCGGTCTCTTCGCGGTCGGCGAGACCCTGTACGCGGCGAGCCGGGAGCGGGACGCCGAGGTCGTGCCGATCCGGGGGTCGGTGTGGATGACGCGGCAGGAGTGGCGCCGCTCCTGGAAGCCCTGGCTCCGGGGAACGCTGCTGGGCTTCCCGATCGGCGCGCTGCCGGCCGGCGGCGCCGAGATCCCCACGTTCCTCTCGTATCTGGTGGAGAAGCGGCTCACCAGGCATCCCGAGGAGTTCGGCCACGGGGCGATCGAGGGGGTCGCGGGGCCGGAGGCGGCGAACAACGCCGCCGCGGCCGGGGTGCTCGCCCCGCTCCTCACGCTCGGGCTGCCGACCTCCGCGACCGCGGCCATCCTGCTCGCCGCCTTCCAGGGCTACGGGCTCCAGCCCGGGCCGCTCCTCTTCGAGCAGCGGCCGGACCTCGTCTGGGGCCTCATCGCGAGCCTCTACATCGGGAACCTCATGCTGCTCGTCCTGAACCTCCCGCTCGCGCCGATCTGGGTCCGGCTCCTCATGATCCCGCGTCCGCTCCTCTACGCGGGGATCATGGTGTTCGCCTTCCTGGGCGCCTACGCGGCGAACGGCTCGGTGGCCGACCTGGTGATCCTGCTCGTGATCGGCCTCATCGGCTACGCCATGCGGCTCTACGACTTCCCGGTGGCGCCGGCGCTCGTCGGGATGATCCTGGGACCCCTGTCCGAGCAGCAGGTCCGCCGGGCGCTCGCCATCAGCCAGGGCGACCCGACGGTCTTCGTGACCCGGCCGATCTCCGCCGCGCTCGTGGGCCTCGCCGTCGCGATCCTGGTCGCGCCCTTCGTCTGGCGCGCGGTCGGCCGCGCCAGAGGCCGCACACCGAGCGGACGTCCCGCGGCGCCGGCGTCCTGAGCCACCAGCCGGCCGGACGGCCCGCGGCCCGCGTTGCGTTTCCACGATGGACATAGTAGGCTCGCGATGAGCATCTCCCATCGCCCGCGCCCGGCAGGCATGGACGCCATCAGCGTCACCGACCTCTCCAAGCGCTACACCACCCGCGACGGTCGTGTCGCGGCCCTCGAGCGCATCTCCTTCAGCGTGGCGGAGAGCGCGTTCGTCGCGGTGGTCGGACCGTCGGGATGCGGGAAGTCCACGCTGCTCAAGATCCTCGCCGGCATCCTGCCGCCGTCCGGCGGCGCCGCGTACCTGCGCGGGACGCGGATCGTGGGGCCGCGGCGGGACATCGGCGTGGTCTTCCAGTCGCCCGTCCTCTTCCCGTGGCGCACGGTGCTCGACAACGTGCTCCTGCCGGTGGACGTCCAGGGGCTCGGCCGCGAGCGGTACCGGGCGGCCGGGCTCGACCTCCTCGCCCTGGTCGGGCTCGAGGGCTTCGAGCGGCGGTATCCCTGGGAACTCTCCGGCGGGATGCAGCAGCGGGTCGCGCTCACGCGCGCGCTCGTCCACGATCCGGCGATGCTCCTGATGGACGAGCCGTTCGGGGCGCTGGATGCCATGACGCGGGAGCAGATGAACCTCGAGGTCCAGCGGATCTGGCTGGAGAAGCGGAAGACCGTGCTCTTCATCACGCACTCGATCCCGGAGGCGGTGTTCCTGGGCGACCGGGTCCTGGTCATGACGTCCCGCCCGGGGCGGATCATGGGCGACGTGCGCGTGGAGCTGCCGCACCCCCGCCCGCTCGACGTCATGAACACGCCGGTCTTCGGCGACTACGTGCGGGACATCCGGGCGCGGTTTTCCGCCCGGGGCGCCGTGGACGGATGAACCGCGCGCGGAACGTCGCGCTCTCGGTCGTGCTCTTCGCCGCCTCGGTCGCCGCGTGGGAAGCGGCGGTGCGTCTGCTCGACGTCCCGGCCTTCGTCCTGCCGCCCCCGTCGAAGGTGGCCGTCGCCCTCTGGCGCGGATTCGCCAGCGGCCTTTACCCGAAGCACCTCTACTACACGCTCCTCGAGACGCTCCTCGGCTTCCTCCTCGGCGCGGCGCTCGGCTTCTCGCTCGGCACCGCGGTGGCGCTCAGCCGCTGGCTCGAATACTTCCTCTACCCCTACATCGTGATGTTCCAGTCGCTCCCCAAGGTCGCGCTCGCCCCGCTCATCGTCATCTGGTTCGGCCTCGGTCTGACCTCCAAGGTGGTCAACGCCGCGCTCGTGGCGTTCTTCCCGCTCCTGGTGAACACGATGGTGGGGCTGCGCTCCGCCGACGAGGACCGCGTGAGCCTGATGCGCTCGCTCGCCGCGAGCCCGCGGCAGATCTTCTGGATGCTCCGGCTGCCGAACGCGCTTCCCTTCGTCATGGCCGGGCTCGACGTCGCCATGATCTTCGCGTTGATCGGCGCCATCGTCGGCGAGTTCGTGGGCGCCACCTCGGGCCTGGGCATGCTGATCCAGAGCATGAACTTCACCATGGACGTCTCCGGGCAGTTCTCCGTGCTGCTCGTGCTGTCGGTCGTCGGGCTCCTCCTCAACCGGAGCCTCCTGCTGGTCCGCCGGCGCGTCCTCTTCTGGGACGCCTCGGAGAAGCAGAAGGCGGAGGCCGGGGAGGCCGAGGGGCCGGACGCCGTCGCCGAGCTGGCGCGCGATCCCCGGGTGAAAAAGGAGGTCAGCGCATGGTAAGGCTGCGACGCTTCCGGCCGGGGCTGCGGACCGCCGTGATCGCGGCGCTGGCGCTCGGGCTCGGCGCCGCGGGCGCGCCGGCGTCCGCGCAGGTCACCAGGCTCAAGGTCGGCTGGTGCGCCCGCACCGTCTCGGCGGCGGCCGCGCCGTTCGCGATCGCCACCCGGCTCGGCTGGTTCCGCCAGGAGGGGATCGAGGTCGAGCTGGTCCCGCTCCCCGGCTCGACGGACTGCGTGAAGAACGTCGCCACGCGCGAGGTGGAGTTCGCCCTGCCCAGCGTCGAGCCCCTCGCCATCGGCCGGCCCCAGGGGATCAAGGCGAAGATCTTCTACACGGCCTACCAGGGGAACATCTACGGCATCGCCGTGCCCGCGGACAGCCCGGTCCGGACCATCACGGACCTCAAGGGCAAGACCATCGGCGTGATCTCGATGGCCTCCGGCGGCGTCATCGTGGCCCGGGCCCTCGCGGCCACGGCCGGCCTGAACCCCGACCAGGACGTCACCATCGTGGTCGCCGGGGAGGGCGCCCAGACCGCCGCGATGCTGCGGAACAAGCAAGTGGACGCGCTCAGCCAGTTCGACACGCAGTACGCCATGGTGGAGAACGCGGGCGTCAGGCTCCGCCTCCTCGACACGCGCGAGATCGACCGCTACCCCTCGAACGGCTTCATGGCGCTGGAGGAGACGCTCAAGAGCCGCCGCAAGGAGGCCATCGCCCTCGCCCGGAGCTACGCCAAGGGAACGATCTTCGCCATCGCGAACCCCGAGGCGGCCGTGCGCGTCGTCTACGAGGTCTTCCCCCAGACCAAGCCGACCGGGAAGGACGAGGCCACGGCGATCCGCGACGACACGAAGGTGCTCCAGGCCCGGGCGCAGAACTGGAAGCTCGAGAAGGCGGGGGTCAGGCGCTGGGGCGAGAGCTCCGAGGCGAACTACGGCGCCTACGCGGAGTTCATGCACCGCTGGGGGATCATCAAGCAGCCGGTCGACGCGCGCGACCTCGTGACGAACGAGCTGATCGAGGAGATCAACCGCTTCGAGCCGGAGAAGATCGCGGCCGAGGCGAAGGCCTACAAGCCCGCCCGCTGAGCCGACCCATCAGGCGCGGCCGCAGGCCCGCGCCCGCGGGGCGCCCGGCGCGGTGTCGGCGGGTCCTCCCAGATGGGAAACCCGCGGGGGCGGGACTGCCGGAATCTCTGCACGGGTTTCCCCGGGCCCGGAGTACCCTGATCGGGTCGTCTGGCCCCGCCCGGGCAGAATCGGGCACTGGAGGTGGACCATGACCCAGCTGGTCCTGCAGGCCGTCTTCGACTTCGCGGTCGCGATCGTGCTCGCGGTCGGGCTGTTCCTGATCCTCCGCGGGCTCTTCGAGGCCTTCGGCAGCACGCGCCGGGAGAGTTGATCCCGGACCGCCGCCGGCGCGCCGTCCGCCCGCCGGCGCGGTCCCGCGCCCGCACCGCCGCGGGCCCCGCGGTCGCCCGCCTCAGCGGCCCTTGAAGACGGGGGGGCGCTTCTCCACGAAGGCGCGCACGCCTTCCCCGAAGTCCTCCGTGTGGCCGCTCGCCGCGATCAGCTGGCTCTCCAGCTCCATCTGGGTCTCCAGGCTCTCGGTCGTCGAGGCGTGGAAGAGGCGCTTGCCGCGTCCGAGCGCCAGGGTGGGGCCCTGGGCGAGCTCGCCGGCGAGCTGCGCGACGGCATCGGGAAGCTCCGCGTCGGGGACCACGCGGCTGACGATCCCCCAGGCCATGGCTTCCTGCGCGCTCAGCACGCGGTTCGTGTAGAAGAGCTCCGCCGCGCGCCGGATCCCGCAGAGCCGCGGCAGCCAGTAGGACGAGGAGCCGTCGGGCGTGGCGCCGATGCGCGAGTAGGCCATGGTGAAGCGCGCGGACTCCGCCGCCAGGACCAGGTCCCCGGCCAGCGCCAGCGAGAACCCGCCGCCCGCCGCGGTCCCGTTGACCGCGGTGAGGACCGGCTTCGGCGTGCGCACCAGCCGCGAGACGGCGCCGTGGACGTAGGTCGTCAGCTCCTTGATCAGCACCCCGATCCGGGGCAGGTGCTGGACGAACTCCTTCACGTCCCCGCCGCCGCAGAAGGCCTTCCCGGCGCCCGTCAGCACGATGCAGCGCACGGCCGGGTCCTCGTCCACCTCGAGCACGGCCGAGAACAGCTCCCGGCCGAGCGCGAGGGTCAAGGCGTTGTAGGCGTCGGGACGATTCAGCGTGAGCGTGGCGACGCCGGCCGCGGTCTCGAGCCTGAGCGATTCGTAGCGCATCGTTCGTCTCCCCGAGCAGGGTCGGCTGGCGAGGACGGCCCGGCGGCGGCGCCAGGGTACCCGGCCGCCGCCTCATTCTGCCACGCGCCCTCCGGCGACCGCCAGCCGGTCCGGACCCCGGCCGCGCGCGGCGTGCTCGGCGTCGGGCTTGCTGCTAGAATCGAGCCATGCGACGCGTCACCCCGTGGCTGGTCGCCGTCGCGCTGGTGGCCGTCCTCCTGGTGGTCGCCGGCGTCATCTCGATCCGTGTCGACTTCCACCGGCCCGGCTCGCCCCCCGCCAGCGCGCAGTTCTGGACGGCCGCCACCGGCGACGGCCCCCTCCCCTCCCCCTTCGCCATCTGGGTCGAGCTGGCCAAGGCGACCCGCCCGGCGGTCGTGAACGTGAGCGCGATCCAGGGCCGGCCCAACGATCCGATGGCGGAGTTCCTCCGGCGCTTCTTCGAGGGGTCGCCGCCGGGCAGCCAGCGCGCCAGCCTGGGTTCGGGCTTCATCGTCTCGCCGGACGGGTTCGTCGTCACCAACAACCACGTCGTGGGGGGCGGCGGCCAGATCATCGTGAAGCTCGACCGCGGGAGCGAGCACCACGCGAAGGTCGTGGGCACCGATCCCGCCACGGACCTGGCGCTCCTCAAGATCGAGACCACGGCCCTGCCCGTGCTGCCGCTCGGCGATTCGGACCGCCTCCAGGTGGGCGAGCCGGTCATGGCGATCGGCAACCCCTTCGGGCTCGACCAGACCGTCACGACGGGGATCGTCAGCGCCAAGGAGCGCTTCATCGGGAGCGGCCCCTACGACGACTTCATCCAGACCGACGCCTCCGTGAACCCGGGCAACTCCGGCGGGCCCTTGATCGACAGCCGCGGCGCCGCCATCGGCATCACCACCGCCATCTTCTCCCAGACGGGCGGCTCCGTCGGGATCGGGTTCGCCATCCCCATCAACCTGGCGAAGACCGTGCTGCCGCAGCTCCGGGAGCGGGGCTCGGTCGTGCGGGGCTGGCTGGGGGTCGCGGTGAGTCCCGTCACGCCGGACCTCGCCGAACGGGCGGGGCTGACGGAGCGGCGCGGGGCGGTCGTCGAGGGCGTCGTGCCGGGATCCCCGGCCGAGAAGGCGGGCCTCCAGAAGGGGGACGTCATCGTCGCGCTCGGCGAGCAGCCGGTGACGGGGCCGCCGGAGCTCACCCGCCGGGTCGCGGGGACCGCGCCGGGCACCCGGATCCAGCTCACCGTGGTGCGGGAGCGCGCGCGGCAGCAGGTCGGGGTCGAGCTCGGCCGCCTCCCGGACCGCCGCCAGACCCCGGCCCGCTGACTCGGCC